>DATFEJ010000225.1:0-2131 GCA_035251235.1 Burkholderiales bacterium
GGGCGCCATCGCCGGCGAGGCGGCGGCCGAGCGCTTCGGCCTGCAGGTGCTGGCGCGCGGCATCGAGGACGACCCCAACAACACGACGCGCTTTCTGGTGCTGGGCGCGCTCGAAACGGCGCCCAGCGGCCGCGACCGCACCTCGCTCGTCATGACGGCGGAGAACCGGCCCGGCGCGGTGCACGCGCTGCTCACGCCGCTCGCCGAGGCGGGCGTCAGCATGACGCGCATCGAGTCGCGGCCGGCGCGCGCCATGCGCAGCGCGCTGTGGGAGTACCTGTTCTACATCGATCTGGAAGGGCACCAGCAGGACGCGCGCGTGGCCGGCGCGCTCGAGGCGCTGCGCCGCAAGGCGCCGTTCCTCAAGGTGCTCGGCTCCTATCCGGCCGCCGGAGCCTGAGGTGTCCAGCCGCATGAGCTTCGACCCCTGCGAGCTCGCGCCGTCGTACGTGCGCTCGATCGCCCCCTATCAGCCGGGCAAGCCGATCTCGGAGCTGGCGCGCGAGATGGGCCTGAAGGAGTCCTCGATCGTCAAGCTCGCCTCCAACGAGAACCCGCACGGCACGGGGCCGCGCACGCGCGCCGCCATCGAGCGCGCGCTGGGCGAGATCGCGCGCTACCCGGACGGCAACGGCCACGAGCTGAAGACGGCGCTCGCCGCGCGCTACGGCGTCGACATGGCGCAGGTGGTGCTCGGCAACGGCTCGAACGACGTGCTCGAGCTCGTGGCGCTCGCCTTTCTCGCGCCCGGGCGCGCCGCGGTCTACTCGCAGCATGCGTTCGCGGTCTACCCGCTCGCCACGCAGGCGCGCGGCGCGCGCGGCATCGTCGTGCCGGCGCGGGACTACGGCCACGACCTCGAGGCGATGGCGCGCGCCATCGACGCCGAAACGAGCGTCGTGTGGATCGCGAACCCGAACAATCCGACGGGCACGCTCGCCGCCGCCGACGCGCTGGAGGCCTTCGTGCGCGGCGTGCCCGAGCGCGTGATCGTGGTCATCGACGAGGCCTACAACGAGTACCTGCCCGCGGAGCTGCGCGCCGACACGGTGAAGTGGCTCAAGCGCCACCCGAACCTCGTGCTGACACGCACCTTCTCCAAGGCCTACGGCCTCGCGGGCCTGCGCGTCGGCTATGCGCTCGCGCACCCCTCGGTGGCCGACGTCATGAACCGCGTGCGCCAGCCGTTCAACGTCAACAGCATGGCGCTCACCGCGGCCTGCGCGGCGCTCGAGGACATGGAGTTCGTGGCGCGCAGCTACGCCGAGAACCTGCGGGGCCTGCGGCAGCTGCGCGAGGGCAGCGAGCGCCTCGGCCTCGCGTACATCCCGTCCTGCGCCAACTTCCTCACCATCCGCGTGGGCAAGGCGCAGGAAGTCTACAAGCGCCTGCTCAAGCGCGGGGTCATCGTGCGGCCGGTGGGCGGGGGCTACGAGCTGCCCGAGCACCTGCGCGTCACCGTCGGCACCGAGGCCGAGAACGAGCGCTTCCTCATGGCGCTGGCGGCCAGCCTGAAGGACTGATGCGCTTCGCCAGGGTCGCCGTCATCGGCGTGGGCCTGATCGGCGGCTCGTTCGCGCTGGCGCTGAAGGCGGCGCGCCTCGCCGGCCACGTGGTCGGCATCGGGCGCGGCGCGGCGAATCTCAGGCTCGCGCTGGATCAGGGCGTCATCGACTCGATCGGCGCCGACGCGGCCGGCGCCGACCTCGTGCTCGTCGCCGCGCCGGTGGCCCAGTATCCGGCGCTGTTCGCCGCGCTCGCGCCGCTGCTCAAGCCCGGCGCGCTGGTCACCGACGCCGGCAGCACCAAGCGCGACGTGGTGGCGGCGGCGCGCGCGGCGCTGGGCGCCAGGATTTCCCAGTTCGTGCCCGCGCACCCGATCGCGGGCGCGGAGAAAAGCGGCGCCGCCGCGGCAACTGCGGACCTGTTCAAGGGCAAGCGCGTCGTGCTGGCCCCGCTGCGGGAGAACCCGGCCGCGAGCGTCGCGGCAGTCGAAGCCGCCTGGCTGGCCTGCGGCGAAGTGGTGGGGATCGGCCGCAGCGCGGCCAACCTGAACCTGGCGAAGGACAGGGGCATCGTCGATTCGATCGCACGGGAGATCGGCGACGCCGACCTGGTCCTCGTCGCCTCG
>DATFEJ010000096.1:0-6338 GCA_035251235.1 Burkholderiales bacterium
TGGTACGCCTGGACACGCGCGCGGGGGCGCGCCCGGCCCAGCTCTCGGGGGGCATGCAGCAGCGGGTGGCCCTGGCCCGGGCGCTCGTCTACGAGCCGCGCGTGCTGCTGCTGGACGAGCCGCTCGGCGCGCTGGATCTGAAGCTGCGGGAGAGCATGCAGGTGGAGCTGAAGGCCCTGCAGCGCCAGGTCGGCATCACGTTCGTCTTCGTCACGCACGACCAGCAGGAGGCGCTTTCCATGAGCGACCGCGTGTGCGTGTTCGACCGCGGGCGCGTCGAGCAGATCGGCACGCCGGAGGAGATCTACGAGCGGCCGGCCACGCGCTTCGTCGCCGGCTTCGTGGGCTCGGGCAACCTGCTGGAAGGCGCGGCCGCGCAGCGGCTCACCGGCGTGGACGGCGCGGTCATGCTGCGCGCGGAGCACATCCGCATCGAAGCGCGCCGCGCAGGTGCCGGCAACGACGGCGCGGGCGCCGTGCCTGGCGTGGTGAAGGAGGTGGAGTACCTGGGCGCCTTCATCCGCTACATCGTGGACGCAGGCGACGGCGTGGAGCTGCTGGTCAACGGCGCGCGCCGCGACTTCGCGCTCGGGGCCGAGGTGACGCTCTCCTGGCCCGGCGAGGCCTGCCACCGCATCCCGCAGGGCCCGGCGTGAGCGCACTTGCCCGGAGCCTCTCTACCGCGCTCTACGGCCGGCGCGGCCTTGCGCTCGCGCTGCTGCTCGCGCCGCCGCTGCTGTGGCTGGGCATCGTCTACTGCGGGTCGCTGGTCGCGCTGCTCGCCAACAGCTTCTACGGGCTGGACGAGTTCTCCGGCGTGATCAAGCGCGAGTTCACGCTGGGGAACTTCGTCGAGCTCGCCGCGCCCGCCAACCGCGACGTGATCGCGCGCACCGTGGGCATGGCCGCGGCGGTGACCGTGGGCTGCGCGCTCATCGCCTTCCCCATCGCCTACCTCATGGCGCGCTACACGCGCGGCTGGCTGCGCGCCGCCCTGTACCTGGGCGTCATGCTGCCGCTGTGGTCGAGCTACCTGGTGCGCGTGTACGCCTGGAAGCTGCTGCTCGCCCGCGAAGGCGTGGTCAACTGGGTGTTCGCGGAGGCCGGGCTTTCCTGGCTGCTGCAGGGGCTCCTGGCCGTGCCGGGCATCGGCGGGCCGTCGCTCTCCATCTCCTCGCTCGGCACGTTCATCGTCTTCGTCTACATCTGGCTGCCGTTCATGATCCTGCCGATCCAGGCGGCGCTCGAGCGCGTGCCGCAGAGCCTGATCGAGGCCTCGGCCGACCTCGGCGCGCGCGACGCGGCGACCTTCCGCAAGGTGATCCTGCCGCTGGCGCTGCCCGGCGTCATCGCCGGCTCGATCTTCACGTTCTCGCTGACGCTCGGCGACTACATCATCCCCGGCATCATCGGCGACTCGTCGCTCTACCTCGGCCAGGTGGTGTACCTGCAGCAGGGGACCGCGGGCAACGTGCCGCTCGCCGCGGCCTTCACCCTGGTGCCGATCACCGTGATGGCCGTGTACCTCGCGATCGCGAAGCGCATGGGGGCCTTCGATGCGCTCTGACGCCACGCCGCGCGCACCGCGCGCGCTGCAAGCCGCCGCGCTCGCCGGCATGGCCTTCCTGCACGTGCCGATGCTGTTCATCTTCCTGTATGCCTTCTCGAGCGAGGACCAGACCTACGTTTTCCCGCCGCCCGGGCTGACCGCGAAATGGTTCGGCGTGGCCTGGGAGCGGCCCGACGTCTGGCAGGCGATCGAGCTGTCGCTGCAGGTCGCCGCGGTGACCACCGCGCTCGCGCTCGTGCTGGGAACGCTCGCCGCGCTGGCGCTGGCGCGCGCGCGCTTCTTCGGCCGCGAAGCGGTGTCGCTGCTGCTCGTGCTGCCGATCGCGCTGCCCGGCATCGTCACCGGCATCGCGCTGCGCTCCGCCTACGGCCTCGGGGGCATCCCCTTCGGCTTCTGGACCATCGTCGTAGGCCACGCCACCTTCTGCGTGGTGGTGGTCTTCAACAACGCGGTGGCGCGCCTGCGGCGCACCAGCCCGTCGCTCGTCGAGGCCTCGATGGACCTTGGCGCGGACGCCTTCCAGACGCTGCGCTACGTGCTGCTGCCCAACCTCGGCACGGCGCTGCTTGCGGGCGGCATGCTCGCCTTCGCGCTGTCGTTCGACGAGGTGATCGTCACCACCTTCACCGCCGGCCAGCAGACCACGCTGCCCATCTGGATGCTGCAGGAGCTGGTGCGCCCGCGCCAGCGCCCTGTGACCAACGTGGTGGCGGTGGTCATCGTCGCCCTCACCTTCCTGCCCATCCTCGCTGCCTATTACCTGACGCGCGGCGACGAGCACGCGCGCGCGCCACGCAAATGAACGACCCAAGGAGCCCGACCATGAACTTCCACACCCAGCTGCTGATCGACGGCCAGTTCGCCGAGGGCGAAGGACGCGCCGAGGAGGTGCTCGACCCCGCCAGCGGCGCCGTGCTCGCCACGGTGCGCGAGGCCTCCGCCGACCAGGTGAACCGCGCGGTCGGCGCCGCGCACCGCGCCTTCGCCACCTGGTCGCAGACCACGCCCGCCGAACGCAGCGCGCTGCTGCTCAAGCTCGCCGCGGCGATCGAGGATCGCGCCGAGGAGTTCGCGCGCCTGGAGTCGCTCAATTGCGGCAAGCCCTACGCGCGCGTGCTCGCCGACGAGCTGCCGGCCATCGTGGACTGCTACCGCTACTTCGCCGGCGCGGCGCGCTGCATGCCGGGCTCGGCGGCCAACGAGTACCTCGCGGGCCACACCAGCATGATCCGGCGCGACCCGATCGGCGTGGTGGCCTCGGTCGCGCCCTGGAACTATCCGCTGATGATGGCCGCGTGGAAGGCGGCGCCGGCGCTCGCCGCAGGCAACACCGTGGTGCTCAAGCCCTCCGAGCAGACGCCGCTCACCTCGCTCAGGATGGCGCAGCTCGCGGCCGAGATCTTTCCCAAGGGCGTGTTCAGCATCATCGCCGGGCGCGGGGATTCGGTAGGCGCGCCGCTCATCGAGCACCCGCAGGTGCGCATGGTCTCGCTCACCGGCGACATCGCCACCGGCCAGAAGGTGCTGCAGGCGGCCTCGCGTACGTTGAAGCGCACGCACCTCGAGCTGGGCGGCAAGGCGCCGGTGCTGGTGCTCGACGACGCCGACCTCGCCGAGGTGGTCGAGGCCATCCGCACCTTCGGTTACTACAACGCCGGGCAGGACTGCACGGCGGCCTGCCGCGTGTACGCCGGTTCGAAGGTCTACGAGCGCTTCGCCGCGGACCTTGCGAGCGCAGTGTCGAAGATCAAGGTCGGCACGCAGGACGAGGAAGGCGTGGAGATCGGCTCGCTCATCTCCGACCGGCAGAGAAAGCGCGTCGCGGGCTTCGTCGAGCGGGCCTCCGGCATCAAGCACATGGAGGTGCTCACGGGCGGGAAGCTGCGGGCCGGCAAGGGCTTCTTCTACGAGCCCACGGTGGTCGCCGGCGCGAAGCAGGAGGACGAGATCGTGCGCCGAGAGGTGTTCGGGCCGGTGGTGTCCGTCACGCGCGTGACCGACGAGGAGCAGGCAATCGCGTTCGCCAACGACTCCGACTACGGCCTCGCCTCATCGGTGTGGACCGGCGACATCCGCAAGGCGATGCGGGTGGCCAAGCGCCTGCAGTACGGCTGCACCTGGATCAACACGCACTTCATGCTGGTGAACGAGATGCCGCACGGCGGGATGAAATCCTCCGGCTACGGCAAGGACATGTCGATGTACGCGCTCGAGGATTACAGCATCGTGCGCCACGTGATGGCGAAGATCTGACATGGCGCCCACCGACCTGACCCTGCTGGAACAAGCGGCGCTGCTGCGCGCCGGGCAGTGCTCGAGCCGCGAGCTGGTCGACGCGCACCTGGCGCGCATCGAGGCGCTCGACGGCAAGCTCCACGCCTTCGTCCAGGTCTACGCCGAGGAGGCACGTGCGCTCGCCGACGCCGCCGATACCGCGCGCAAGGCCCGCCTGCCGCTCGGGCCGCTGCACGGCCTGCCGATCGCGCTCAAGGACCTGTGCGACATCGCCGGGCGCATCGGCACCATCGGCTCGAGGATGTGGGCGACACGCGTCGCCGACACCACGTGCGCGACGGTCGAGCGGCTGCTCGGCGCGGGCATGATCCCGCTCGGCAAGACCCACATGGTGGAATTTGCCTTCGGCGGCTGGGGTACCAACCCGCTGATGGGCACGCCCTGGAACCCCTGGGACCTCGAGCGCCAGCGCGTGCCCGGCGGCTCCTCGAGCGGCACCGGCGTCGCGGTCGCCGCGGGGCTCGCGCCGATCGGCATCGGCAGCGACACCGGCGGCTCGGTGCGCATCCCCGCGGGCTTCAACGGGCTAGTGGGCCTCAAAGCGACCTTCGGCCGCATCAGCCTGCACGGCACGGGGCTGCTCAGCTGGACGCTGGACAGCATCGGGCCGCTCGGGCGCTCGGTCGACGATTGCGCCGAGGTGCTGCGCGTCCTCGCCGGCGCGGACGAGCGCGACCCGACGACGCTGGCGCAGCCGCCGCTCGAGCTTCCCGGGCGCTTCGAAGCCGGCCGGCTGGATGCGTTCCGCATCGCCCTGCCCGACGCGACGCAGCTGCCCTCCTTCATGCACCCCGCGGTGGTCGCGGCGTGGCAGGAGGCCGCGAAGCGTCTGGAGAAGCTCGGCGCGAAGATCGTGCCGGTGCGCCTGCCCGAGTGGGCGTTCGAGTTGTCCAAGCCCGCCGGCGCCATCATCGCCTCCGAGGCCTACACGCTGCACCGCGCGTACATCGAGGACCCGAAGCAGCCGATCGGGCCGGCGGTGCGCGCGCGCGTGCAAGGCGCGGCCAGGCTCGCGCCGGGCGAGTACGCCGAGACGCTGCGCGTGATGGCGGCGCGCCGGCGCGTGTTCGCCGAGTGGTTCCGCCCCTACGACGCGCTCCTGCTGCCGACGATCGCCCTCCCCGCGCCGCCGCTCGACGAGATCGAGGAGCAGGCGCCGATCCCCGGCCATCTGACGCGGCCCTGGAACTACCTCGGGCTGTGCGGGCTCGCGCTGCCGGCGGGGCTGCACGAGGGCCTGCCGCTCAGCATCCAGATCCTCGGCAAGCCGTTCGCCGAGCGCACCGTGCTCGAGATCGGCAAGGCCTTCCAGGAAGACACCGGCCACCACAAGCTGCGCCCCAAGCTCGCCGCCCATGCCGCCTGAGCCGTCCGGCACAGCGCGCGCTTCCGAGCGCGCCTCGGCCGATCGCATCTACTACACGCTCGCCGCCGTGATCGGCGGCGTGGTCGGCATCTATTTCCTCTTCGTGCCGGTGCTCGACCTGAACCTCGCGTTCCACTTCTACCTGATGCTGTGGATCACCATGGCCTCCGCCTTCAATGTCGCCGCGGGGTTCTCGGGCTACATGCCCTTCGGCTTCGTCGCCTTCTACGGCGTAGGCGCCTTCACCACCGCGATCCTGGTGAAGAGCCTCGGCTTCCCGGTGCTGCTCGCGCTGCCGTTCTCGGGCCTGGCGGGCGTGATCCTGGGGCTGCTGTTCGCGCCCACGCTCCGGCTCTCGGGCATCTACTTCGCCATCGTCAGCCTCGCGCTCGCCGGCATCTGCCGGCTGGTGATCTCCAACATGCCCGAGAACATCACCGGCGGCTCGTTCGGCCTGCAGCTCGGCAGCCGCGCCGAGCCGGTGCATTCCTTCTACGTGATGATGGCGGCGATGCTGCTCGCGCTGGGCGTGATCCTGTGGCTGTCGCGCTCGCGCCTCGGGAAGGCGCTGCGCGCGGTGCGCGACGACGCCGAGGCCGCCGACATGATGGGCGTGAACGTGACGCGCGTGCGCCTGTACGGCTGGCTGATCGCGGCGTTCTTCCCCGCGCTGTGCGGCGGCATCGAGGCCTGGTACACGAACGTGGTCGACACCGAGACCGCGTTCAACACGCTCACCACCGCCAAGACCGTGATCTACGCAGTGGCCGGGGGCCTCGGGACGGTCACCGGGCCGATCGTCGGCGCGGTGGTGATGGTATGGCTGGACGAGCTGATCTGGCGCCGCTTCCCGCTGCTCAACCTCCTCATCCTCGGCGTGGCCACGGTGCTGCTGGTGCTCTTCCTGCCGCGCGGCATCGTCGGCACGATCCTGCGCCGCCGCCCCGAGTGGCGGCGCTACATCCCCTAGGCGCGCATGGACATCCTGGTCCTCAACGGCATCGTCAACGGCTTCATCGTCGGCGGCATCTACGCGCTGATCGGCATGAGCCTGACGCTGCTCTACGGCGTGCTGCGCATCGTCAACTTCGCGCACGGCGAGTTCGT
>DATFEJ010000329.1:0-4797 GCA_035251235.1 Burkholderiales bacterium
GTGATCGTCACGCACGAGCCCGATATCGCGCGCTTCGCGCGCCGCGTGCTGCGCTTCCTGGACGGCCGCGTCGTCGCCGACGAGCGCCCGGCGGCGCCGGCCGATGCCGAGCGCCTGCTGGCCGGCGACGGGGTGCCGGCATGAGCTTCGCCGCCCTGCTGCGCATCGCCCTGCGCGCGCTGTCGGTCAACAAGCTGCGCAGCGCGCTCACCATGCTCGGCATCATCATCGGCGTAGCGGCGGTGATCGTGATGATCGCGGTCGGCGCCGGCGCGCAGGCGCGCGTCGAGGAGCAGATCCGCGCCCTGGGCTCGAATCTGCTCCTGATCCTTTCCGGCGCGCGCACCCAGGGCGGCGTGCGTCTCGGCGTGGGGTCCAACTTCACGCTGTCGGAGGACGACGCCATCGCCATCAATCGCGAGATCGCGGAAGCGCTCGCCGCGCCGGCGCTGCGCGGCGGCGCCCAGGTGATCTGGGGCAACACCAACTGGGCGACGCAGATCTACGGCACCACGCCCGAGTACCTGGGCGTGCGCGAGTGGCCGCTGCACTCGGGACGCATGTTCGAGCCCGGGGAGATGTCGGGCGCGGGCAAGGTGTGCGTCGTCGGGCAGACGGTGGTGCGCGAGCTGTTCGGCGGCGCCGACCCGCTGGGCCAGGTGATCCGTATCAAGCGCGTGCCGTTCACGGTGATCGGCGTGCTCGGCACCAAGGGCCAGAGCATGATGGGCACCGACCAGGACGACATCATCCTCGTGCCGATCGGCACGGCGCGCAGCCGGGTGCTGGGCACGGCCACCCAGGCCAGGCAGCGCGCCGTGAGCACCATCTGGGTCAAGGTCGCGGAGGGCCACGACACCAAGCGCGTCGAGGAGCAGGTGCGCGCGCTCCTCCGGCAGCGCCACCGGCTGCAGACGGGGGCCGAGGACGACTTCTCGCTGCGCAATCTGGCGGAGATCATGGCGGCGCAGGAGGCCTCGAGCCGGGTGCTGGCGCTGCTGCTGGCGGCCGTGGCCTCGGTGTCGCTGGTGGTCGGCGGCATCGGCATCATGAACATCATGCTGGTCAGCGTCACCGAGCGCACGCGCGAGATCGGCCTGCGCATGGCGGTGGGCGCGCGCACGCGCGACATCCTCGGCCAGTTCCTGGTGGAGGCCGTCACGCTGTCGCTCATCGGCGGGCTGGTCGGCGTGCTCCTGGGCGTCGGCGCGGCGCTGGCGGTGGCGCAGTTCGCCGGCTGGCAGGTGCTGCTCTCGGGCGAAGCCGTGGCGCTGGCGGTGGCCTTCGCCCTGGTGATCGGCGTGTTCTTCGGCTTCTACCCCGCGCGCCGCGCGGCGCGGCTCAACCCGGTGGAAGCACTGCGCTTCGAATGATGCGGCGTGCCGTGCCCTGGCCTGCCGCGGGCCTGCTGGCGGTGCTGGCGGCGACAGTCGCCCTGTACGCGCCGTTCCTCGGCAATCCGCTGGTATTCGACGACAAGCTGTTCTTCTCCGGGCGGCTGTTCGCCTACTATGCGACGCACCCGATTGGGCTCGACCTGCGCCTGCCGGCGTACTTCTCGCTCACCATGACCGAGGTGGTCTGGGGCGGCGTCGTCGCGCAACGCGTCGTCAGCCTCGTGCTGCACTCGGGCTGCGTGCTGCTGCTCTACAAGCTGCTGGCGGACGCGCAACGCATGGCACTGCCCGGCGCGCCGCAGCCCGACGTGGTCGCGCGCGCCGCGATCGGCGCCGGCGCATTCGCGCTGCATCCGGTCGCGGTCTATGGCGCCGGCTATCTCGTGCAGCGCAGCATCGTACTGGCGACGCTGTTTTCACTGGCCTGCGCCCTGCTCATGCTGCGCGGCCTGCGTCGCCGCAGCTATGCCAACGCGCTCTCCGCGGCGCTCGGCTTCTCGCTGGCCGTGCTGTCCAAGGAGCACGCGGTGCTGCTGCCGGCGGCGCTGCTGCCGCTTGCCGTCGTGGCGCGGCCCGAGCGCCGGTTCGCGCTGCGCTACGTCGCGCTCTTCGTCGCCGCCTGCGCGCCGGCCGCGATCTTCGTCCTGTTGCGTTCCCTGCGCATTCTCGGCGGCGTCTACGAGGAAGCCGCGGGCGCCGTCGCCGCGCAGATCGAGGCGGCGGCAGGCGGCGACGCGATCGTGCCCTCGCTCGCGCTGAGTGCGGTGACGCAGGCCGGCCTGTTCTTCAAGTACCTCGCCCTGTGGTTCTGGCCGGACACGAGCGCCATGGCGATCGACCTGCGCGTGGATTTCCTCGCCGGCTGGACCCCGGCCTGGATCGCGACCAAGGTGGCCGCGTTCGCCGCCTGCGGCGCGCTGGGCGCGTGGCTCGTCCTGCGCAGCGGAGCCGTGGGCCTTGCGGGCTGCGGCCTGCTGTTCGCGTGGCTGATGTTCTTCGTCGAGTTCACCACGGTGAAGCTGCAGGAGCCGTTCGTGCTCTACCGCAGCTACCTCTGGGCGCCCGGTTACTTCCTGCTGCTGGTCGCCGCCCTGTCACGCCTGCCCTGGCGAGCGGCCTGCGCGCTCGGGCTTGCCGCGTGCGCGTTGCTCGCCTACGCCGCGCACGACCGGCTGACGACGTTCTCCAGCCCGCTGCGCCTGTGGACCGATGCCGTGGCGAAGCTCCCCGAGACGCCGGTGCCCTGGGGCTCTCGCACCCTGTATGGCGCCGGCCGCGAGTACCTCTACGCCGGCCATGTCGAGCAGGCCCTTGCCGTCACGCAGACCTGCGTGCGCCGCTATCCGCAGACCGCGCAATGCATCTACGCGCGCGGCGTGGTGCATCTGCAATCCAAGGCGTTCGAAGCGGCGCGCGCCGATCTCGTGCGCGCCATCGAACTGCAGCCGAAGAGCGGCATCCAGTATCACCGCCTCGGCCTGGCGCTCGAATGCCTCGGCCGGTTCGACGAGGCGAAGGAGAACTATCGGCTGGCAGAGCGCTTCGGCTTTCGCGGCGGACTGATGGAGTTGCAGCGCCTCGACCGGTTGCCGCTGCCGCCGCCGCGCGACAAGCTCGCGCCCGCCTGCCGCTAGTGCAAAAAAAAAGCGCCCCGAAGGGCGCTTTTTGACTTTCTCTCGCCGAGGTTTACGCGCCGCGGCAGGAGCCCGGCAGGTACTTGGCAAGCAGGGTCGTGCCATCGCCCGGGTTGCCGCACCGCCAGCCGAACAGGCCTTCGCCCATGTTGTCGGCGACCGTCGCCGCGGTCGTGGCGTCGCGCACCAGCGGCACCAGCGTCACCAGCGTGTTGTTCACCGTCGCGCTGATGCCGGTGATCGTCGCCGTCACCTTGCCGTTGTCATCGGTTGCGATGGACGAAACGTACTTCGACGTGTTGCCGCTCTCGCATCCCCAGTTCGAGGCGCCCGGAGGCGTGCCGCCCGTCTGGTAGACCTCGGTGATCGACGTACGGCAGGCGCTCATGGCCAGCAGCACCTCGGACACCTTCGCCCGGACGGTGTAGTCCTGGTACGCGGGGAGCGCCACCGCAGCCAGAATGCCGATAATCGCGACCACGATCATCAGCTCGATCAGCGTAAAGCCCTGTTGAAGCCGTTTCATGCAATTTCTCCTTTCGGTTGAAGACAGGCGGCAGCGCCGCTTGGTAAGGTTATAGCAAGCCATGTGCCATGCCCGCAAACTGCCAAAAACCTCACCGATTCATGGGTTAGCGCGCATCCACGGTGACGGAATCCGGCAGCTGCTGACCATTCTCGCCGCACCCGCGCCTGATCCCACCGTGAACAATCTCACATGGCCCGCTTAGGACCCGTCGTACTCCTGGGGCGACTGTTCGAGTCGCGCAGGAAGAGGGCGGGCCGCCTGCTCGCGCTGGGCAGGGTGAGCGAGGAGGCCGGCCGGCTCGAAGAGGCCCGAGACCAGTATCGGGCCGCGGCGTCGGCGGAGCCCTCGCTTGCCGCCCACCTCAACCTGGGGATCGTGCTCGACGCGCTCGGCGACCCACTTGCGGCCGTCCGCGAGCTCGAAAGCGCCCTGGCGCTCGAGCCCGGGGACCCCTTCGCCTCGTACAATCTCGGCCGGCTCCTCTACACCCAGGGTGCGCTGGAGCGCGCCGAAAGCCTGCTCAGAGCCGCGCTGCGAAGCCGCGAGGCGTTCCCCGAGGCGCTGGTCGTCCTGGCGAGCGTGCTCGAGGCGCGCGGCGACCTCGCCCAGGCCGCCTCCACCCTGGAACGGGCGCTCGCGCTCCGACCCGGCTACGCCGGCGCGCTGCGCAACCTCGGGATGCTGCTGTGCCGCCTCGAGCGTTGGGAGGAAGCCGCGCCCGTGCTACGGCAAGCGCTCGAGGCCGACGGCGCGGACGCCGATGCCCTGTACTGGCTCGGCAACGCTCTAGTTCGCGGGAGCAAGCCGGAGGAGGCCCTGGCGGCCTACGAGGGTGCCGTGGCGCAGCGACCCGCCTTCGCCGAAGCGTGGTGCAATCTCGGCAACCTGCTCTGCAACCGGGGCTCCCTGGAAAAGGCAGGCCGATGCCTGCACAAGGCCCTCGAGCTGAGGCCCGATTACGCGGACGCGCACGTCGGCCTGGGCAACGTCCTGGGCGCAAGCCAGCGCCCGGAGGACGCCGAGCAGTGCTACCGCCGGGCAATCGCGCTCGGCCCGTCCATCTCCCAGGCACACGTGAACCTCGGCATCGTGCTTTGGCAGCAGGGCGAATGGCGCGCAGCGACCGACAGCTGCCGCGCCGCGATCGCGCTCAGCCCCGGCGCGCCGGAAGCCAGGTGGGCGCTCGCCATGTGCCAGCTCCCCGCGGTGCGCGCGCCCGGCGACGATCTGCCCGGCG
>DATFEJ010000090.1:0-6839 GCA_035251235.1 Burkholderiales bacterium
CGCGGCACTCGGCGGTCAGCCGGTCGCCGACGCGCGCCGGGGCGAGGTACTCGATCGAGCAGGCGGCGGCGAGCGCGCGCTGGTTGTGGCTGTTCGAGGCGAAGCCGAAGCTGGAATCGGCCAGCGTGAAGATCATGCCGCCGTGGCAGTAGTCCTGGGCGTTCGCCATGTGCTCGGTGACCGTCATGGCGAGGCGCGCGTAGCCCGGGCGAAGCTCCTCCAGCTGCATGCCGAGCTGCCTGGAGACGCGGTCCTCGCGCCACATGACCTTGCCCGCGGCCTGCGCCAGCGCCTCGCGGTCCATCAGCGGCCCGTGAACGCGGGCTTCCTCTTCTCGAGGAAGGCGGCGACGCCCTCGCGATAGTCGCCGTGGCGCCCGACCTCGCGCTGGAAGTCGCGCTCGAGGTCGAGCTGCTCGCTGAGCGTGTTGCCTGAGGAGGCGTACAGCGCCTTCTTGATCATGCCGTAGGTGTGCGTGGGGCCCGCGGCGAGCGCGCGCGCGAGCGCGCTCGCCTCGTCCATGAGCTTCGCGTCGTCCACCACCTTCCAGATGAGCCCCCAGCGCTCCGCGTCCTCGGCCGAGACGCGCTCGGCGAGGAGCGCCATGCCCATCGCGCGCTGCAGCCCTGCGAGGCGCGGCAGCCAATAGGTGCCGCCGCAATCGGGCACGAGCGCGATCTTGGAGAACGCCTGCATGAAGGATGCCGAGCGCGCGGCGAGCACGAGGTCGCAGGCGAGCGCGAAGTTCGCGCCCGCGCCCGCGGCGACGCCGTTCACCGCGCACACCACGGGCTTGGGCAGCGCGCGCAAGCGGCGTATGAACGGGTTGTAGTTCGCCTCGAGCCCGCCGCCCAGGTCGAGGTTCGGGTCGTTCATGTCGCGCTCGGCGAGGTCCTGTCCGGCGCAGAAGCCCCGCCCCGCGCCCGTGATGAGAAGCGCGCGGATGGAGGTGTCCTCCTCGGCTTGCGTCATCGCCTCGCGCAGCAGGCCGTGCATCTCGGCGACGAAGGCGTTCAACTTCTCGGGGCGGTTCAGCGTGAGGGTCAGCACGCCGCCGCCGGTCGAAACGAGCACCGCGGGCATGGCGAAAGCTTACACCAGCGGCGCTAGAATCCGGGGCATGCCCCAGGTGTACGAGATCGACGGGATCGTCCCCGTGGTGCACCCGTCCGCGTTCGTGCACGAGAGCGCCGTGCTGATCGGCGACGTGCTGGTCGGCGCGCGCGCCTACGTCGGCCCGGCGGCCTGCCTGCGCGGCGACTTCGGCCGCATCGTGGTCGAGGAGGGCGCGAACATCCAGGACACCTGCATGCTGCACGGCTTTCCCGGCAAGGACACGGTGGTCGGGCCGGAAGTGACCATCGGCCACGGGGCGGTGCTGCACGGCTGCGTCGTGCGGCGCGGCGCGCTCATCGGCATGAACGCGGTGGTGAACGACAACGCCGAGGTGGGCGAGGACGCGATGGTGGCGGCGCTCGCCTTCGTCAGGGCCGAGAGCCGCATTCCGCCGCGCTCGCTCGCCGCCGGCATCCCCGCGCGCGTGCTGCGCGAGCTCTCCGCCGAGGAGCTCGGCTGGAAGAAGGACAACATGCTGCTCTACCAGCAGCTCGCCGAGCGCAGCCGCCGGAGCCTGCGGCGCGTGGAGGCGCGCACCGCGCCCGAGCCCGGGCGCCGGCGCATCGAGATTCCCGGTTCCATTCCCCTTTCCGAACTGAAGGCGCGCAAAAAATGACCTACGAGCTGATCCTTGCCGAGACGAAGGGCCGCGTGGGCGTGATCACGCTCAACCGCCCCAAGCAGATGAACGCCCTGAACGCGCAGCTCATGCAGGAGCTCGCCAAGGCGCTCTACGCCTTCGATGCCGACGACGGCGTGGGCTGCATCGTCATCACCGGGAACGAGAAGGCCTTCGCCGCCGGCGCCGACATCGCGGCGATGAAGGACTACGGCTACATGGACGCCTACCGGCAGAACTACATCACGCGCGACTGGGAGCACATCCGCAACATCAGGAAGCCGGTGCTCGCCGCGGTGGCCGGCTTCGCGCTCGGCGGCGGCTGCGAGCTCGCCATGATGTGCGACCTCGCCATCGCGGCAGAGAACGCGAAGTTCGGCCAGCCGGAGATCAACCTCGGCATCATGCCGGGCTCCGGCGGCACGCAGCGCCTGCCGCGTTTCACCTCCAAGGCGATCGCCATGGACGCCATCCTCACCGCGCGCATGCTGGATGCGCAGGAGGCGCTGCGCGCGGGGCTCGTGTCGCGCGTCGTGCCCGCGGAGAAGCTGATGGACGAGGCGATGGCCATGGCCGCGAAGATCGCCGCCTATTCGCTGCCCGTGGTGATGATGGCCAAGGAATCCATCAACCGCGCCTACGAGACCTCGCTCGCCGAGGGCGTCCTCTTCGAGCGGCGCCTGTTCCACTCCCAGTTCGCGCTCGAGGACCAGAAAGAAGGCATGGCCGCCTTCGTCGAGAAGCGAAAGCCGACGTTCAAAAACAAATAGGGACAGACCCCATTTTTCTCAATTGCACCTGATTCGCAAATGAGAAAAATGGGGACTGTCCCCCTTTTGCTCATTTGCGCCCACATCTTCTCGATGCTGGGCTCCTCCACCTATCCGGCATTGCTGCCGCAGCTGCAGGCGGAGTGGGGGCTGTCCAACTCCGCGGCGGGGATCGTCGGCAGCTTCTTCTTCGCCGGCTACATCGGCACGGTGTCGTTCTGGACGGCGCTCACCGACCGCGTCGACGGGCGCTGGGTGTACGCCGCGGCGAGCGCGCTCGCGCTCGCCGGCTGCGCCGGCTTCGGCCTGGCAGCCGAGGGCTTCGCGAGCGCCTGCGCGTTCCAGCTGCTCCTCGGCGTGGGCATCGCCGGCACGTACATGCCCGGGCTGCGGCTGCTGACCGACGTCGCGCACGGTCCCTCGCAGAGCCGCTACATCGCGTTCTACACGTCGTTCTACGGCGTGGGCGCGGCGCTCTCGTTCGCGCTCGCCGGCGCGATCGCGCCGGTTGCCGGCTGGCGCATGGCCTTCGTGTTCTGCGCCCTGGGCTCGCTCGTCTCGGGGCTGATGGTGTTCCTCAGCCTCGCGCCGAAGAGGCCCACCGGCGCGCGGCACTCGATCCTCTTTCCCGTGGCCGCCTGGCGCCGCGTGCTCGCCAACCGGGCGTCGCTCGGCTACATGCTCGGCTACGGCGCGCATTGCCTGGAGCTCTTCGGCTCGCGCGGCTGGATGGTGGCGTTCCTCGCCTTCGCCGCGGGCGTCGGCTCGGCGGGCGGCTCGCCCTGGGGCGCGGCCACCGTCGCCGCGGTGGTCAACCTCGCCTCGGTGCCGGCCTCCATCCTCGGCAACGAGGTGGCGCTGCGCCTGGGGCGGCGGCGCTGGATCCTGATGGTGATGTCCTCGTCGTCGCTCGCCGGCATCGCGCTTGCCTTTTGCGCGCCACTGCATTGGGCGATCGTCATCGCCGTCCTGATCGGCTACTCGATGCTGGTGATGGCCGAGTCGGCGACGCTGACCGCGGGCTACGTGGCCGCGGCGCCGCCCGAATTGCGCGGTGCAGCGATGGGGCTGTATTCGCTCGTCGGCTTCGGCGGCGGCATGCTCGGGCCGGCCGTGTTCGGGGCGGCGCTCGACCTCGCGGGCGGGCAGTCGAGCGTCTTCGCCTGGGCATGCGGCTATGCGGCAATCGGCGCCGGGTGCCTGGCCGCGCCGCTCGCCGTCAGGCTATTCCGCGGCCGGCCCTAGTATGATCGGCCCCAAGGAGGAGGGACCATGGAACGCTTCTGGTTGAAGAGCTATCCCCCCGGCATGCCGGCCGACGTGACCTGGGACGAGTTCAAGTCGGTGGGCGACCTTTTCGAGAAGAGCGCCGCGAAGTTCGCCGCGCGCCCGGCGTACCACTGCATGGGCAAGACGCTCAGCTTCGCCGAGATCGAGAAGATGAGCCGCGACTTCGCCGCCTGGCTGCAGGCGAAGGGCCTCACCAAGGGCGCACGCGTCGCGCTCATGATGCCCAACTGCCTGCAGTACCCGGTCGCGCTCTTCGGCACGCTGCGCGCGGGCTACACCGTGGTGAACGTCAATCCGCTGTACACGGCGCGCGAGCTCGAGCACCAGCTGAAGGACTCGGGGGCGGAAGCGATCGTCATCCTGGAGAACTTCGCGCACACGCTGGAGGAGGTGCTGCCGAGGACGCCCGTGAAGCACATCGCGGTCGCCTCGCTCGGCGACCTGCTGGGACCGAAGGGCCTGATCGTCAACTTCGTGGTGAGGAACGTCAAGAAGATGGTCCCGGCCTTCGAGCTGCCGGGCGCCGAGCGTTTCAACGCGGTGTTGAAGGCGGGCGCCGGCCTGCCGATGAAGCCCTTCGCGACCGGCCACGACGACCTCGCCTTCCTGCAATACACCGGCGGCACGACGGGCGTGTCCAAGGGCGCGATGCTCACGCACTCGAACATCCTCGCCAACATCGCGCAATCCGAGGGCAACCTCAGCCACGCGCTGGGCGGCGAGACGGCGGTCATCATCACCGCGCTGCCGCTCTACCACATCTTCTCGCTCACGGTGAACTGCCTGATGATGGCGAAGATGGGCGGCTTCAACATCCTCATCACCAACCCGCGCGACATCCCGGCGTTCGTGAAGGAGCTCGGCAAGCACAAGTACAACATGATCACCGCGGTGAACACGCTGTTCAACGCGTTCCTCAACAACCCGGAGTTCCACAAGCTCGACTTCTCGCACGTCAAGCTGTGCGTGGGCGGCGGCATGGCGGTGCAGAAGGCGGTCGCCGACCGCTGGAAGCAGGTGACCGGCAAGGTGATCCTCGAGGGCTACGGGCTCACCGAGACGAGCCCGGTGGCCACCATGAACCCGCCGAGCCTGCCCGAGTTCCGCGGCTCGATCGGCCTGCCCGCGCCCTCGACGTTCATCGAGATGCGCGATGACGACAACAAGCCCGTGCCGCTCGGCCAGCCGGGCGAGATCTGCATCAAGGGGCCGCAGGTGATGAAGGGCTACTGGCAGCGTCCCGACGAGACCGCGAAGGTGATCGACGCGGGCGGCTTCCTGCACACCGGCGACGTCGGCGTGATGGAGCCGGACGGCTACATCCGCATCGTCGACCGCAAGAAGGACATGATCCTCGTCTCCGGCTTCAACGTGTACCCGAACGAGATCGAGCAGGTGGTCGCCATGCACCCGGGCGTGCTGGAAGTGGCCGCCATCGGCGTGACCGACGAGCACTCGGGCGAGGTGCCCAAGCTCTTCATCGTCAAGAAGGACCCGGCGCTCACCGCCGAGGCGGTGATGGACTTCTGCAAGGAGCAGCTCACCGGCTACAAGCGCCCGAAGTACGTGGAGTTCCGCACCGAGCTGCCCAAGACCAACGTCGGCAAGATCCTGCGCCGCGCGCTGCGCGACGAAAAGAAGTAGCTAATTGGGGACAGTCCCTATTTTTCTCATTTGCGACCCGTTCGCAAATGAGAAAAATGAGGTCTGTCCCCATTTAAATGCATAGCGATCTTGCCAAGGGCCTCGCCTGGCTCGGCGTCGCCATCGCCTCCTGGGGCGCGATGTTCTCGGTCGCCAAGCGCACGCTGCCGGTGCTGGACGCATTTTTCCTCGGTTCGGTGCGCTACGCCTTCGGCGTGCTCATCTTCATCGCCATCCTCTGGGCGGTGGAGGGGCGGCAGGCGCTGCGCTACGGCGGGCGCGGCCTGCCGGCGGCGTTCTTCGGGCTGATCGGCTTTTGCGGCTTCAACCTGCTCGTCTGGTGGGGCCTCGCCTTCACGCGCCCGGAGCATGCCGCCATCATCATGGCGCTGCAGACGCCGATGACGGCCATCGCGGTGTGGCTCACGCAGGGCAAGCGCCCCGCGCCATTCACCATCGGCTGCGTGGCGGTGGCCATCGGCGGCGTGCTGCTGGTGGTGACCAAGGGCAGCCTCGCCGGGGTGTTCGCCGGCGGCTCGCTGCTCGGCGACCTGCTGGTGTTCCTCGGCGCGGTGAGCTGGGTGGTCTACACCATGGCGGGCTGGCACTTCTCGGGCTGGTCGCCGCTGCGCATGACGGTACTGACGGCGATTCCCGGGACGATCGGGCTGCTGGCGACGAACGCCGCCGTGATCGGCCTGGGCTTCACCGAGCTGCCCTCGTTCGCGGCCGTGTGGTCGGTGAAGTGGCAGATCGGCTACTTCATCGTCTTCACCGTCGTGCTCGGCGTGCTGGGGTTCAACAACGGCGTGAAGCACCTCGGCGCGCTGAACACCATGCTGATGCTCAACCTCATCCCGGTGATCGTGTTCGCCATCGAGGCCTGGCTGGGCAGGAGCTACGCGCCGCTCGAGCTCGCCGGCGCGGCGACGGTGATCGGCGCGCTGGTGGCGAACAACTTCTATTTGCGCAGCCAGGCTCGCGCGCTCGTTACATAAGTACCGAGGCCTCGCCGCGCTTGCTCATGTGTTACCTGAGATATCTCGTTTTCTGAAATAACAGGCGCGCACTCCGCCGCGTCGAGCGCGGCGCCCGATTGTCAAGGAATGTCATCGAAAGTTCTTGCCGCGCGTTGATCGCTGAAGAACAATTCCGGGACGCCATCCAGCGAGGGCCGGCATGAACGTTCTCATCGTCGATGATCACCCGATCGTGGCCGAGTACCTGCGCGCGGCGGCGGGGCGCGCGGTGCCCGATGCCGTCGTGCGCACGACCAACAAGCTGGAAGACGCGCTCGAGCGCATGCGCGAGGAGCCCGCACAGCTCGTGCTGCTCGACCTCGGCCTGCCCGGCTGCGGCGGCATCGAGTCGCTGCTGCGCTTTCGCAAGGCGCATCCGGA
>DATFEJ010000276.1:0-15076 GCA_035251235.1 Burkholderiales bacterium
GCGCCGGTCGCCGCGGCGATTTCGGCGACCGTCATGCCGGCCTCCGCGTGCAGCAGGAACGCCTCGCGCTGCAGCTCGGGCAGCGCGGTGATCGCCTGCGCGAGGCGCTGCAGGTCCTCGCGCCCGGCGGCGCGCGCCTCGGGGTCGTCGGCCCGCGGCGCGGCGGCGGCGTCGTCCTGCAGTTCCACCACCTTCAGCCCGCGCTTGCGCCAGTGGTCCGTGAGGCGATGGTGCGCGATGGTGTAGAGCCACGTGGTGAACCGCGCCCGCGCCTCGTACCGGCCCCGCGCCTCGATCACGCGCATCCAGATCTCCTGGTAGAGCTCCTCGGCCAAGGCGCGCTCGCGCACGGCGCGCAGGATGAAGCGGTACAGCGGCCCCTTGTGCCGCGCGTACAGCGTGTCGAAGGCCCCGGCGTCGCCCTGCCGGTAGGCGAGCATGAGGTGTTCGTCCGGGGCCTCCACCCCGCCGAGTTTACGCGTCGGGCACGAAGCCCGGAAACGGCCGGGGCTGCCGCGGCGTCTCGCGGATCACGCCCAGCGCGACCAGATTGCGGTAGCTGTCGTAGCGGATGGCGATGGTTTCGGCCGGCTCGATCGTCGCGCGCTCGAACGCCACGTGGCGCGCGTGCGACACCTCGCTGCGCCCGTGCCCAGTGCCAAGCGACTCCTCCGCCTTGGCTGAATCCCTCGCCGCGGCGCGCGGCTCGGAGGCAATACCGCCGAGGGGCTGCGGCGGCTGCGCCTTGCGGCGAAACAGCGCCACCCCGATCACGCCGACGTCCTCCGGGCGCCCGGTGCGCGCCGCGTAGGAGTCGCCGAGCGCGGTGAAGTAGAACGCCGCCGTGCGCTCGAGGCTCTTGCGCCAGCCGTCGACGGCCAGGCGGCCGCGCGGCGCGATCACGTAGCCGCTCTGCGCGGGGTGCGCGCTCTCGCCGGTGATGACGTTGACGCCGTCCACCGACATGACCGCCAGCACGTCGCCGCCTTCGCGGTTGCGCACCTCGATCCGGTACTCGCTGCCCGGCTTGCCCACCACGTACGCTTGTCCGCCGTGCCAGTGGACCGGCAGCCGGCGTCCATTGCTGCGGTCGATCACGTTCACGTCGGCCATGCGCCCGACCGCGAGCGCCTGGGTCGACAGGACGAGCGCAAGCGCCGCCCCTGCCAGCCTGAACAAGTTCATGTCCGCTCCTTTCCGGTGATGCGGCGCGCCGAGGTGGTGCGCCCTGCAGACATGAAACGAACCGGCCAGCGAATCGGGTTAAGATGCGCGCCTTCCATGGCCAAGACGTCCTACGACTGCAGCAAGTGCCCGGCCTACTGCTGCAGCTACCCCGAGATCGAGGTCTCGAAGGCCGACATTGCGCGCCTGGCGCGCCATTTCGGCGTGAGCGAGGAAGTGGCCGAGGAGCGATTCACGAAGCTCGAGCGCGAGGAGAAGGTGCGCATCCTGCGCCACCGCGAGGACGAGCACTTCACCTCGGTGTGCATGTTCCTCGACCGCAAGTCCCGCAGCTGCACGGTCTACGAGTCCCGGCCGCACACCTGCCGCGGCTATCCGTACGGCGCGCGCTGCGGCTACTACGAGTTCCTCAAGTTCGAGCGCGAGCACCAGGACGACGAGAGCTTCGTCGCCACCACCTGAGGGCTACGGTCGGCGCTCGAGCGCCTGCTTGCGGATCGCCGTAAGCGTCGTGCCGGTCGTGATGGCGTCCGGGTCGATCCTCAGCTCGAGGATCGCCGGCTTGCCCGAGGCGCGCGCGCGCTCGAACGCCGGCGCGAACTGAGCGGTCGTTTCCACGATCTCGCCGTGCCCGCCGAAGGCGCGCGCGAACGCCGCGAAGTCGGGATTCTGCAGCTCGGTGCCCGAGATGCGTCCCGGGTACTCGCGCTCCTGGTGCATGCGGATCGTGCCGTACATGCCGTTGTTGACCACCAGGGTGATCACCGGCGCGCCGTACTGCGCCGCCGTGGCGAGCTCCTGGCCGGTCATGAGGAAGTCCCCATCGCCGGTGACCGCCACCACGGTGCGCTCCGGCGCCGCGAGCTTCGCGGCGATGGCGGCGGGCAGGCCGCAGCCCATCGAGCCGTTGGTCGAACCGAGCTGCGTGCGGAATCCCTTGTAGCGGAAGTAGCGGTGCACCCAGCCGGAGAAATTGCCGGCGCCGCCGGCGATGATCGCGTCCTCGGGCAGGTTCGCGTCCAGCCACTTCACCACCTCGCCGTAGTGCAGCTTGCCCGGCATCGGCTGCACCTGGGTCCACGCCAGGAACTCCTCGCGCGCCTGCTGGGTGCGCGCAGCCCACTTTGCGCCGTCGATCCTCACCTTGGACAGCGCTTGCACGAAGCGCGCCATGCCCGAGGTGATCGGCAGCGCCGCGTGGTACACGCGCCCCAGCTCCTCGGCGCCGCCGTGCACGTGGATGAGGGTCTGGCTCGGCACCGGCGCCTGGAACAGCGAGTAGCCGCTGGTCGTCATCTCGCCCAGGCGCGCGCCGATGACCAGCACCACGTCGGCCTCGCGGATGCGCTGCGCGAGCTTCGGGTTGATGCCGATGCCGACGTCGCCCGCGAAGGACGGGCTGCGATTGTCGAGCAGGTCCTGGCAGCGGAACGAGGTGCCGGCCGCGAGCTGCGCGGCCTCGAGCCAGGCGCGCAGTGCGTCGCAGCTCGCGCGATCCCAGCCGCCGCCGCCGATCACCACGAACGGCCGCTCGGCCGCCTGCAGCATCTCCTGCAGCTTCGCCATGTCCGCGGGCGCCGGCGCCGCGCGCACCGTGCGGTAGTGCGGCACGTCGGCCACCGCCGCCTCCGAGAACAGCGTGTCCTCGGGCAGCGCGAGCAGCACCGGCCCGGGGCGCCCGGCCATCGCCGTGTGGAAGGCGTGGCTCACGTATTCCGGGATGCGCTCGACGCGGTCGATCTGCGCCACCCACTTGGTCAGGGGACCGTACATTCGGCGATAGTCGATTTCCTG
This sequence comes from Burkholderiales bacterium, assembly GCA_035251235.1. Taxonomy (GTDB): domain Bacteria; phylum Pseudomonadota; class Gammaproteobacteria; order Burkholderiales; family SG8-39; genus JAABQT01. Next base: position 2,980 of record DATFEJ010000276.1, read on the forward strand.
GAACGCCTCGCGCTCCGCGAACTCGTTGCCCACCTGCCCCACGAACACCACCATCGGCGTGGAGTCCTGGAACGCCGTGTGCACGCCCACCGCGCCGTTCGTCGCACCGGGACCGCGCGTGACGAACAGGATGCCAGGCTCGCCGGTCAGCTTTCCGTAGGCCTCGGCCATGTAGGAGGCGCCGCCTTCCTGGCGGCAGACGATGAACTTCAGCCGGTCGCGCACGTCGTAGAAGCCATCCAGGACGGGCAGGTAACTCTCGCCCGGCACGCCGAAGGCGAGCTTCGCGCCGTGGCCGACGAGCGCGTCGGCGAGGATGCGCCCGCCGTGGCGCGTGCCCAGGTCCTTCTTCATGCCGTTACTCCCGCGAAGGCGTTGCGCAGCTTCTCGCAGCACTCCTGCACGGCGGCGTTGGCGGTGTCCAGGACGCCGCCGAACAGAATGAAGCCGTGCACCATGTCGGCGTACTCCCGGTAGGAGACGTCCACGCCCTCTTTCGCCATGCGCTCGGCGTACTCGCGCCCTTCGTCGAGCAGCGGGTCGTAGCCCGCGGTGATCAGGTGGGCGGGCGGCAGTCCGGCGAGGCTCCTGGCGAGCAGCGGCGAAGCGCGCCAATCGGTGAGGTCGCCCTGGTTCGGCAGGTACTGCGCCTGGAAGTATTCCATCGACTTCTTCGTCAGCAGGTAACCCTCGCCGTTCTTGCGGATCGACGGATGCGCGAGGCGCTGGTCGGTCGCGGGATAGATGAGCAGCTGGTAGGCGATCTCCGGGCCGCCCGCGTCCCGCGCCTGCAGCGCCACGACCGTGGCGAGATTGCCGCCCGCGCTGTCGCCGCCGACCGCGACCTGCTTGTGCCTCCCGGCGACGAACTTCGTCGCCGCGAAGCAGTCCTCCACTGCCGCGGGAAACGGATGCTCCGGCCCCATGCGGTAGTCCACCGAGTACACCGCGCAGCGCGCGCCGTTGGCAAGCTGGCGGCAAAGCACGTCGTGCGTGTCGAGGTCGCCGATCACCCAGCCGCCGCCGTGAAAGTAGACGAGGGCGGGCAGCGCTTCTTCGGGCTTCGCGTGCAGCGGCCGGTAATAGCGCAGTGCCACCGGGCCCGGGGCGAGCACGAGGCTTGCCGAGGCCACCTCCGGCGCCTTCGGCGCGAGCGCGGCGCGCGTGTCGCGGTAGATGCGCCGCGCGACGTGCGCCGGCACCTCGTAGAGCTGCGGCAGCGGCGACTTCGCCGCGCGCTCGAGCAGCTGGACGACCTGGGGATGCAGGCTCACTTGACGGCGGCCAGCATCTTCTTCAGCCGCTCGACGAAGAACGGCGCGCACTTGTGGATCTTCGTTTCCTGCGAAATCATCAGCGGCCGGATCCGGGGCAGATAGGCCTGCCACTCCGGGTCCGCCTGCATCGCCGCGCGCTGCTTCTCGCGCTGCAGCAGGTCGTCGTAGGCCCACATGTGGGTCACCAGGTTCTGCATGCCAACCTCGGTCACGTAGTAGCCCACGAGGTTGGGCAGGTGCCGCAGCTGGATCTTCATGCCGGCTTCCTCGTAGTGCTTGAAGTACTCGGGCGCCTTGCCGACCTGCAGCAGGTACATGCGTTCTTCGACGTACATGGGGCTTCCTCCTCGATGGCGGTCGACTATAGTATCCGCCCGATGGACGATGGCAATACGCCGCGCCGCATCCTTTCGCAGGAGCACGCGCGCGCGGCGTCTGCTACCATGACGCGGCAGGGTCGGCGGCCGGTCGGCGACCCCTCGCCATGCCCGATCTCGCGTCCCCGATGAGCACTTTCCCCGCCGTGCCCGCGAGTGAGCCGGCCCCCTTTACGCGCGAGCAGTTCGCGCGCCACCCGGGCGAGGTGCTGAGCCGCGGCCGCTGGGCCAACGCCGTTCTGCACCTGCATCGCGCCGGCGGCGAGCTCTGGGTCGTCAAGGATTTCCGCTCCAGCGGGTTCGCCGTACGCAATACGATCGGCCGCTTCCTGATCCGGCGCGAGGTGCGCGCGCTGCGCAAAGTCGCTGGGGTCGAGGGTGTGCCGGCGAGGGCGTTCCGCCTCGACGCGCACGCGCTCGCGTACCGGTTCGTTCCGGGAGTGACGCTCAAGCACGCCGATCTCGGCGAGCGCGCGGCGGAGTTCTTCGCGCGGCTCGAGCGCCTGCTCATGCAGGTGCATGCGGTGGGCGGGATCGTGCACCTGGACGTACGCAACGCGCGCAACGTGCTCGTCACCGAGCGTGGCGAGCCCATGCTGCTCGACTTCCAGTCGCATATCGGCACGCGCTGGATGCCGGCGCCGCTGCGCCACCTGGCCGAGCGCATCGACCTCGGCGGCGTGTACAAGCACTGGCAGCGCGCCTCGCCCGACTCGCTGGGCGAGGCGCGCGCCGGCCTGCTGGCCAGGGCGAATCGGTGGCGCTCCCTGTGGCCGGTGCACGGCTACCTCGGGCGCAGCAAGCGCGGCCGGGAAGCGCGCCCGGCAGAGCGGGGGCCGGAATGATGCTCGGGGGCGTGCACGCGTTCTTCAACCACCCCGGCTTCAGGAAGTTCTGGGTGAAGTCGCGCGTCGTGCTGGTGCTCGCGGCCTTCGTGGCCGTCGTATGGTTCGCGGATCCGCGCTGGCTGTGGCCCGGGTTTCTCGTGTCCATGATCGGCGAGCTCATCCAGCTCTGGTGCTTCGCGTCGCTCGACAAGAACCGCGACCTCGCCTGCAACGGGCCCTACACGCTCGTGCGCAACCCGATGTACCTGGGCCGCTTCCTGATCGTCCTCGGCATGGTGATGCTGCTCGGCAGCCCATGGGTCATGCTGGCGTATGCGGTCGTTTACTACTTCTACATGGTGAACAGGGTCAAGCGCGAAGAGGCGAAGCTGCGCGAGGTGCTCGGCGCGCCGTACGCCGACTATTGCGCGGCGGTGCGTGCTTTCGTGCCCGGCCGGCCGTACCGCGGCAACCCCGTGCTGTACTGGCGGTGGGACCTGCTGCGCCAGAATCACGGCTGGGCGAACCTCGCCGGCACGCTCGCGTTCTGGATCGCCGCCGCAGCCCGCGTCTGGTGGCCGTAGGCCGGGGACCATGGACGACATCAACTCGCTGCGCCGCATCCTGTCGCAGAACCGCGTCATCGCGGTCGTCGGCCTGTCCGCCGACTGGTTCCGGCCGAGCTACTTTGCCGCCAAGTACCTGCAGGAGCACGGCTACACCATCATTCCGGTGAACCCGCGCTACGAGGAAGTGCTCGGGCAGAAGTGCTACCCGTCGCTGCGCGACATCCCGGTCAAGGTGGACATCGTGGACTGCTTCCGCAAGACCGCGGACATCCCGCCGATCTGCGAGGACGCCATCGCCATCGGCGCGAAGGTCCTGTGGCAGCAGCTGGGCGTGCGCAACGCGGAGGCTGCCCAGCGCGCCGAGTCGGCGGGGCTTGATGCGGTCATGGATCGCTGCGTCAAGATCGAGCACGGGCGGCTGTTCGGCGGACTCAACTGGGTAGGCGTCAACACCAAGGTGCTGTCGGCCAAGCGGCCGCGCTGGCTCGCCTACTAGTTCTCCAGATATCTGTTTTTTCGATATTTTGCGTGAATAAGTCCTCTGGCGCGCAAAGGCCGGGGCCGTTATCCTTACGTCCATGTCAAGGACCCTGCGCCTGTTCGAAGCCCGCTTCGGCCGCCTGGTGCTCGCCGATGCCTCCGCGCCCGGCACGGAAGAGGCGCACGCCGAGCCGCTGATCCTCATCAAGGTCGACGGCGCCGACTGCACGGTCTACGTGGGCGACGAGGCCCATCCCCTCGGCCGGGAAGACGCCCTGCTCGTCAATCCGCATTTGCCGGTGCGCGAGGCCGGGAGCGCGGGCGGCGCCGCGGCGCGCATCATCGAGTTCCACCCCTCGCTCGACTGGCTGCGGCAGGTCTTTCCTGCCGTGTTCGAGGATCCGGCGGAAGTGTTCCCGCGGGCGCGCGAAGTCATCACCCCGCGCATCCGCCAGCTGGCCGATACCCTGGCCGTGGAGGCGCTGAACGACCAGTTCCTGTCGCCCGAGCGCCTCGAGTTCATGCTGCAGGAGCTGATGCTATCGGTGGTGGAGAGCTACCTCGCCCGCCGGCGCGCGGGGGCCTCGTTGTGGCGCGGCTCGCGCTTTGCCGACACGCGCATCCGCAAGGCCCTCGGCCTGCTGCGCGCGCGCCCCAACAAGGACGTCAACATCGACGACCTCGCGAGCCAGGTGGGGCTGTCGCGCTCGCGCTTCTACGACCTGTTCCAGGTGTGCACCGGGCGCTCGCCGCGCTCCTATCTCGACCTGCTGTGCGTCGAGAGCGCGATCGCCAAGCTGTCCAGCGGCCACGCGCGCATCGCCGACGTCTCCGCCGAGCTCGGCTTCTCGGCGCAAAGCAATTTCACGCGCTTCTTCCTCAACCAGGTCGGCATCCCGCCGTCGGAGTACCGGCGCGCGGCCGCGCGACCCGCCGAAGAGGAAGGCAAAGACTCGCCCCAGGCGCCCGAGCCGCCCCGGAGCTGAACTCCAGGCGCGCCCCACGTGCCGGTGCAGCAGCGCATCCGCGCCCTGCGCGCCGACATCACCGCCCTCGCCGTCGACGCCATCGTCAACGCCGCGAACACGTCGCTGCTCGGCGGCGGCGGCGTCGACGGCGCGATCCATCGCGCCGCGGGTCCGGCGCTGCTGGAGGAATGCCGGAGTCTGGGCGGCTGCGAAACCGGCGACGCGAAGCTCACCAGGGGTCATCGCTTGCCCGCGACTTACGTGATCCATGCCGTGGGTCCCGTGTGGCACGGCGGGACCCGGGGCGAAGCCGAGCTGCTCGCCTCGTGCTACCGCCGCGCGCTGGAGATCGCGGCGCAGGCCGGGATCCGCAGCATCGCCTTTCCCGGCATCAGCACCGGCGTCTACGGCTACCCGGTGGAACAGGCCGCGCGCATCGCGATTGCGCAAGTGCGCCGCAGCCTGGCAGAACTGAAGGGCATCGAGGAAGTGATCTTCTGCTGCTTCTCGGCGGCCGACCTCGCGATCTACGAGCGATTGCTGGGCTAGACTGCGGGCCATGAAGCGCCGCAAAGTGCTGGCCGTCACCGGCGGGGCCCAGGGCATCGGCCGCGCCATCGCCGAGCACTTCGCCGCGCGCGGCTACGCCGTCTCCATCGCGGACACGCACGTCGCCGCAGGCCGCGCCGCGCTGCAAGCGCTGCTGAAGAAGGGCGCGCCGGCGGAATTCTTCAGGGCGGACGTCTCCCGGGAACAGGACGTCAAGGCCTGGCTGCGCGCCACCGCGCGCACGCTCGGCTGCCCGGACGTCCTGGTCAACAACGCCGGGATGCGCGCGAGCGCGCCGTTCCTCACGCTCTCGCCCACGGCCTTCGACCTGGTGCTCGCCACGAACCTGCGCGGCACGTTTCTCTGCACCCAGGAAGCCGCGCGGCTGATGGTGAAGCACAAGGTCGGGGGCGCGATCATCAACATCGCCTCCACGCGCGCGTTCATGTCCGAGCCGGGCACCGAAGCCTACTCGGCGTCGAAGGGCGGGATCGTCGCGCTCACGCACGCCACCGCCGTCAGCCTGGGGCCGAAGGGCATCCGCGTGAACTGCATCAGCCCCGGCTGGATCGAGACGCGGGGACGCAAGCACTCCAGAAGGGACAAGCTGCAGCACCCCGTAGGCCGGGTGGGCACGCCCGAGGACATCGCCGGCGCCTGCCGCTACATCGCCGAGCAGGCCGGGTTCATGACCGGGCAGAATCTCACGCTCGACGGCGGCATGACCGTCAAGATGATCTACGAGGAATAGGGAGGAAGGTGAGCATGCAGCACGTCCGCTTCGGGCCCACGGGCCTGCACGTCTCGCGCCTGTGCCTGGGCACCATGACCTTCGGCCTGCAGTGCGACGAGCAGACCTCGTTCGCCATCCTCGACGCGGCCGCCGGCCACGGCATCACCTTCCTCGACACGGCAGACGCCTACCCGCTCGGCGGCAAGGTCGAGGACATGGGCAGGACGGAGCAGATCCTCGGCAAGTGGCTGAAGGGCAAGCGCGAGCAGTTCATCGTCGCCACCAAGTGCAGCGGCAAGATGGGCAACGCCCCCTGGCAGCAGGGCACGTCGCGCAAGCACGTGATGACGGCGATCGACGATTCGCTCCGGCGCCTCGGCACGGACTACGTCGACCTGTATCAGGTGCACCACTTCGACGCCCTCACCCCGGTGGACGAGACGGTGGAAGCGTTCGATGCGGTGGTGAAGGCAGGCAAGGCGCGCTACGTCGGCGTCTCCAACTACCACGCCTACCGCGTGGCGCGCGCCCTGGGCCGCGCCGAGGCGCTCGGCCTCGCCAGGCTCGTCTCCGTGCAGCCACGCTACAACCTGCTCTTCCGCGAGATCGAGCGCGAGCTCCTGCCCTTGTGCCTGGAGGAGAACCTTGCCGTGATCCCCTACAACCCGCTTGCCGGCGGACTGCTCACCGGCAAGCACCAGCGCGGCGCGCCGCCCGCGGGCACGCGCTTCACGCTCGGTACCGCCGCCAAGACCTATACCGAGCGCTACTGGCGGGAACGCGAGTTCGAGACGGTGGACGCGTTCGTGAAGCTGGCGCAGGAAGCCGGCCTCGAGCCGGCGACGCTGGCGGTGGCCTGGGTGCTCGCCAACCCCGCAGTCACCTCGCCACTCGTCGGCGCGAGCAGGCCCGAGCAGCTCAAGGCGAGCGTCGCCGCGCTGGAGGTGAAGCTCGACGCCGGCCTGAAGGCGAAGCTCGACCAGCTCTCGCACGAGTACCGCATGGGCGATGCCGTGCGCTAGGCTGATGGACATGCCGCAAGGAACGTGCCGATGAAGGACGCGAAGGACCTGTACCTGGACCTGTTGAAGCGCTGCCTGACCAACATGATCTACCAGGATCCGGGCAGGCTGCTGGGCAGCGACCTGGCCTTCGATCTGCGCACGCGCGCCGAAGGCCTCGACTGGCCGAAGGTCGCGCACACCATGATCGGCATCAAGCGGCTCGATGCCCTGCACTACTGCGTCGAGGACGTCCTCGACCGGCGGGTTCCGGGCGATTTCATCGAGACCGGGGTGTGGCGCGGCGGGGCGTGCATCTTCATGCGCGGGGTGCTGAAAGCGCGCGGCGTGACCGACCGCGCGGTGTGGGTGGCGGATTCCTTCGCCGGCCTGCCACCGCCCGATATCGCGAAGTACCCGCGGGACGCGGGTTACAATTTCCACGAGTTCAAGGAGCTGGCCATCTCGCTCGAGCAGGTGCAGGAAAACTTCCGCCGCTACGGGCTGCTGGACGATCAGGTGCGCTTCCTCAAGGGCTGGTTCCGCGACACCCTGCCGGGCGCGCCCGTGAAGAGCCTCGCCGTGCTGCGCCTGGACGGCGACCTGTACGAATCGACCATCGACGCGCTGACCCACCTGTACCCCAAGCTGGAGAAGGGCGGTTACGCGATCATCGACGACTACTTGGATGTCGAGGCATGCAAGCGGGCGACGGACGACTACCGCGCGGCGCAGGGCATCACGGAGGAGATCATTCCCATCGACACCTCCGGCGTGATGTGGCGCAAGGAGTCCAGGCGGCGGACGTGAATTAGAATCCGCGTACCATGGCCGACCGCAAGTTCGGATTCGAAACACTGTCGCTGCACGCCGGCCAGATCCCGGACGCCGCCACCGGGGCGCGCGCCGCGCCCATCTACCAGACCACCTCCTTCGTCTTCGATTCCGCGGACCATGCGGCGAGCCTCTTCAACCTGCAGACCTTCGGCAACGTCTACTCGCGCATCTCCAATCCGACGGTGGCGGTGCTCGAGGAGCGCGTCGCGGCGCTGGAGGGCGGGCGCGCGGCGCTCGCCTGCGCCACCGGCCAGGCGGCCGAGGCCACGGCGATCCTTACGCTGTGCAAGGCGGGCGACCACATCGTCTCGGCGTCCACCCTGTACGGCGGCACGCACACGCTGCTGGGCGTGAACCTGAAGAAGCTCGGGCTGGAGGCGACCTTCGTGGATCCGGACGAGCCGGACAACTTCAGGAATGCCTTGCAGCCCAACACGAAGCTCCTGTACGCCGAGACGCTCGGCAACCCGCTCATCAACATCGTCGACATCGAGGCGATCGCGAAGATCGCCAAAGAGGCGGGCGTGCCGTTCCTCGTGGACAACACGGTGCCCTCGCCGTATCTGTGCCGCCCCTTCGAATGGGGCGCGGACCTCGTCGTGCACTCGGCCACCAAGTACCTCGGCGGACACGGCACCACCATGGGCGGCGTGATCGTGGAATCCGGCAGGTTTCCCTGGGGCAACGGCAAATTTCCCGAGTTCACCACGCCCTCGCCCGGCTACCACGGCGTGATCTTTCACGAGACCTTCGGCGATTTCGGCTTCACCATGAAGGCGCGCATGGAGATCATGCGCACCTTCGGCCCGTCGCTCGCGCCGCTCAACGCCTGGCTGCTGCTGCAGGGCATCGAGACGCTCGGCGTGCGCATGGACCGGCACTGCGCCAACGCGCTCGCGGTGGCGAAGTTCCTGCAGGGGCACAAGCACGTCGCCTGGGTGAACTATCCGGGGCTGCCGAACAACCGCTACTACGACCTGGCGCGCAAATACCTGCCCAAGGGCGCCTCCGGTCTCTTGAACTTCGGCGTGAAGGGCGGCGCGAAGGCGGGCGAACGCTTCATCGAGGCGGCGCAGTTCATGAGCCACCTCGCCAACATCGGCGACGCGAAGACCCTCATCATCCACCCGGCCTCGACCACGCACCGGCAGATGTCCGACGAGGACCAGATGAAGGCCGGGGTGACGCCCGACATGATCCGCATGTCGGTGGGCATCGAGACGCTCGACGATATTCTCTGGGACATCGACCAAGCACTGACGGAGGCGGCAAAAGCATGATCAGCTACCAAATCATGGAGCACGGCAGGCCCCTGCAGAAGGTGATGCAGGAAACGCCCAAGCCCAAGGGCACCGAGGTGCTGGTGCGGATCACGCGCTCGGGCGTGTGCCACTCGGACGTGCACATCTGGGACGGCTACTTCGATTGGGGCGGGGGCAAGCGCTTCTACGTGAAGGAGCGCGGCTGCATCCCGCCCTTCACCATGGGTCACGAGCCCTTCGGCGTCGTCGCCGCGCTCGGCCCGCGCGCCAAAGGCGTGAAGGTAGGGCAGAAGCGCATCGTCTATCCGTGGATCGGCTGCGGCAAGTGCCCGGTGTGCAAGGCCGGCCAGGACAACTACTGCATGAAGGCCCAGTTCCTCGGCGTGATGAAGCCGGGCGGCTACTCCTCGCACGTGCTGGTGCCGCATCCCAGGTACCTGGTGGATGCCACCGGCATTGACGAAGGCTTCGCCGCGACGCTCGGCTGCTCCGCGATCACCGCCTATAGCGGCATCAACAAGTGGCCCAAGCTCGGGCCGAAGGATTGGGTGGCGGTGATCGGCTGCGGCGGGCTGGGGCTGGTCGCGCTGTCGATCCTCAAGGCGAAAGGCGTGAAGAACGTGATCGCCTGCGACGTCGACGAGGCAAAGCTCGAGGCGGCGAAGAAGCAGGGCGCGAAGCTGACGCTCGACTCGCGCGCGCCGGACGCGGTGCACAAGCTCGGGGCGCTGGCGATGGGCAACCTCGCCGCGAGCATCGACTTCGTAGGGATGCCCGCGACCGCCATGCTCGGCACCGGTGCGCTGAGGAAAGGCGGGCGTTACGTGCTCTGCGGGCTGTATGGCGGCGAGTTCGTCCATCCGATGCCGCCGATCGCCCAGCGCGCCATTGGCATCATCGGCTCCTACGTCGGCAACCTCCAGGAGCTGAAAGAAGTGGTGGCGCTGGCGAAGAGGAAGAAGCTCAAGCCCACGCCGGTGACGCTGAAGGCGCCGGACGAGGTGAACGAGACGCTGGAGGCGCTGAAGGCAGGGAAGGTGCTGGGGAGGGTGGTACTGGATTTCGAAGCGGCGGGGTAGCCACTATTTCCGCCCCAGCTGCTCGAGCGCCTGCCTGAGGCTGAGCTTGGCATCCGGGTGGCCCTGCGCCGCGGCCTTCTTCAGCCACTCGAGCGCCTCCTCGCGGTTCGCCGGCGTGCCCACGCCCGCCCATTGCATCTTGCCGGCCATGAGCTGGCCGTACGGGTCGCCGAGATTCGCCGCCGCCTGATAGTCGCGGAACGCGAGCTCCATGCTCCCCGCCTTCTGGTGCCGGAAGCCGCGCTGGTTGTACGCGTGCGCGGAGCGCGGGTCCGCCTCGATCACGATGGTCAGCACCGCCATGGCCGCGGCGACATCGCTCGTCCGGCTCGCGGCGTAGACGGCCTGCGTCAGGCAATAGGCCGGCGGCTCGGGCGTCTCGAACGCGCGTTTCACGTCGGCGAACGCGTCTTCGGCTCGGTTCAGCTTGCCCAGCACGTAGGCGCGCTCGCAGAGCAGGATCGGGCTCGCGTCCAGCGCGATGGCTTCGTCGAAGAGCGCGAGCGACTCCGCGAACTCGTTGCCACGCTGCGCCGCCTCGGCGCGATACGCGGGGAGCCGGGCAGCCACGCGGTCCGCGGCGCGCCGGTCGCGCAGCTCGGCGCGCGCCTGCGCGATGAACGCCTCCATCTGGTCCTCTCTGCCGCCCCAGCGCGGCTCGAGGCTCGTGATGCGCGCGAGCCGCAGCTCCACGCTCTGCGGCGCGAGCTTCACCGCCTCGGCGTACTGCACGTCGCCTTCGTCGCGCGTCCCCGCGACTCGAGCGATGGACATCATCGTGAGCCGGCTCACGTAGGGCTTGGCCGTCAGGTCCAGCGAACGCTCCAGGTCCGAGCGCGCGCGCTCGAGGAAGTAGCGCATGCTCTGCAGGTTCGCCTCGGGCGTCTTGGCAATGAAGTCCTTACCTCGCGCCGCGATTCCCTGGTAGTAGAAGAAGCAGCCGCGGGCGGTGCGCGCCGCGTACGACGCGGGCCGCGCCTTGATCCAGTCGTCGAGCGTCCCGCCCGCCTCGCGCGGCACGTGATCGAACGCCGCGTACGCGCGTTGCAGGGGGAGGCTCGCCGAGGCATCGGCATCGAACGCGCGCTGCAGCCCGCCAAAAAGCTGGTCGAGCCCGTCGAAATTCCGCTGTTCGAGCAGCGCGACGATCTGCCGGTGGACCGGGTCGACCGCGGCGCGTCTGGGCGCATCGGCCACCAGCCCCCCGGCGGGTGGCTTAGCGGCAACGGCGTCGGACTCCGGCGCGATGTCCTCGGCGGGTACCGGGTCGGCCGGCCCGCCGCGCACGAGCGCGAGGCGCTCTTCCGTGGCCGGGTGCGAGGAGAGGAAGCCCGGCATGAAGGCGCGCACGCGCTTGGGCGGCTCGATCCGGGCGAGCAGCGCCGTGAAGTGTCGCGGGTCGTAGCCGACCTTGCGCATCAGGTCGATCGCGTAGCGGTCGGCCTCCCGCTCGGCGTCGCGCGAGTATTTGAGCTGCAGCAGGACGGTCGGCGCAGCGGCCGCGAGCGAGGTCGCCGAGGCCACGTCGCCGGTGATGGCCGCAATGATCAGCGCGATGGCCGAGCTCTCGAGCAGGTGGCGCATGGTATGGCGGTGCTGCACGTGCCCGAGCTCGTGGGCGAGCACGCCCAGCACCTCCTGGTCGTTCTTCGACTTGCGCACCAACTCGTCGGTCATGACGACGATGCCCGAGGGCAGCGCAAGCGCATTGGCGCCCAGCACGGGGCTGGCGCGGAACTCCAGGCGATACGGCACCGCCTCCCCCGGGGCGCCCGCCATGCGTTCCAGCTTTCCGCGCAGCGAGTCCTGCCGCGCGGCGCTTAGCGTGGAGGGCTTGAAGATGTGCTCGTCCATGCTCTCCAGGGTTTCGCGGCCGAGCACCGCTTCCGTCTCGACCGGGATGCGCTGCGCGACCTCCTCGACGACGGCCGGCACCGCGCGCGTGACGAGCAGCCAGACCGCCACCGCCACCAGCGCCACCGCCGCGAGGGCGTAGGCCGGGCGCGACTCCCAGCGGTGCAGCAGGCGCTCGTAGCGCGCGAGGCGCGTCATGCGGTCCACCGCGTCGTTGTCGCCGGTGACCAGCGCGCCCCCGCCCGGCAGGTACAGCCAGCGCGGCGTGTCGGCCACGCGCAGCG
>DATFEJ010000058.1:0-13698 GCA_035251235.1 Burkholderiales bacterium
CCAGAGCAGAGCGGCGAACGCGGCCAGCCCCGTCGCGGGCTGCCACCAACCGATTTCGCGCCACACGACGCGGTTGCGCCCTTGGAGCACGGCGGCGAAGGGCAGGTTGGAGGTGCGCGCGGCGAAGCGCGCCCAGTCCTCGCCGAATTGCGCCGCCTTGCGTGCATCCTGCATGCTGGTGCCGACCGCGGCGAGCAACAGCAACCCGCCGAAGAAGACGACCGCCTGCAGGGAGCCGACGGCCAGGATGTGCGCCGCGGCCCACAGGATGATGGCCCACATGACCGGGTGGCGCGTGATGCGCAGGATGCCGCGCGCCGGCTCCTCGCGCTTCAGCGCGCCGGCCTGCCCGAGCAGTGCCGGGTTGCGCGACAGCACCCCGCAGGCGAGCAGCACGAAGGCGAAGGGCACGAGCGCGAGCGGCACGAGGCGCAGCCCCGGCCACAGTCCCTCGAAGGGTGCCTGCTGGTACGCGATCGACATCCACGCCAGGCCGGCGATGGAAGCAAGCGCGAACAGCCCGAGCCAGGCGCTCTCGCCGACGGCGCCCACGACGAGGCGGCGCAGCGGCGTGCTCGGCAGGACGTGGATGCCGAGGAACGTCGCGGTGGCGAGGATCAGGCTGAGCGTGGGGTCCACGGGTGGGGCGAGTCCGGCGCGCTTCCCGGATTCTCGGCCATCCCGCGGCGCTCAGGCAAGGTCGATGATGAACAGGCGGATCAGCTCTTCGAGGACACCGCGCGGGCTGACGACCATGCAGCCGACCCGGCTGGCGCGCTCGCCGTTGGGCAGGGTGGTCCTGGAAACGTGGCGCACCTCGAAGTCGATGAGGAAGGGCTCGCACTGCGGATGGCGGATGCGCGCGCGCTCCAGCCGCGTGCCGGCGCAGATCGGGATGGTCGGGTCGGTGACCAGCATGCCGATGCCGTCGAGGCTGACGTCCATCACGCGCGCCGGAAAGCTCTGCAGGCCCATGCGCAGGTCGCAGTTCACGGGCGCTTCCGCCGGCACGTGCACGCGCGCCTGCGCGCGCCGCTGGTTCATGCCGAGGATCGCCGTCGGCAGCCCGCACTGGATGCACGGGCGGCCCGAGTGCGACACCGGACGCGGCGCTTCGCCCTTGAACGCGAACTGCGCGCCGCGGTGGTTGCAGCGGAAGGTGAGCGAACGCGACGCCAGCGCCGCGGCGTTGGCGGGCTTGTGGTCCGAGTACGACAGCAGCATGTAGCCGCGCACCGGCTCCACGTACAGCAGCTGCGAGAGAAACAGGACCTGCGGCGGGACTCGCGCCGTGACCGCATCGCGGTCGCGCAGCATGGAATCGAGCAGCCGGCTGATCTCGATCCCCGAGCGGACGAGGAGCTGGCCGGTGGTGGACAGCCGCGATGTGATGTCAGGCGCAGTCAAGAATACGTAGCTTGCCAGCCTGCGCGCGACGCTCAAGGGAGAATTCCTCAGCGCGCCGGAGAGACCGGACGCGGGGCTAAATCCGTCGCCCGCCCCCGACGCCTTCAGTGCCGCAATGCGAACCAGAGCCCGGTGACGAGCAGGGTGGCGAGCGCCACCGGCACGCCGGTGCGCGCATGCGTGCGCCAGTCGATGGCGATCCCCCGGCGCCGCGCCGCGTCCACGACGATCAGGTTGGCGATCGAGCCGATGAGCAGGAAGTTGCCGGCCAGCGTGCTGACCAGGGCGAGCATCGGTCCGGCGTAGGGCTCGGTCGCCGCGGGCAGCAGCAGCATCACGGCGGGCACGTTCGACACGACATTGGAGAGCACCAGCGTGGCGGCGAACAGCGGCCCGGGGTCGGAGAGCGGCACGCCGCCCTGCGTCAGCCAGGCCATGGCCGCTGCGGCGAGGCCGGTGCGCTCGAGCGCATGGTTGACGACAAACAGGCCGATGAACAGCACCAGCAGCTCCCAGTCCACGAGGCCGAGCATCTTGTTGGAATGCAGCTTGCGGCTCATGAGCAGCACGCCGGCGCCGGCGAGCGCGGCCACCTCGCGCGGGAGGTCGGTCAGCAGGAACACTCCGACCAGCGCGCCGGCGACCACCAGGCCCTTGCCCGACTGCCAGCGGTCGTAGGTGGCGAAGTCGTGCCGGCGCTCGGGCGGCGGGTCGTCGAACACCGTACGCCAGCGGCCGCGCGTCTGCCAGGCGATCAATGCCCAGGTGGCGGCGAGCCCCACGACGACCGGCACGATTGCTTCCAGGAAATAGTCCGCGAAGGACAGCTCCAGCACTTGGCCGATCAGCATGTTCTGCGGATTGCCGATCAGCGTGGCCGCCGAGCCGACGTTGGCCGCGCAGGCGAGGCCGAGCAGGTAGGGCACCGGGTCCAGGCGCCGGGCGAGGCAGGCATCGGCCAGCACGGGCGCGACGGCGAGGCAGATGACGTCGTTGCTGAATACCGCGGAGAGCGCGCCGACCACCGCCACCAGCGCGGCGAGCAGCGCGGGCGGCGAGAGGCGCATGTCCGAAAGCGCGAGCGTCACCTGCGTATAGAAGCCCCCGAGGCGCATTTGCGCCGAGATCACCATGAACGAGAAGAGCAGCAGCAGCGTGGGCAGGTGCACCGACCGGGCAGCCTGCTCCGGGGTCAGCGCGCCGGCCGCGACCAGCGCGATGGCGCCGAGCAGCGCCACGCCCGTGCGGTCCAGCTGCAGGAACGGCAGCCCGCCGAGCAGCATGCCGGCGTAGACGACCGCGAAGATGGCGAGGACGGTCGTTTCCACGGCGATCGCCTCAGGCGAGCGCTTTGCCGACGATCTCGGCGACGTCGCGCGAGAGGCCCTCGGCGTCGCGGATGCGCTCGAGCTGCGCGCGCGCGTGCGCCTGGCGGCCCGCGTCGAACCTGCGCCAGCGATCGAAGCCGCGCGCCATGCGCGCCGCCACCTGCGGGTTGAGCCGGTCCAGCTCGAGCACGCGCTCGGCGAGGAAGGCGTAGCCGCCCCCGTCGGCCGCGTGGAAGCGCACGTGGTTGGCCGCGAAGGCGCGCACCAGCGCGTACACCTTGTTCGGCACCTTGAGGTCGAACGCGGGATGGCCGAGCAGCTGGCGCACGCGCCCGAGCGTCCCCGGCAGGCGCGAGGCGGCCTGCACCGAGAGCCACTTGTCCACCACCAGCGGCTCTTCACGCCACTGGTCGTAGAAGGCCTGCAGCGCCGGCTCGCGCTCCGGGCAAACGGCGTTCGCCAGGCAGCCGAGGGCGGCCATGGCATCGGTCATGTTGTCGGCACGGCGGAACTGGTCGTCGGCGAGCGGCGTGAGGCCGAGCTCCACCAAATAGCCGAGACACAGGTTGCGCAGGGCGCGCCGGCCGATCGAGGCCGGGTCGGGCGAGTAGGGGGCGTGCGACTCGAGTGCGCGGTAGGTGGCGGTGAGCTCCACCTGCAGCGCCCTGGCGATGCGCCGGCGCAGGGTGTTACGCGACTCGTGCAGCGCATCCGGGTCCACCAAGTCGAGCTGCTCGGCGAGGAAGGTCTCCGAGGGCAGGGCGAGCGCCTCGGCGACGAAGGCGTGGTCCTTTTCCGCCAGCACGCGCCGCGCCGCCTCGAGGAACGCGGGCGAAGGTTCGCCCTTCGTCCTCAGGATGGTCTCGGCAGCGAGCCGCTGGCCGGCCTCCCAGCGGCTGAACGGATCGTCGTCGTGCGCCATGAGGTGCAGCAGGTCCGCCTCTGTGTACGGGTAGTTGAGGATCACCGGCGCGGAGAAGCCGCGCAGCAGCGAGGGCACGGGCTTCGCCGCCGCCGCGAACTCGAAAGTCTCCTCGGCCTGCTTCACCGACAGCACGCGCTCGTGCGCGCCGACCTTGACCGCGAGCGGGATATGGAAGGGCGGGTTCATCGACTGCTTCACGCGCAGCAGGAACTTGCCGTCCTTGTGCTCGCCGGAGCAATCGAGCACCGGCGTGCCGGCGACGTCGTACCAGCGCCGGAACTGCGAGAGGTCGACGCCGCTCGCGTCCTGCATCGCCTGCACGAAATCGTCGCAGGTCACGGCCTGGCCGTCGTGGCGCTCGAAGTACAGCTTCATGCCGGCCTGGAATCTTTCCTCGCCGAGCAGCGTGTGCTGCATGCGCACCACCTCCGCGCCCTTCTCGTACACCGTCATGGTGTAGAAGTTGCGGATCTCCATGTAGGACTGCGGGCGCACCGGGTGCTTCATCGGGCCGGCATCCTCGGGGAACTGCCCGGCGCGCAGCATGCGCACGTTCTGGATGCGCTCCACGGCGCGCGAATACAGGTCCGAGGAGTACTCCTGGTCGCGGAACACGGTCAGGCCTTCCTTCAGCGACAGCTGGAACCAGTCGCGGCAGGTGACCCGGTCGCCGGTCCAGTTGTGGAAGTACTCGTGCGCCACCACCGCGTCGATCGCCTGGTAGTCGGCGTCGGTGGCGGTGTCGGGGCGCGCGAGCACGTAGCGCGTGTTGAAGATGTTGAGGCCCTTGTTCTCCATGGCGCCGGAGTTGAAGTCGCCGACCGCGACGATCTTGTACTGCTCGAGGTCGAGCTCGAGCCCGAAGCGCTCCTCGTCCCATTGCATCGCGCGCCTGAGGCAGTCCATCGACCAGCCCGCCTGGTCGAGCTTGCCGGGCTCCACGTACACCGAGAGCTCGGCGCGCTTGCCCGAGCGGGTGACGAACTCGTCCTTCAGCTCCTCCAGGTTCGCGGCCACCAGCGCGAACAGGTACGAGGGCTTGGGGAACGGGTCGTCGAACCTCGCCCAGTGCCGCCCGCCGGCCTCCTCGCCGCCCGCCACGCGGTTGCCGTTCGAGAGCAGCACCGGGAACTTCGCCTTGTCGGCGCGCACCGTGACGAGAAAGCGCGCCATGTTGTCGGGGCGATCGACGAACCAGGTGATGCGCCGGAAGCCTTCGGCCTCGCATTGCGTGACGAAGCCGTGCTGCGTGGCGTACAGGCCTTCGAGCTTGGTGTTCTTCTGCGGCACGACGCGCGTCACGGTCTCGAGCGTGAAGGTGTCGGGTACGCCTTCGATCGTCAGCTTGTCCGCCGTCACCGTGTGCGCGACGGGCTTGCCGTCGAGCGCCACCGACACGAGCGCCAGCTCGTCACCGTCCAGCACCAGCGGGCCGCTGCCGGCATTGCGCTTGACTTGCAGCGTCGCCTTCACGATCGCGTGGTCCTCGCGGATGTCGACGTCGAGCTCGACGTGCGGGACGAGGAAGGCGGGCGGGGTGTAGTCCTTGAGGTGGATGGTCCTGGGCGTCGGTTCGCGCATGATGGTTCTAGTCTAACCGACGCCGTGCTAGCGTTTGCGCATGCCGCAAGCCGCGCTCCGGGAACTGCTCGCGCTGGCCCGCCTCGAGGGCGAGGCGCAGATTTCCGGCGCCGACCCCGCGCTGAAGACACCCTATCGCGTGGGCACCGCCGGTGCGGCGTCGCTTGCGGCAGTGGGTCTTGCGGTGTCGGAGCTGTGGCGCCTGCGCACGGGGCGAACCCAATCGGTCTCGGTCGACCTGGGCGCCGCCGCGGCGTCGCTCAGGAGCGGGATGTACCTGCGCATCGGCGGCAAGGCGCCGAAGGCGATCTGGGACCCGTACAGCCTGTTCTACCCGGTGAAGGACGGCCGATGGGTGCGATTCCATACCAATTACCCGCACCATCGCGCTGCGGCGCTGGGCGTTCTTGGCGCTGGCGAGGACGTCGAGGCGGCGAAGCGCGCGGCGGCTTCCTGGGATGGACTGGAGCTGGAGAACGCGATTCATGCCGCGGGGGGCTGCGCGGCATTGGTGCGCACTGCGGGAGAGTGGGCGGCGCACCCGCACGCGGCCGCGGTAGCGGGACAATCGCTCCTCGAGATCGAGCGCATCGGCGACGCGCCGCCGGAACCGCTGCCGAAGGCCGATCGGCCGCTGGCGGGAGTCCGGGTGCTCGATCTCACGCGTGTGCTGGCCGGGCCCACGGCGGCGAAGACACTCGCCGAGCATGGCGCGGACGTTCTGAAGATTACCGCCGCGCACTTGCCGGATTCGGGCGACACCGATCTCGATACCGGGTTGGGGAAGCTCTCCGCGCAGCGCGATTTGCGCGACGCGCGCGGCGTCGAAACGCTGAAGGCCCTGGCGCAACGGGCGGACGTCTTTTCCCAGTCCTACCGGCCCGGAGCGCTCGCCGCTCGCGGGTTCTCGCCCGAAGAGCTGGCGAAGCTGCGGCCCGGCATCGTCTACCTGTCGCTCGCGGCCTGGGGGCCGAGCGGGCCGTGGAAGGACCGGCGCGGCTTCGACAGCATCGTGCAGTGCGTGAGCGGCATGGCCGACGTGCAGGGCGCGGGCGGCGCGCCGAAGCTGCTGCCGTGCTCGGCGATCGACTACGTGAGCGGCTACCTGATGGCGTTCGGCGCGATGGTGGCGCTGGCGCGGCGGGCGAAGGAGGGTGGGAGCTGGCGGGTGCGCGTCGGACTCGCGCGCACGGGGAAGTGGATAGTCGATCGTGGAATGGTGGATGCTTCTGCAGCTGCGGAGCCCGAGGCGAAGACGATGGAGACGCAGTCGCCCGCGGGGGTGATCACGCACCTTGCGCCGGTGCTGAAGCTATCGGAGACGCCGCCATTCTGGGCGCGGCCGCCGGTGCCGCTGGGGTATCACCGGGCGGAGTGGCCGCCTCGCTAAATGGGGACAGTCCCCATTTAGCGAATTGAGCGTCGAAGAAAACGATCTCCCGCTGCGGGAGTAACCCCGCAGCAGGCGACTCGTGTCTCTCGTGCCCGGGCGGCGCGGCTTGCGTAAGGGAAGCTACCGCCGGCGCGTAGCACCCGAAGCGGACAGCCCAGAGCGGGCTTCCCGCAGTTGCGCTTCCTGCTCCCGCGTAAGGCGCTCGGCGTGAGGCACACGACCGCGCGGCTGCGCCGGGCGTGTATTCCGCCCGTGCGGCGCCTGCGAGCGGCGCTGCGGCCGCTGCGTCTCGGCCTGCGGCCGCGGCGAATGCTGTCCCGGCTCGAAGCCGGGGGCGACGCGCAGCTCGACCTTGCGGTTCATCAGCCGCTCGATCGCGGCGAGCAGCGGCCGGTCCTCGTGCGACACGAGCGACACGGCGGCGCCCTCGGCGCCCGCGCGGCCGGTGCGGCCGATGCGGTGCACGTAATCCTCGGCCACGTGCGGCAGGTCGTAGTTGACGACGTGCGGCAGCGCCTCGATGTCCAAGCCGCGCGCGGCGATGTCGGTGGCCACCAGCACGCGCAGCTCCTGGTCCTTGAAGCGCCTGAGCGCGCGCGTGCGCGCGCCCTGGCTCTTGTTGCCGTGGATGGCGTCGGCCTCGATGCCCTCGCGCTCGAGCTGCTCGGCAAGGCGGTTCGCGCCGTGCTTGGTGCGCGTGAAGACCAGCACCTGCTGCCAGTCGCCGGACTTGACGAGGTGCGCGAGCAGCGCGCGCTTGCGGTCGTGCGACACCGCATAGGCGACCTGGTCGACCAGCTCGGCCGGCGTGTTGCGCCGCGCGACTTCCACGGTCACCGGCTGGTGCATGAAGGTCGCGGCGAGCGAGCGGATCTCCTCGGGGAAGGTGGCCGAAAAGAGCAGGTTCTGGCGCTTCTGCGGCAGCAGCTTCATCACGCGGCGGATGTCGTGGATGAAGCCCATGTCGAGCATGCGGTCGGCTTCGTCCAGCACGAGGATCTCGACGTGGCGCAGGTCCACGGTGCGTTGCTGCACGTGGTCGAGCAGTCGCCCGGGCGTGGCAACGAGGATGTCCACACCGCGCTTCAAGGCTTCGATCTGCGGATGGATGCCGACGCCGCCGAAGACGACGGTCGAGCGCACCGGCGCAAACTTGCCGTAGGTGCGCACGCTCTCCTGCACCTGCGCGGCCAGCTCGCGCGTCGGCACGAGGACGAGCACGCGGATGTGGCGCTGCGAGGCGCCCAGGCGCTGCAGGATCGGCAGCGTGAAGCCGGCGGTCTTGCCGGTGCCGGTCTGCGCGGCGGCGAGCAGGTCGCGGCCGGCGAGCACGACGGGAATGGCCTGCGCCTGGATGGGCGTGGGCGTGGTGTAGCCCTGCTCGGCGACAGCGCGGAGCAGCTCGGGCTTGAGCCCGAGGGAATCGAACGAAGTAATGACTTTCTCCTGGTGCCGGCCCGGGAAGGTGAACCCTTCAACCGGTTCAGGCCGACGCTTTTAGGCTTTGTTATTCGAAGTCCAGGATGGACTGACTAACGACTGGAACGCAAACCGGATGTACGCGCTGCAGAAACCTGGGGCGCATTATACACGCCTGCGCTCGGCAAGCGCGGCGGCTTCGTTGCCCGCCAGCGCGATCAGCACGATGGCGCCCCCGATCACCGTGGTGCCGGCCGGCACCTCGCCCGCGCCGAGCCACGCCCAGATCGGCCCGAGCACCACCTCGAGCAGCGCGAGCAGCGCGATCTCGGGCGCGGTGAGCGTGCGGCTGGCGAGCACGAGCATGAGGCACGGCACGCCGAGCTGAAATACGCCGAGCGCGCCGAGCAGCAGCACGTCGCGCGCGCTCGCCTGGAAGGGCAGCGCCCAGGGGAGCGTCACCAGCGCCGAGATGAGCGCCCCCAGCATCACCGCCGGCATCAGGTCGAGGTGCGCCGCGCTCTTGCGCAGCAGGATCACGTTGATCGACGCGGCGACCGGGATGGCGAGCGCGAGCAGCAGCCCGATGAGGCGCGTCGGCTCCTCGGCCGCGAGCCCGGCGCCGAACATCGCGCCCATGCCCAGGCTCGCGGCGACGATCGCCAGCCAGCTGCGGCCCGGGATCGGCTCGCGCAGCACGAGCCAGGCGAGCACCGCGGTGAAGAAAGGTCCCAGGCTCTGCACCACCAGCACGCTCGCGGTGCTCGTGAAGTTGAGCGCCACGATGAAGCAGGTGAACATGATCGCCCACATCGCGCCCGAGACGACGCTCGCCGCGCCCGCGGCGCGCAGCGCGTCCCAGGGGCGCTTGCCCATCACGAAGCGCAGTGCGAGGAAGACGAAGACCGCCGCGGCGCCGGAGCGCCAGAACGCCATCTCGAGCGGCGTCGCGGACTCCACGTGGCGCGTCACCACGCCCGCAAGGCTCCACAGCAGCGGCGCGACGATCATCAGGGCGAGCGCTACCGGGCGCCGGGGCGGCGGAAGCATGCTCACGCGGCCTGGCGCTGCGCGAGGAATTCGCCCAGGGCCTGCGCGGTGTGTCCTTTGGCGGCTCTTTCCGGAGCGCCCTGGTAGACCACCTTGCCGCCTCCGTCGCCGCCCTCGGGACCGAGGTCGATCAGCCAGTCGGCTTCCGCGATGACGTCGAGGTTGTGCTCGATGAGCACGACGGTGTTGCCGGCGTCGACCAGGCGGTGCAGGACGCGGATGAGCTTTTCCACGTCGGCCATGTGCAGGCCGACGGTGGGCTCATCCAGCACATACAACGTGCCACCGCCCCTAAAAGCCTTCTCCCTTCTTCCGCCGTGGGCGGAAGAAGGGAGATCGGATAGACCCGCAACGGCTCTTACCTTCGCGAGCTCCGTCACGAGTTTGATTCTCTGGGCCTCACCCCCCGACAAGGTCGGGCTCTGCTGCCCGAGCGTGAGGTAACCGAGCCCCACGTCCTGCAGCAGCCTGAGCGCGTGGTGGATCGACGGATGCGCGGCGAAGAACTCGACCGCCTCGTCCACGCTCATCGCCAGCACTTCGCCCACGCTCTTGCCGCGCAGGCGCACCGTGAGCGTTTCGGCGTTGAAGCGCTGGCCGTTGCAGGCTTCGCAGGCGACTTTCACGTCGGGCAGGAAGCTCATCTCGATCTTCTTCACGCCCTGGCCTTCGCAGGACTCGCAGCGGCCGCCCTTGGTATTGAAGGAGAAGCGGCTCGAGCTCCAGCCGCGGATGCGCGCTTCGCTCGTGTCGGCAAAGAGGCGCCGGATCGAGTCCCAGAAGCCGACGTAGGTGGCGGGGCAGGAGCGCGGCGTCTTGCCGATCGGCGCCTGGTCCACCTCGAGCACGCGCTCGACGAGCTTTGCGCCCTTGATGGCCTTGCAGCCGACCGGGCCGCCGGCCTTGAGGCTGTCGTGCAGCACGTCGCGCGCCAGCGTGGACTTGCCCGAACCGGAGACGCCGGTGACGGCGATGAGGCGGCCAAGCGGCACGCGCAGGTTGACGCTCTTCAGGTTGTGCAGGCGCGCGCCAGAAATCTCGATGGCGGGCGCGCCTCGCTTCACCGGGCGGCGCGGCTGCAGCGGGTGGCGCAGCGGATCGGCGAGGAACCTGCCGGTGATGGAGTCGGGGTGCTGCATCAGCTCCTCGGCGGTGCCGGCCGCGATGACGCGGCCGCCGAGCTTGCCGGCGCCGGGGCCGAGGTCGATGACGTGGTGCGCGCGCCGGATGGTGTCCTCGTCGTGCTCGACCACCACCAGCGTATTGCCCTTCGCCTCGAGCTTCTCGAGCACGTCCAGCAGGATCCGGTTGTCGCGGTGGTGCAGGCCGATGGTCGGCTCGTCGAGGATGTAGCACACGCCGCGCAGGTTCGAGCCGAGCTGCGCCGCGAGGCGGATGCGCTGCGCTTCGCCGCCCGAGAGCGTCGGCGCCGAGCGGTCGAGCGCGAGGTAGTCGAGCCCCACCTCCTTGAGGAAGCCGAGGCGGCTGCGCAGCTCGGCGAGCAGGTCGCGCGCGATCTCTCCCTCGCGGCCCTGGAGGCGCACGCCGGAGAACAGCGCCGCGAGCTGCGCGACCGGCTGCGCGCCGTAGTCGGCGATGCTCCGGCCGCGCCAGCGCACGGCAAGCGCCTCGGGGTTCAGCCGCTTGCCGTTGCAGTCCGGGCAATCCTGGTCCACTTCCAGCCATTCGATCCAGGAGTCGAGGACGTGGTCTTCCTGGCCGGTGCGCGAGCGCTCCTTGTCCCAGCCCACGTCCTTCAGCTGCAGCCCGGTGCCGACGCAGCTCGGGCACCAGCCGTGGCGCGAGTTGTAGGAAAACAGGCGCGGGTCCAGTTCCTGGAAGCTGCGGCCGCAGGAAGGGCAGGCGCGCTTGGTCGAGTACGCCTGGATGCTCTTGCCCGTCTGCACGTGGACCACGCCCTTGCCGAACTCGAGCGCTTTCGCAAGCCGCTCGCGCAGCTCCTTTTCGTTGCGCGGCGTGACCTTCGTGTAGCCCACCGGCAGCTCGATGCTGTGCTCCTTGAAGCGGTCCAGGCGCGGGAACGGGCGCAGCGGCAGGAGCTTGCCGTCCACGCGCAGCTGCGAGTAGCCCTTGGCCGCGGCCCACTTGGCGAGATCGGTATAGACGCCCTTGCGGTTGACCACCAGCGGCGCCAGCATCACCACCGTCTCGCCGCGGTGCTCCCTCATGAGTCGCGCGGCGATCACGTCCTCGCTCTGCGGCTCGATCGGCACCTGGCAGTCCGGGCAATGCTGCGTGCCGAGCTTGACGAACAGCAATCGCAGGAAGTGGTGGATCTCGGTGAGCGTGCCGACCGTGCTCTTCCCGCCGCCGCGGCTGGTGCGCTGCTCGATCGCCACCGTCGGCGGGATGCCGAAGATGGCGTCCACGTCCGGGCGCGCCGCCACCTGCACGAACTGGCGCGCGTAGGCGTTGAGCGACTCGAGGTAGCGGCGCTGGCCTTCCGCGAACAGGATATCGAAGGCGAGCGTCGACTTGCCGGAGCCCGAGACGCCCGTCACCACCGTGAAGCGCTGGCGCGGGATCTCCACGTCGATCGACTTGAGGTTGTGCTCGCGCGCGTTGTGGATGCGAATATTGGGGACAGTCCCCATTTGCACGGGTTTGGTGCAAATAGGGACTGTCCCCATTTGCTTGTCGTACTCCCGCAGCGCCTGGCCCGTGTGCGAGGTCGCGTGCTGCATGACCTCGGCGGGCGTTCCCGCGCAAACGAGCTGGCCGCCGGCATCGCCGCCTTCCGGCCCCAGGTCGAGGATCCAGTCGGCCGCGCGGATGACGTCCAGGTTGTGCTCGATCACCACCAGCGAGTGCCCGGCGGCGAGCAGCTTGCGGAATGCGCGCAGGAGCTTCGCAATGTCCTCGAAGTGCAGTCCCGTGGTCGGCTCGTCGAACAGGAAAAGCTTGGGGACGGACCCGGACTTCGGGTCCGTCCGCAGGTGCCCCGCCAGCTTGAGGCGCTGCGCCTCGCCCCCGGAGAGCGTGGGCACCGGCTGGCCGAGGCGCAGGTAGTCGAGGCCCACGTCGGCGAGCGGCTGCAGGCGCGCAAGGATCTCGGCGTGGTCCTTGAAGAACACGACCGCCTCCGACACCGTCATCTCCAGCGCCTCGGCGATGCTCTTGCCGCGCACCTTCACCTCGAGCACCTCGGGACGGTAACGCTTGCCGTCGCAGTCCGGACAGCGCAGGTAGACATCCGACAGGAACTGCATCTCCACGTGCTCGAAGCCGTTGCCGCCGCAGGCCGGGCAGCGACCGTTGCCCGAGTTGAAGCTGAAGGTGCCGGGCGTGTACTTGCGCTCCTTCGATTCCGGCGCGCGCGCGTACAGGTCGCGGATGGCGTCGAAGGCGCCGACGTAGCTCGCCGGGTTGGAGCGCGTGGTCTTGCCGATCGGCGACTGGTCCACCATCACCACTTCGCCGATGGCGTCCGCGCCTTTCAGGCCGCGGTGCCTTCCCGGGGCCTCGGTGGGCTTGCCCTTCGCCTTGAGGAGCGCCGCGTACAGGACGTCCTGCACCAGCGTGGACTTGCCCGAGCCCGAGACGCCCGTGACGCACACGAGCCGCGCGAGCGGGATGGCGACGTCCAGGTCCTTGAGGTTGTGCTCGGCCGCGCCGAGGACCTGGAGAAAATTCTCCGGCCTGCGCGGCGCGCGCGGCGACTCGGCGCGCTTGCGGCCGGCGAGATACTCGGCCGTCAGCGTGGACTTGCCCCGCAGCTCCGCCGGCGAGCCGAAGAACACCACCTCGCCGCCGCGCTCGCCGGGCCCGGGCCCCATGTCGAGGATGCGGTCGGCGGCGAACATGATCTGCGGGTCGTGCTCGACCACCACGAGCGAGTTGCCGGCGTCGCGCAGCTTCTGCATGACCTGGATCACGCGCCCCATGTCGCGCGGGTGCAGGCCGATCGAGGGCTCGTCCAGCACGAACAGCGTATTGACGAGCGAAGTGCCGAGCGCGGTCGTGAGGTTGATGCGCTGCACCTCGCCGCCCGAAAGCGTGCGCGACTGGCGGTCGAGCGTGAGATAGCCCAGGCCCACCTCGCCGAGGTAGGCCAGCCGGGTGCGCATCTCGCCGAGCAGCAGCTCGGTCGCCTCGTCCATCGGCGCGGGCAGCTGCAGGGAGTCGAAGAAGCGCTGCACGTCCGAGACGGGCAGCAGCATCAGGTCGCGGATCGTGCGGCCCTCGATCTTCCACAGCATGGCGTCCGGCTTCAGGCGCGCGCCGCCGCACGCCGCGCACTCGGTATAGGCGCGGTACTTGGAGAGCAGCACGCGGATGTGCATCTTGTAGGCCTTGGACTCCAGCCACTTGAAGAAGCGCCCGACGCCGTACCACTTGCCCGGCCAGGACTTCTTCCAGCTCACCCAGCCGTCGTCGCCCTCCAGCACCCACGCACGCTGCTCCGGTTTCATCTCGCGCCAGGGCAGATCCATCGGCATGCCGCGCTTCTTCGCGTATTTCGCCAGGTCGTCCTGGCACTCCTTGAAGCTCGGCGTCTGCCAGGGGCGGATCGCGCCTTCGCGCAGCGTTTTCGACTCGTCCGGGATCACCAGCCCGTAGTCCACGCCGATCAC
>DATFEJ010000235.1:0-2867 GCA_035251235.1 Burkholderiales bacterium
TAGCTACGGGTCACCAGGACCGTCCCCGCGAGAATCAAACCTCCCCCGGCCAGCGCCGCCGCGGGGAGCGCTTCGCCGAGGAAGAGCCAGCCCCAGAGGATGCCGAAGAGCGGGATCAGGTAGGTGACGGTGAGCGCGCGCGTCGCGCCGACGTCGGCGATCAGGCGGAAATAGAGCACGAACGCGACGCCGCTGGCGAGCAGCGCGAGGCCGAGCAGGTTCGCGATGACGAGCGGCGTCGGCGCGGCAAGCGGCGGCAGGAGCGGCAGCAGGGGCAGGAG
The DNA here is from genome assembly GCA_035251235.1 of Burkholderiales bacterium. Lineage (GTDB taxonomy): Bacteria > Pseudomonadota > Gammaproteobacteria > Burkholderiales > SG8-39 > JAABQT01. The sequence goes on from DATFEJ010000235.1 coordinate 282, forward strand.
CACGACCGCCGCAGCGAGCTGGTTGCCCGCCGCCATGCCGCGCGGCGTCGCGCCCCGCGCGAAGCGCTTGATCAGCACGCCGACCACGCCGTAGAAGCAGCAGGCGCCGAGCGCCGCGGCGAGCGCCCAGCCGAACAGCGGATCGGCCATGGCGCCGGAAGGCTGTCCGATGAGCGCGACGCCCGCCACGCCGAGCGCGAGCCCCGCAGCCTTGCGCGCGGTCACGCGCTCCAGGCCGAACAGCGCCGCCCAGGCGAGGCCGAAGATCGGCGAGGTGGCGTTGGTGATGGAAAGCAGCGACGCCGGCGCATGCATGGACGCAAACGAATACAGGACGAACGGCGCGGCGATGCCGACCGCGCCCATCAGCAGGTAGAAGCGCCAATGCGCGCGCAGCCCCGGGTCGAAGCCGATCGCGCGCAGCCAGGCAAGGAGCGCCAGGCCGCCGAGCAGCACGCGCAGCTCCGCCGTCCACGCGGGCCCGAGCACCGGCGCCGCCACGCGCATGAAGATGAACGCCGCGCCCCAGATCGCGGCGAGCGCCACCAGGCGGGCGTAGTCGGCTGCCCTCACGCCGCGATCCTCGCTTGGCGCCTTTGCCCCAGCTCGCCGTTTTCGGACGTGACGCCGCAAGGTCCGAAAACGGCGAGCCAGCGTTGATTGGCGCACGCATAATGGCGCCCATGACCCTGGACCCCGCCACCTGCTACCGCGCGCTGCGCGCGCGCGACGCGCGCTTCGACGGGCGCTTCTTCGTCGCGGTGTCCTCGACGCGCATCTATTGCCGCCCGGTGTGCACGGTGAGGCCGCCGCGGCGCGAGAACTGCCGCTTCTACCCGAGCGCGGCGGCCGCCGAGTCCGCCGGCTACCGCCCGTGCCTGCGCTGCCGGCCCGAGCTCGCGCCCGGCAACGCGAGCGTGGACGCCACCACGCGCATGGCGCAGGCCGCCGCAAGCCTGATCGAGGACCGCGCGCTCGACGCCGAGGGGCTGGAGGCGGTCGCCGCGCGCCTCGGCATCACCGACCGGCACCTGCGGCGCGCGTTCGGCGCCGAGTTCGGCGTGTCGCCCGTGGAATACGCGCAGACGCAGCGCCTGCTGCTCGCCAAGCGCCTGCTCACCGATACCGCGCTGCCCGTGACCGAGATCGCGTTCGCGAGCGGCTTCGGCAGCCTGCGGCGCTTCAACGCGCTGTTCAGGCAGCGCTACCGGCTGCAGCCGCGGCAGCTGCGGCGCCACATGCGCGCGCAGGCCGCGCCCGCCGCGGACGCGCTGCATTTCGAATTGAGCTTTCGCCCGCCCTACGACTGGGAATCGCTTGCCGCATTCCTCGGCGCGCGCGCCATCGCCGGCGTCGAGGCGTTGGAAGGCGGCATCTACCGGCGCACGGCGCGCGTCGAGCTGGACGGGAAGGCGCATCTGGGCTGGATCGAGGCGGCATTGTCGCCGAAGAAGCCGGCGCTGCGCGTCGCCGTTTCGGCTTCGCTCGCGCGCGTGCTGCCGCCGGTGCTCTCGCGCGTCAAGGCGCTGATGGACCTCGCCTGCAATCCCGCGGAAGTGGCGCAGGCGCTCGGCAAGCTCGCCGCGCGGCATCCCGGCATGCGCGTGCCCGGCGCGTTCGACGGCTTCGAGGTGGCGGTGCGCGCGATCCTCGGCCAGCAGGTGTCGGTGGCCGGCGCGCGTACCGTAGCAGGCCGATTCGCGCAGGCGCTCGGCGAGCCGCTCGAAACGCCCTTTGCCGCGCTCGCCACGGTGTTTCCGGATGCGGCGCGCGTGGCGGATGCGCCCATGGGCCGCATCGCGCGATTGGGGATGCCGGGAGCGCGCGCCCGCACGATCCTCGCGCTCGCGCGCGCGGTGGCCGACGGCGAGCTCGCCCTCCTGCCGAACGCCGACATCGACGCGACGCTCGAGCGCCTGCGCGCGCTGCCCGGCGTGGGCGAATGGACCGCGCAATACATCGCCATGCGCGCGCTCGCCTGGCCGGACGCCTTCCCGCACACCGATCTCGGCGTGATGAAGGCGCTGGGCACGAAGGACGCCAAGCGCGTGCTGGCAGCCGCCGAGGCCTGGCGGCCGTGGCGCGCCTACGCCGTCATGCACCTGTGGAACTCCCTCGCGAAGGATTGACCATGCCCTACTACGACTACTTTCAAAGCCCGCATGGGCGCATGCTGCTGGTCGCGGACGAACGCGCGCTCACGGGCGTGAGCTTCGCGCGACAGAAGTACGCGCCGCGGGTCGGCAAGGACTGGACGCGCGACGGCGCGCACGCGCCGATCGCCCGGGCGAAGCGCGAGCTCGCCGAGTACTTCGCCGGCCGGCGCACGCGCTTCTCGGTGAAGCTCGCGCCGCAAGGCACGCCGTTCCAGCGCAAGGTGTGGAAGGCGATCGCGGGCGTCGGCTTCGGCCGGACGATCCCCTACGCCGAGCTCGCGCGGCGAGCCGGGCGCCCCGCGCGCCGCGCGAGCTCGGCGTAGGCGATGGTCTTGCCGAAGGCGACCTGCGCGATCGCCTTCCACACCTTGCGCTGGAACGGCGTGCCTTGCGGCGCGAGCTTCACCGAGAAGCGCGTGCGCCGGCCCGC
>DATFEJ010000300.1:0-19591 GCA_035251235.1 Burkholderiales bacterium
AGCAGGGTCGACATCTGTCAGATAGTAACACATAAGTTACCAATATCAAGAGGGAGCTGTAGCGTGCTGCCTACCCATGCAGATGGCACGCCACCGCGCGTCCGCCGCCCAGATCGCGCAGCGGCGGGTCCTGGCTCTTGCACTTGTCCATGGCGTGCGGGCAGCGCGGGTGGAAGCGGCAGCCGGGCGGCGGCGCCGCGGGACTGGGCGGATCGCCCTGCGGCAGCTGGCGGCGGCCGCGCGCCGAAGGAACCGGTACCGGGATCGCGGCGAGCAGCGCGCGCGTGTAGGGATGCGCCGGATGCTCGAACACGCGCTCGGCCTCGCCCAGCTCGACGATCTCGCCGAGGTACATGACCGCCACGCGGTCGCAGGTATGGCGGATGAGCGCCAGGTCGTGCGCCACCAGCACCAGCGTCAGATCGAACTCGCGCTTCAGGTCTTCGAGCAGGTTGACGATCTGCGCGCGGATCGAGACGTCGAGCGCCGAGACCGGCTCGTCGCCGATCACCAGGCGCGGCGCGCAGGCGAGCGCGCGCGCGATGCCGATGCGCTGGCGCTGCCCGCCCGAGAATTCGTGCGGGTAGCGCCGCGCATGCTCGGGCAGCAGCCCGACGCGGCGCAGCAGCTCGGCGACCTGCCGATCGCGCGCCTTGCCCGAGGCGATGCGGTGCACGGCAAGCGGCTCGCCCACGAGCTGGCCCACGGTCATGCGCGGGTTGAGCGACGAGTACGGATCCTGGAACACGATCTGCATCTCGCGCCGCAGCCGGCGCAGACCCGCTGCGCCCGCCCGCCTCACGTCCGCGCCCTCGTAATGCACCGAGCCGCTGGTCGGCTCGAGCAGGCACAGCAACATGCGGGCGAGAGTCGACTTGCCGCAGCCGGACTCGCCGACGATGGCGAAGGTTTCGCCGCGCCGCACACTGAACGAGACGCCATCCACCGCGCGGATCGGCGCCGCCTTGCGGAACGGCAGCGACGAGGCGCCGGCGAAATGCTTGGTCAGCGCGCGCGCCTCGAGGATCGGCACCGGGACGCTCATGCGGCGAGGCTCGCGATGTGGTTTTCGATCGGCAGCTTGAGGCAGGCCGCGTCGTGCCCGGGCGCGACGCTCGAGAGCCGCGGCACGGCGCGGCGGCAGCGCTCTTCGGCGAGCGGGCAGCGCGTCGCGAAGCGGCAGCCCGGCGGCCATAGCGCGGGCGGCGGCACCGCGCCGGGAATGGTCGCCAGCCGCCCTTCGCGCCGGCCCAGCGAAGGCAGCGAGCCCAGCAGCCCGACGGTGTACGGGTGCTGCGGGTCGCTGAAGATGCTCTCCACCGGGCCCTGCTCGACGATGCGGCCCGCGTACATCACCGCCACCCGGTCGGCGACCTCGGCGACCACGCCGAGGTCGTGCGTGACGAGGATCAGCGCGGTGCCCGCCTCGCGCTGCAGCTCGGCGATCAGCTCGAGAATCTGCGCCTGGATGGTGACGTCGAGCGCCGTGGTCGGCTCGTCCGCGATCAGCAGCGCGGGCTGGTTGGCGAGCGCCATCGCGATCATGACGCGCTGGCGCATGCCGCCGGAGAGCTGATGCGGGTAGGCGTCCAGGCGCCGCTCGGGCGCCGGGATACGGACGCGCCTAAGCAGCTCGAGGGCGCGCGAGCGCGCCTCGGCACGGCGCAGCGGGCGATGGCGCAGCACCGCCTCGGCGATCTGGTCGCCGACCCGAAACGCCGGGTTAAGCGAGCTCATCGGCTCCTGGAAGATCATCGCCATGCGATCGCCGCGCAGATCGGCGAGCTCACGCTCGCTCATCGAGAACAGCTCGTGCCCGGCGAAGCGCGCCCGCCCGCGCAAAATGCGCGCCGGCGGCCGCGGCAATAGGCCCATCAGCGCAAGCGCCGTGACGCTCTTGCCGCAACCGGACTCGCCCACCAGGCACAGGGTCTCGCCGCGCTTCACCGTGAACGAGACGCCGTCGACCAGTGCCGTGCCGCGGCTTTCGAAGCACACCGCAAGGTCCTCGAGCGCGAGCAGCGGCTCGCCGCCAAGGGCGTTCGAACGACGGCCGTCCGGACCAAGCGCCACGCGCCACTCCAGGGACTCGCGCAAGATGGCGATTGGAAGGGGTGGCGCCGCGTTCGTCAATGGCCAAAATCAACGCCGCACCGCGGCGCCGTTCCGCCGACGCTCGATACTCATAGAATGAAGCCATGGAAGCTGCCGTCGCCACGGCGCTCAAGATCGCCGCTGCCCTGGTTGTCGGCGTGCCGCTCATCGTCTACCTCGCGCAGGACGGGCTCATTTTCCTGCGCCAGCCGATGCCGGAGGCGCGCCGCGCCGAGATCGCGCGCACCATCCCCCAGGCCGAGAGCGTGTTTCTCAGCGCCGCGGACGGCACGCGGGTCCATGCCTGGCACCTGAAGGCGGGTCCGACGCTCGTGCTCTATTTTGGCGGCAACGCCGAGGAAGTGTCCTGGATGCTCGAGGTGGCGCGCGCCGAGACCCCGGGTGTTTCGTGGCTGCTGCTCGACTACCGCGGATACGGCCTGAGCGAAGGCTCGCCGTCGCAGAAGGCGCTGGTGGCGGACGCGCTGGCGCTGTACGACCGGGCAACGACGCTTCCGGGCGTGGACGCAAAGCGCATTCTCGCGTTCGGCCGCAGCCTCGGCAGTGGCGTCGCGGTGGCGCTGGCCGCCGATCGAGCGCTCGCCGGGCTGGTGCTGGCGACGCCCTTCGACAGCCTGGCCGCGGTGGCCGGGCGCTACTATTGGTTCCTGCCGGTGCGCTGGATGCTGAAGCACCCGTTCGATTCGATGGCGCTCGCGCCGCGCATGGACGCGCCGCTGCTGTGCCTCATCGCGGAGCGCGACGAAGTGATCCCGCCCGAGCACGCCGAGCGATTGTTCGCCGCCTGGCGGGGGCCCAAGCGCAAGGTGCTGCTGCCGGCGGCCGGCCATAACGACACCGACGCCGACCCGCGCTTCTGGCCCGCGGTACGCGCGTTCATAGAGAAATAGGCTCGGACGCCATCTCATGGACCCCCTGCTCCAAGCCTTCCTGCTCGGCATCGTCGAAGGGCTGACCGAGTTCCTGCCGATCTCGAGCACGGGGCACCTGATCCTCGCGGGGGACCTGCTCGGCTTCAACGGCGAGCGCGCCAAGGTGTTTCACGTCGCCATCCAGACCGGCGCGATGCTCGCCGTGGTGTGGGAATACCGCCAGCGCTTTTTCGCGGTGGACGTCGCGCTCTGGCGCAACCTGCTCGTCGCGTTCATCCCCGCAGCGGTGCTCGGCCTCGCCTTCGGCGGCGCGATCAAGGAATTCCTGTTTTCGCCCGTTCCGGTCGCGATCGCCTTCATCGCCGGGGGGCTCGTCATCCTGTGGGTGGATCGCGGGCCGCGCGCGGCCCGCGTCGAATCGACCCGCGCCATGACCTGGCGCGACGCCCTGAAGGTCGGCGTGGCGCAGTGCTTCGCGCTCATCCCTGGCACCTCGCGCTCCGGGGCGACGATCATCGGCGGCATGCTGTTCGGGCTGTCGCGCCCCGCGGCCACCGAGTTCTCGTTCTTTCTTGCGGTGCCGACGCTGGTCGCGGCGGGCGGCTACGACCTGTGGCGCAACCGCGGCCTGTTCGCACTTGAGGACCTGCAGATGGTCGCCGTCGGCCTCGTGGTGTCCTTCTTCTCGGCGCTGGTCGTCATCCGCTGGCTGGTGCGCTACGTGGCGACGCACGATTTCCGGCCGTTCGCGTGGTATCGCATCGCGTTCGGCGCGGTGGTGCTGGCGACGGCCTACTCGGGCGCGGTGAACTGGAGCGCGGGCTAGCCCTGCACCCACGGCAGGCCGGCCTTGCGCCAGCCGCCGACGGTGTTGCGATGCTGCTGGGCGTCCTTGGCGCCCTCGAAACCTTCCAGGACGTTGTACGAATCCGGCCAGCCGGCGTCGGCCGCGGCGGCGGCGGCCCAGTGCGATCGATTGCCTGACCGGCAAAGGAACATCAGGGTTTCGCCCGGCTCGACCTCCCGGGAAAGCTGCGCCAGGAAATCGGGATTGGGCGCATTGCCGGGGTAGGTCTGCCACTCGACCAGCACGCTTCCCGGGACGCGCCCGACGTACAGCACCTCGGGCCTGGTGCGCACGTCGATCAGCTTGGCGCCTGATTGCATCAGGGTGTGCGCCTCTGCCGGGGTCAATGCCCCCGCATAGGGCAGCCCGAGCTCGCGCTTGCGCTCTTCGGCGCGCTGCTTGATCGCGGCGAGATCGTCGCTGGTGGCCATTGCTGCTACGCATTATAGGAGGCCGATGCCAGTGCACGGCTCGCACCGCACTGGTGCCCGCGGCGCAAAAATGCACCAACACCGTGCCTGGGCTTCTATTAGAATTCCCGCAGCATGGCGCGGAAGAGGCGGAAAAGGGGAGTCCGCCTCGTGGCATGGAACCTGCTCCAACCAGCGCGTTCGGCCGGCAATTGCGGCCATATCCCATTGCACAAACTCAGGAGATTCTCAGATGGCCATGACGGCGGATGACGTCTTGAAGATGGCGAAGGACAAGGAGGTCAAGTTCGTCGACTTCCGCTTCACCGACACGCGCGGCAAGGAGCAGCACGTCCAGGTGCCGATCAGGCACTTCACCAAGGACAAGTTCGAGTCGGGGCACGCCTTCGACGGCTCTTCGATCGCGGGATGGAAAGGCATCCAGGCCTCCGACATGCTGCTCATGCCCGATCCGGCGAGCGCGCGCATGGACCCCTTCTCGGACGAGGCCGTCCTCAACATCAGCTGCGACGTGTTCGAGCCGACCGACGGCAAGCCGTATGACCGCTGCCCGCGCGGCATCGCGCGGCGCGCCGAGGCCTATCTCAAGTCGACCGGACTGGGCGATGTGGCCTACTTCGGTCCCGAGCCCGAGTTCTTCATCTTCGACGGCGTGACCTGGAACGTGGACATGTCCGGCTGCGCCGTGAAGATCAAGTCGGAAGAGGCGCCCTGGTCGACCGGCATCGACTACGAGTCGGGCAACATGGGTCACCGCGCGCCGGTCAAGGGCGGCTACTTCCCGGTGCCGCCGCAGGACACGCTGATGGACATCCGCAACGCCATGTCGCTCGCGCTCGAGCAGCAGGGCGTGGAAGTCGAGGTGCACCACCACGAGGTGGCGGCCGCGGGGCAGTGCGAGATCGGCACGCGCTTCGCGCCGCTCGTGCAGCGCGCCGACTGGATGCAGATCCTCAAGTACACGGTGTGGAACGTCGCCGCCTCCTACGGCAAGACCGCGACTTTCATGCCCAAGCCGATCGTGGGCGACAACGGGTCCGGCATGCACGTGCACCAGTCGGTGTGGAAGGGCGGCCAGAACCTGTTCGCGGGCAACGGCTACTCGGGGCTCTCCGAGTTCGCGCTCTACTACATCGGCGGCATCATCAAGCACGCCAAGGCGCTGAACGCGATCACCAACCCGGGCACCAACAGCTACAAGCGCCTGGTGCCGGGATTCGAGGCGCCGATCAATCTCGCCTACTCGGCGAAGAACCGCTCCGCCTCCTGCCGCATTCCGTACGTCGCGAGCCCGAAGGCGCGACGCGTCGAGGTGCGCTTCCCGGATCCGACCGCCAACCCCTACCTCGCGTTCGCGGCCCTGCTGATGGCGGGCCTGGACGGCGTGCAGAACAAGATCCACCCGGGCGACCCGATCGACAAGAACCTCTACGACCTGCCGCCGGAGGAAGCCAAGCGCGTGCCGCACGTGTGCTCGTCGCTCGACCAGGCGCTCGCCGAGCTCGACCAGGGGCGCGCCTTCCTCACCAAGGGCGGCGTGTTCTCGGACGACTTCATCGACGCCTACATCGCGCTCAAGGAAGAGGAAGTCACGCGCTTCCGCATGACGACGCACCCGGTCGAGTTCGACATGTACTACTCGTCCTGAGCGCTGCACGATTGCGCACCGCGCCGCGGGGACGGGCCAGCCCGTCCCCGTTTCATTTCTGGTATGTTATTGATCGTGCGCCGATTTTTGCTGCTGCTGCTCCTCCTGCCGGCTCTGCTGCCGGCGCCCGCGCGGGCGCAGGGCGCGCCGGAGGGCACGATCTGGAGCTGCCGGGACAAGGACGGCCGCACGCACGTCACCAATCTGCGCGAGGACACGACCGGCAAGGACTGCCGGGTGATCCGGCAGACGCGCGTGCAGGTGGTGCCCGCGCCCGCGAGCGGCGCGAAGCCGGCCTCCAAGCCTGCGCCATCGACGTTCCCGAAGGAGGACTCGCAGTCCCGCGCCAGCGCCCGCGACCGCCAGCGCGAGATCCTGGAGGGCGAGCTGGCGCAGGAGGAAAAGCTCCTCGAGCAGGCGCGCAAGGAGCTGGAGGAGCAGGAGTCCGTGCGCTACGGCGACGAGCGCAACTACGCGCGGGTCCTCGAGCGCTTGCAGAAGTACAAGGACGCCGTGGAGCTCCACGAGAAGAACATCGAATCGCTCAGGCGCGAGTTGACACTTCTGAACCGGTGAGCCGGCCGGCCTGACCGATGGCCGCGGCCTTTTCCGGACTCGAGCTGCTGGCGACCGCGGTGCTCGTGCTCGACGCGCAGCAGCTCGTGCGCTACGCCAATCCCGCGGCCGAGAACCTGCTGGGCGCGGGCGCGAAGAGCCTCATCGGCCAGCCGTTCCTGCAGCTGTTCGTGCCCGACAGCGCCCTCGAGAAGGCGCTGTGCGAAGCGCTGGTGACGCACTGGGACTACTCCGCGCAGACGGTGAGCTACCCGCGCCCGGGCCGCGAGCCGCTGCCGCTTTCCTGCACGCTGACGCGCGCCGAGGCGCCCGGCGTGTCGCTGCTGGCCGAGCTGCGCCCGATCGAGCAGCAGCTGCGCCAGGCGCGCGAGGAGCGCCTGGCGAGCGAGCAGCAGTCCAACCGCGAGCTGATCCGCAACCTCGCGCACGAGATCAAGAATCCGCTGGGGGGCTTGCGCGGCTCTGCGCAGCTGCTCGAGCACGAGCTCGATCGCGCGGAGCTGCGCGAGTACACGCAGGTGATCATCAAGGAAGCCGACCGCCTGCAGACGCTGATGGACCGGCTGCTCACGCCGCATCGCCAGCCGCGCGTCGAGCGCCTGGGCATCCACGAGGTGCTGGAGCGGGTGCGCAGCCTCGTGCTGGCGGAGTTCGCGCGGGCGGCCGTGGAGATCGAGTGCGATTACGACCCCAGCCTGCCGGACCTCGAGGGCGACAAGGAGCAGCTGATCCAGGCGGTGCTCAACGTGGTGCGCAACGCGGCGCAGGCGGTGGCCGGGAGCGGCCATGCCGGCCGCATCACCTTGCGCACGCGGGCCATCCGCCAGGTGACGCTCCTGCGGCAGCGCCACAGGCTGGCACTAGAATTGCAAGTGATCGACAACGGGCCCGGCGTCCCTGAGGACATCCGGGAGAAGATTTTCAACCCCCTGGTCTCGGGGCGGGACGGCGGCAGCGGGCTGGGACTATCGCTCGCGCAGACCTTCGTCCACTACCACCGGGGAGTCATCGAGTGCGACAGCCGCCCGGGGCGCACCGTTTTCAGGATCGTGTTGCCGCTGGCATGAAACCGGTCTGGATCGTCGACGACGACCGCTCCATCCGCTGGGTGTTCGAGAAGGCGCTCGGCCGCGAGGGCATCGCCTTCAATTCGTTCTCCTCGGCGGACGAGGCGCTGCACGCCTTGCGCAGCGGGCCGCCGCAGGTGCTGGTCTCCGACATCCGCATGCCGGGGCCCTCCGGGCTGGAGCTGCTGCAGACGGTCAAGCAGCAGCATCCCGCGGTGCCGGTCATCGTCATGACCGCGTATTCGGACCTGGAGTCGGCGGTCGCCGCGTTCCAGGGCGGCGCCTTCGAGTACCTGCCCAAGCCCTTCGACGTCGACCAGGCGGTCGACCTGATCCGCCGCGCGCTCGACGAGAGCCAGCGCGACGGCCTGGCGGCGGAGCCGCCTGCCGAGGCGCCGGAGATCCTCGGCCAGGCGCCCGCCATGCAGGAAGTGTTTCGCGCCATCGGCCGGTTGTCGCAATCCAGCGCGACGGTGCTGATCACCGGCGAGTCCGGCTCGGGCAAGGAGCTCGTGGCGCGCGCGCTGCACAGGCATAGTGCACGCGCCGCGCGGCCGTTCGTGGCGATCAACACCGCCGCCATGCCCAAGGACCTGCTGGAATCCGAGCTCTTCGGCCACGAGCGCGGCGCCTTCACCGGCGCGCAGCAGCTGCGGCGCGGCCGGTTCGAGCAGGCCGAGGGCGGGACGCTGTTCCTCGACGAGATCGGCGACATGCCGGCCGACCTGCAGACGCGCCTGCTGCGCGTGCTGTCCGAAGGGAGCTTTTACCGCGTGGGCGGCCACCAGCCCATCAAGACCAACGTGCGCGTCATCGCGGCCACGCACCAGAACCTGGAAGCGCGCGTGCGCGAAGGCGCGTTCCGCGAGGACCTGTACCACCGCCTGAACGTCATCCGCATCCGGCTGCCCTCCCTCAAGGACCGGCGCGAGGACATCCCGCTGCTCGCCCGCCATTTCCTGCAGCACAGCGCGCGCCAGCTCGGCGTGGAAGCCAAGCGCCTGTCCGACGCCGCGATGGAGCACCTGCAGCGCCTGGACTTTCCCGGCAACGTGCGGCAGCTCGAGAACCTCTGCCACTGGCTGACCGTGATGGCGCCGGGGCAGGTGGTGGAACCGGGCGACCTGCCGGCGGAGTTCCGCGACCCGGGCGCCGCCCTCGCCGCCTCGGACTGGGTGGCGGCGCTCGAGCAGGAGGCCGAACGGCGCCTGGCGCGCGGCGAGACCGGAATCCTGGACGCCCTCAGCCGCCAGTTCGAGCGGAGCCTCATTCAGCGCGCGCTCGCGCGAACGGCGGGGCGGCGCATCGAGGCGGCGCAGCTGCTCGGCATGGGCCGCAACACCATCACGCGCAAGATCCAGGAGTTGGGGATCGAGGGCGGGGAGGAGGACAAGTAGGCCTTCGGCAAGCGATGGCGCACGCCTCGCCGCGGGTTTGGCTTTTCAAATCGATCTCGTGTTTTTTGGCCGGAAGATTCACCCGGCCAAAAAACACGAGACCATGGGAAAACCGCCGGAGGCTCCGACGTGTTCGGGGCGCTTGCCCCTAGCTGCGTTAGGCAGCCTTCCGATTCAACGCCAACTGCGCATCGACCAGCGCCACGACCTCGTCGAGCGCCGCGGAGCGCATGCCCTTTTGTTTCGCGACGGCCTGCACCAGGCGATCCACACGCTCGATGTTCGGCGCGCCGCCGTAGAGCGCGCGGGCGGCGGAGGACGCGCCGGTGAGGCCCTTGGCGGCGGCGGCGTACTTGTCGAACGGCACCAGGTCCGCGGGGTCGGCGCCGAGCGACTTGCACAGTCCGACCACCCACTCGTACACGGTGCGCGAGGCCTCGAGGTCCGAGTGCACCGTGTCCTTGATGGAGCGCATGCCGCTCTTCGTGATGCAGCGGTAGTTGCCCGCCATCAGCATGGCCCACTTGGCGAGCGGCACGAACACCGACTCGTGCACCTTGAGCTTCACCGGCAGCTCGAGCTTCTCGCCGCCCACGTCGAAGCGCGCCGCCTCGATGTCGGCTTCGAGCCGGCGCAGGATCGCCGTGTGCGCGTCCGACGGGAAGCGCGCGGACTTGAAATTGGTGGGCAGCCGCACCTGGAGCACGTTCACTTTTTCCTCGGGCGGGCGCGAGGCCTGCGGGTCGGGGCTGCAAAGCGTCACGAGCGCCGGGTCGAAGTTGGCCCACACCGTGGCGTCGGTGTAGCAGTGGCGGCACGCCGCGGCATCGATGCCCGGGATGCGGGAGAGATACGGCAGCGGTGGCATGTTCATGATCGACATGCAGGGCACTTTCGCCCTGGCGACCGCGTCCAGCAGCTCGCGCACGCCGGGCGAGCGGTACTGCGGCTCCTGCATGGCGAGCGCCACGAGATCGAAGTCGCGCGGGTTCACGCCCTGCGTTCCGCCGGCGACGAGCTTGCCGGGCAGCTTGCGCGAGTCCACTTCCACGAGTCCCTCGCGACCCTTGACCGGCATGCGCACGCGCGCGCCTTCGGCATTGATCAGCTCTGCTTCCGCCGGCAGGCAGACGAGATACGACGAGTGACCCGCAAGTCCCAGCTTCGTCGCCAGCAGCGATCCGTACGACGCGCCGAAGATAAGGATTTTGTATGGATCATTCATATGCGTGCCTCGCTCAGGAGAATCTCACGATGTGAAACCAAGCCCCGCGAATCGGAAACACTACCGCTATCTTCTTGATATTTCATGTTGCGCCGCCGCATTGCGCTCCCTAGAATCCTGCGATGCACATGTCCAGCCCACTTCCCCAAGGTGTTTCCGTTTCCGGCCGCATGACAGCGGAATTCGCGCAGATCCTGAGCCACGACGCGCTCGCCCTCGTCGCCAAGCTGCACCGGCAATTCGAGCCGCGCCGCCAGGCGCTGCTCGCGGCGCGCGCCGCGCGCCAGAAGGAATTCGACGCCGGCAAGCTGCCCGATTTCCTCGCCGAGACGCGCTCGATCCGCGAATCGGAGTGGCGCATCGCCCCGCAGCCCAAGGACATGCTCGACCGGCGCGTGGAGATCACGGGGCCGACCGACCGCAAGATGGTGATCAACGCGTTGAACTGCGGCGCTTCGACGTTCATGGCGGACTTCGAGGACGCCAACTGTCCCACGTGGTTCAACATGATCGACGGGCAGGTCAACATTCGCGACGCGGTGCGGCGCACGATCCGCTTCCAGCAGGGCGACAAGAGCTACGCGCTGAACGAGCGCACGGCGGTCCTCATTCCGCGCCCGCGCGGCTGGCACCTGGACGAGAAGCATGTGACGGTGGACGGCGCTCCCGTGTCCGGCGGCATCTTCGATTTCGCGCTGCTCTTCTTCCACAACGCGCGCGAGCTGCTGGGGCGCGGCAGCGGACCGTACTTCTACCTGCCGAAGATGGAGTCGCACCTCGAGGCGCGGCTGTGGAACGACATCTTCAAGGTGGCGCAGAGCGAGCTTGGCGTGCCGCAGGGCAGCATCAAGGCCACCGTGCTGATCGAGACGGTGCTTGCCGCGTTCGAGATGGACGAGATCCTGTACGAGCTGCGCGAGCACTCGGCGGGACTCAACATCGGCCGCTGGGACTACATCTTTTCCTGCATCAAGAAGTTCCGCGCCAACAAGGATTTCTGCCTCGCGGATCGCTCGCAGGTGACGATGACCGCGCCGTTCCTGCGCGCCTACGCGCTGCTGCTGGTGAAGACCTGCCACAAGCGCGGCGCGCCGGCGATGGGCGGCATGGCGGCGCAGATCCCGATCAAGAACGATCCCAAGGCGAACGAGGCGGCGCTGGAGAAGGTGCGCCAGGACAAGCTGCGCGAAGTGACCGACGGCTGCGACGGCACCTGGGTGGCGCACCCGGGGCTCGTGCCGGTGGCGAAGGAAGTGTTCGACAAGCACATGCCGACGCCGAACCAGTACGACAAGCAGCGCCCGGACGTGAATGTCTCGGCGAAGGACCTGCTCGATTTCCGCCCGGAGGCGCCGATCACCGAGGCCGGGTTGCGCAACAACATCTCGGTCGGCATCCAGTACCTCGGCGCCTGGCTCGCCGGCAACGGCTGCGTGCCCGTGTTCAACCTGATGGAGGACGCGGCCACGGCCGAGATCTCGCGCTCGCAGATCTGGCAGTGGATCCGCAGCGAGAAGGGCAAGCTCGAGGACGGCCGGCGCGTCACCAAGGCGCTGTTCCGCCACCTGCTGGCCGAAGAGCTGCCCAAGGTGAAGCAGTACGTGGGCGAGGAAGCCTGGGCGGCGGGCAACTACGCCGAGAGCGCCGCGCTGTTCGAGAAGATCACCTCGGACGACACCTACGTCGAGTTCCTCACGCTGCCGGCCTACCAGCGCATCGACTAGCCGCTAGTCGATCGCCCACTCGCGGTCGCAGTTGCGGCAGTGGACGGTCATGGCGCGCGCGGTGGCGCCGACCAGGCGGTATCTGCCGTGCGCCCCGCAGCCGGGGCAGGTCGAGCGCTCTGCGAAGTGCAGCGCGCGCATCAGCATGGAAAGGTAACGCGCGAGCGCGTACCAGGCTATTCCACCCGCCGAGAACGCGGCCGCAAGCGCGGCCGCCGAGCTCCAGCCGAGGTCGCGCACGCTGAGGTCTTCGAGCAGCGCAAATAGCGCAAACGCGCACAGCAGGCACGCCACGAGCCAGGCGTGGCAGACGAGCAGCTCGCGCTCGTACCAGCGCCGAAATCCCAGCTTGCCGATCGCGCCGGCCGGGGTCATGCGGAAGATTCTACGCCCAGCTCGGCAAGCACCGGCGCATGGTCGGACGGCCGCTCGAGCTTGCGCGGAGCCTTGTCGATGGTGCTGGCGGTGCAGGCCCCGGCCAGCGGCGCGGACAGCAGCACGTGGTCGATGCGCAGCCCCGCGTTGCGCCGGAAGGCCATCATCCGGTAATCCCACCAGGAGAACGTCTTCTCCGGCTGCGCGAACAGGCGGAAACTGTCCTTCAGTCCCAGGTCGATGAGCGCTCGCCAGGCCGCGCGCTCGGGCGCCGAGACGTGCACCTGGCCTTCCCAGGCCTTGGGATCGTGGACATCGCGATCCTCCGGCGCAACGTTGAAGTCGCCGGCCACGGCAAGGCGCGGGTGCGCGGCGAGCTCCTTCGCCAGGTAGTCGCGCAGCGCGGCAAACCACCGCAGCTTGTACTCGTATTTGTCCGAGCCGACCGCCTGCCCGTTGGGGCAGTACACGCAGATCACGCGCAGGTCGGCGACCGTGGCGGCCAGCACGCGCTTCTGGTCGTCGGCGAAGCCGGGGATGCCCGCCGCCACGTCGCCGGGCGGTGTGCGCGAAAGGATGGCAACGCCGTTGTAGGTCTTCTGCCCGCTCACGGCACTCGTGTAGCCGGCGGCCTCGAGCGCCTCGCGCGGGTAGCCGGACTCCTCGGTCTTCAGCTCCTGCAGGCAGACGACGTCGGGCCGGGCCTGCGCGAGCCACTCGAGCAGCTGCGGCAGGCGCACCTTGATGGAATTGACGTTCCACGTCGCGAGCTTCATGCCGGCGACGCGGACGCTCTAGCGCGGAACGTAAGGGCCGCTCGGACGGCCCGTGTCCTCTTCGTCTTCCGCGCCCGGCTGCGCGGGCGCGGGCTTGGGCGGCGCGGGCTTGGGCTCGGCCTGGTTGCGCGGCGGCAGGATGCCGGCGCGCGGATAGCCCGCGGTGTCGAGCAGCTCATGGTAGGCGCCCTGCTCGAAGCCCTTCTGCGAGCTGCCGCCGACGCGCAGGGACGGCACGGACAGGCTGCCCACCGACTTCTTCAGGTCCTCGGCCTGCTGCTCGTCGATCACGCTCACCTCGCGGAACGGCACGCCGCGCGCGTTGAGCAGCGCGCGCGCCTGGCCGCAGGGCGCGCAATCGGGCGCCGTGTAGAGCGTCACCGGGAAGTTCTTCGCGGCGAGCTGCAATGCGTAGGGCAGGGGAGCTTCCTCGGCGGGCGCGCCGTCGGCGGAACGCCGCTGCACGTTCTTGGCCGAGGCGGGTGGCGGCGTGTCGGTGATGTGCACGCGCCCGCGCTCGTCCGTCCAGCGATACATCTGCTGCGCGCTTGCGGCGCAGGCCGCGGCGAGCAGGGCGGCGAAGATCACGGCGCGCATCGGCAAGCCTCCACACCCGATCACGAGGGAATCATACCACTGTGCCTCAGCAGCGCATCGACGCGCGGCTCGCGGCCGCGGAAGGCGCGGAACGATTCCGCCGCCGGCCGGCTGCCGCCGACGGCGAGCACTTCGTCACGAAAGCGCGCGCCGGTCTGCGGGTCGGTGACGCTCGCCGCCTCCTCGAAGGCGCCGTAGGCATCCGCCGAGAGCACCTCCGCCCACTTGTAGCTGTAGTAGCCCGCCGCGTAGCCGCCGGCGAAGATGTGCGAGAAGCTGTTCGGGAAGCGGTTGTACTCGGGCGGCTGCAGCACCGCGATGCGCGCGCGCACCTCCTGCAGAAGCTCGAGCGCGCTGCGCCGCGAGGCCGGGTCGAAGTCGCAGTGCAGGCGCATGTCGAACACCGAGAACTCGATCTGGCGCAGCATGGCGAGGCCGGACTGGAAGTTCTTCGCCGCCAGCATCTTGTCGAACAGCGCGCGCGGCAGCGCTTCGCCCGTGTCCACGTGCCGCGTCATGTGGCGCAGCACCTCCCACTCCCAGCAGAAGTTCTCCATGAACTGGCTCGGCAGCTCGACCGCGTCCCACTCGACGCCGGCGATGCCCGAGACGCCGAGCTCCTCGACGCGCGTGAGCAGGTGGTGCAGGCCGTGGCCGAACTCGTGGAAGAGCGTGATCACGTCGTCGTGCGTGAACAGGGCGGGCTTGCCGCCGACCGGGCGCGGGAAGTTGCAGTTGAGGTAGGCCACCGGCGTCTGGATCGCGTCGCCGCGCCGGCGCCGCGCGCGCGCGTCGTCCATCCAGGCGCCGCCGCGCTTGGTGTCGCGCGCGTACAGGTCCACGTAGAACTGGCCGACCAGCGCGCCCTGCGCGTCGCGCAGGTCGAAAAAGCGCACGTCCTCGTGCCAGACAGGGGCATGGGAGGAGGACACGCGCACGCCGTAGAGCGTCTCGACGAGCCGGAACAGGCCCGCGAGCACCGCATCCTCGGGGAAGTACTGCTTCACCTCCTGGTCGGAGAACGCGTAGCGCTTCTGGCGCAGCTTCTCGGACGCGTAGGGAATGTCCCAGGCTTCGAGCCTGGCGAGGCCCAGCGCCTCGCGCGCGAACTCGCGCAGCTCCTCGAGGTCGCGCTCGGCGTGCGGCCGCGCGCGCACGGCGAGGTCCTCGAGAAAGCCGAGCACCTGCGAGGGGGAGTCGGCCATCTTCGGCACCAGCGACACGTCGGCGTAGCTGGCGTAGCCGAGCAGGCGCGCCGCCTCGTGGCGCAGCGGCAGGATGCGCGCGATCAGCGGCGTGTTGTCGATCTCGGGCTTGCCGAACTCGGAGGCGCGCGTGGCGCTCGCGCGGTACATCTGCTCGCGCAGCGCGCGGTCTTGCGCGTACTGCATCACCGGCAGGTAGGAGGGCATGTGCAGCGTGAATTTCCACCCGCGCCCGTCTTCCTGGCGGGCGGCCTCGAGCACGTCGGCCGGGATGCCGGCGAGGCGCTTTTCGTCCTCGATCACGAGCGTCCAGGCGTTGGTCGCGTCGAGCAGGTTCTCGGAGAATTTCGCGCCCAGCTGCGCGAGCTCTTCCTGGATGTGCGCGTAGCGCGGCTTTTTCTCCGCCGGCAGCTCCGCGCCGCCGAGGCGGAAATCGCGCAGGGCATTGTCGACGATGCGCTGGCGCGCGGGGGCGAGCGCGGCGAACTCCGGCGAGGCGCGCAGCGCGCGGTATTTCTCGAACAGCGCCTGGTTCTGCCCGAGCTCGGTCCAGTACTGCGTGACCTTCGGCAGGTTCTCGTTGTAGGCGGCGCGCAGCTCCGGGCTGTCGAGCACCGCGTGCAGGTGGGCGACCTGTCCCCAGGCGCGGCCCAGGCGCTCGTTGGCGTCCTCGAGCGGCGTGACGAACTCGTCCCATGCGGGGCGCGCGCGCTCGGCGCTCGCGACTGCCGCGCGCGCCTCGGCGAGCAGCTGCTCGACGGCGGGCGCAACGTGCGCGGGCTTCAGGTCCGCGAAGCGCGGCAGCCCCGTGAAATCGAGCAGCGGATTGTCGTTATGCAAGACTCAACTCCGTGGCGCGCAGCGTGTTGACCACCAGCATGGCGACCGTCATCGGCCCCACCCCGCCGGGGACCGGGGTGATCCAGCCGGCAATTTCGCTCACCGCCGCGAAATCCACGTCGCCGGAGAGCTTGCCGTCCGTCGTGCGACTGGTGCCTACGTCGATGACGCAGGCGCCAGGCTTGACCATGTCGGCGCCCACCATGCGCGGCCGGCCGGCCGCGGCGACCAGCACGTCGGCCTGGCGCGCCAGCTCGGCCAGACGGGTGGTCTTCGAATGGCAGATGGTGACGGTGGCGTCCCTTTGCAAGAGGAGCAGCGCCATGGGCTTGCCGACGATCGCCGAGCGCCCGATCACCACCGCGTGGCGCCCGGCGAGCGGTACGCCGGCGTGATCCAGCAGGCGCAATACCCCTGCCGGCGTGCAGGCGACGAAGCGCGGCGTGCCGCGCGCCAGCAGCCCGAGATTCTCGGCATGGAAGCCATCCACGTCCTTCAGCGGCGACACCGCGGCGAGCAGGCGCTCGTCATCGAGGTGCGCGGGCAGGGGCAGCTGCACGAGGATGCCGTGCACCGCCGGGTCGCGATTCAAGCCGGCGATGCACTCGAGCAGCTGCGCCTCGGAGACGTCCGCGGCGAACTCGTGCAGCTCGGAGCGCACGCCGACTTCCTCGCAGGCGCGCACCTTGTTGCGCACGTAGACGCGCGAGGCCGGATCCTCTCCGGCGACGATGGCCGCGAGCCCCGGGCGCGCGCCGCGCGCCGCGAGCGCCGCGACGGCGGGCTTCACCTCGGCGCGCACCTGCGCGGCGAGCGCCTTGCCGTCGATCAACCGGGCAGCCATGTGTTGCATAATACGATGACCCAAAGCCGCAAACCGAAAGCCACGAGCTGGAGGCAACGATGTCCGCCGTTCCCCGACAACCCGCCGCGAACGACAGCGACGCGCTCGAGACCCAGGAGTGGCTCGACGCGCTGGAGACGGTGCTCGAGCGCGAAGGCCCCGAGCGCGCGCATTTCCTGCTCGAGCGCCTGGTGGAGAAGGCGCGCACCACCGGCGCCTACATCCCGTTCTCGCCGTACACGCCCTACGTCAACACGATTCCGCCGCACCTGGAGGAGCGCTCGCCGGGCGACCATGCGCTCGAGGAGCGCATCCGCTCCTACTGCCGCTGGAACGCGATGGTGATGGTGGCGAAGGCGAACAAGTCCGACGACGAGCTCGGCGGGCATATTGCGAGCTTCGCCTCGGTGGGGACGCTGTTCGGCATCGGCCAGAACCATTTCTGGCACGCGCCGCACGAGGGCCACGGCGGCGACCTGATCTACTGGCAGGGCCATTCCTCGCCCGGCATCTACGCGCGCGGCTTGCTGGAGGGCCGGCTTTCCGAGGAGCAGCTGCTCAATTTCCGCCGCGAGGTGGACGGCAAGGGCGTCTCGTCCTATCCGCATCCGTGGCTGATGCCGGACTACTGGCAGTTCCCCACCGTGTCGATGGGCCTCGGGCCGATCCAGGCGATCTACATGGCCCGCTACCTGAAGTACCTGCACGCGCGCGGTCTCGCCGACACCGCCAACCGCAAGGTGTGGGTGTTCTGCGGCGACGGCGAAATGGACGAGCCCGAGTCGCTCGGCGCCATCGGACTTGCCTCGCGCGAGAAGCTCGACAACCTGGTCTTCATCGTCAACTGCAACCTGCAGCGCCTGGACGGCCCGGTGCGCGGCAACGGCAAGATCATCCAGGAGCTGGAGGGCGACTTCCGCGGCGCGGGCTGGAACGTAATCAAGGTGATCTGGGGCTCGTACTGGGACCCGCTGTTCGCGCGCGACAAGGACGGCGCGCTGCTGCGCGTCATGGAGGAGACCGTCGACGGCGAGTACCAGAACTACAAGGCGAACGACGGCGCCTTCGTGCGCAAGCACTTCTTCGGCAAGGATCCGAAGGCGCTCGAGCTCGTCTCGCGCATGACCGACGAGGACGTCTGGCGCCTGAACCGCGGCGGGCACGACCCGCACAAGATCTATGCCGCCTACGCCGCGGCGGTGAAGCACAAGGGGCAGCCCACGGTGATCCTCGCCAAGACCATCAAGGGCTACGGGCTGGGCAAGCAGGGGCAGGCGAAGAACCCGACGCACCAGCTGAAGAAGGTCGACACCTCGACCATCAAGGAGATGCGCGACCGCTTCAACGTGCCGATCCCCGACGACAAGCTCGCGGAGCTGCCGTTCTACGTGCCGCCGCCCGACTCCCCGGAGATGCGCTACCTGCACGAGCGCCGCAAGAGCCTGGGCGGCTACCTGCCGCAGCGCCGGCGCCGGGCGGACTCGGTGCCGGCGGTGCCGCCGCTCTCGGCGTTCGACGCGGTGCTCAAGGGCTCGGGCGAAGGACGCGAGATCTCCACCACCATGGCGTTCGTGCGCGTGCTCACGGCGCTCGTGCGCGACAAGGAGATCGGCAAGCGCATCGTGCCGATCGTGCCCGACGAAGCGCGCACCTTCGGCATGGAGGGCATGTTCCGCCAGCTCGGCATCTTCGCGCCCGAGGGACAGAAGTACGAGCCGGTGGATCGCGACCAGGTGATGTATTACCGCGAGGACAAGCAGGGGCAGATCCTCGAGGAGGGCATCAACGAAGCGGGCGCGTTCTCCTCGTGGATCGCGGCGGCCACCTCGTACAGTCATTCCAACCAGGTGACGGTGCCGTTCTACATCTACTATTCGATGTTCGGCTTCCAGCGCTTCGGCGACCTGGCCTGGGCGGCCGGGGACCAGCGCGCGCGCGGCTTTCTGCTGGGCGGCACCGCGGGACGCACCACGCTGAACGGCGAGGGATTGCAGCACCAGGACGGCCACTCGCACGTGCTGTTTTCCGTGATCCCGAATTGCGTGTGCTACGACCCGACCTACGGATACGAAGTGGCGGTCATCATTCACGACGGGCTGCGCCGCATGGTGGCGGAGCAGGAGGACGTCTTCTACTACATCACCCTGATGAACGAGAACTACGAGCACCCGGCGATGCCGGCGGGCGCCCACGACGGGGAAGGGGCCCCGTCGTCCATCGTTCAGGGCATCCTCAAGGGCATGTACCTGCTGCGCGAGTCGAAGTCGAAGGCGAAGGCGCGCGTGCAGCTCATGGGCTCGGGCACGATCCTGCGCGAAGTCGAGGCGGCGGCCGAGCTGCTGGAGAAGGATTGGGGCGTGGCCGCGGACGTGTGGAGCGCGACGAGCTTCACCGAGCTCAGGCGCGACGGCCTGGCCGCGGAGCGCTGGAACCTGTTGCATCCCGAGGGCAAGCCGCGCACGCCTTACGTGACGCAGGCGCTGGCCGCGCGTGCGCCGGGGCCGGTGGTGGCCGCGAGCGATTACCTCAAGGCCTTTGCCGACCAGATCCGTCCGTTCGTGCCGCGCGAGCGCGTCTACCGCGTGCTCGGCACCGACGGCTTCGGCAGGTCGGATTCGCGCCAGAAGCTGCGCCACTTCTTCGAGGTGAACCGGTATTTCGTCGTGCTCGCCGCGCTCAAGGCGCTCGCCGAGCAGGGCGAGGGCAAGGCGAAGAGCGTGGCCGAGGCGATGAAGAAGTACGGCATCGATCCCGACAAGCCCGACCCGACCACCGTATGAGAGAGATCAGCGTTCCCGACATCGGGGACTTCAAGGACGTGGCGGTGATCGAGGTGCTGGTGAAGCCCGGCGACACGGTCGCCGCCGAGCAATCGCTGATCACCGTCGAGTCGGACAAGGCGACCATGGAGATCCCCGCGCCGGGTCCCGGCGTGGTGAGGGAAATGCGCGTCAAGGTGGGCGACAAGGTGTCGCAGGGCACGCCCATCCTCGTGCTGGAGGAATCCGGCGCCGCGCCGGCGGCGGCAAGGCCCGCATCGGTGGCCGCCCCG
>DATFEJ010000190.1:0-11506 GCA_035251235.1 Burkholderiales bacterium
CCTCGTCGCCACGCTGTTCGGAGGCATGGCGGGGCCGTTCTACGTCATCTACCTCAAGGCGCTCGCGCTGGACAAGCGGCGCTTCCGCGCCAGCATTTCCTCGGTGCTGCTGTGCCTGGGCCTCGTGCGCGCCGGCGGCTACGGCAGCCTGGGCTTCTATGACCGCCGGGCGCTGGCCCTGCTGCTGCTGCTCGCTCCGGTGATGGTCGTCGCCATGCTCGCCGGCGATCGCTGGCACGCGCGCCTGGACCAGGCCAGGTTCGAGCGCGTGGTGGCGATTCTGCTTGCCGCGAGCGGCGTCGCGCTGCTGCTCAAGTAGCCGGCGGGATCATGTCGCCCCGTCCGAGCGGCCGCTGCATCAGCACGCTATCCACCCAGCGGCCGAACTTGTATCCCGCCGAGCGCAGGTTGCCGGCGCGCACGAAACCGAGGCGCGCGTGCAGCGCGATCGAGGCCGCGTTGCCGCTGTCGCCGATCACGGCGATCAGCTGGCGGTAGCCCAGGGCCTCGCAGCGCTCGATCAGCCTGCCGAGCAGGGCCGTGCCGATGCCCCGGCCGAGCGAACCGTCCCGGATGTAGACCGAGTCCTCGAGCGAATAGCGGTAGGCCGAGCGCGCGCGATACGGCGCGCAATAGCCGTAGCCGAGGAGCTCGCCAGCTTCGACGGCGACCAGGTAGGGCAGGTCCCGCCCGGTCACCTCCGCGTGGCGCCGGCGCATCTCGTCGAGCTCGGGCGGCACCTCCTCGAAGGAAGCGAGCCCATGGAGCACATGGTGGCGATAGATGGCCTGGACCGCCGGCAGGTCGTGCGGCGCGGCGTCGCGGACGTCCACCTTAGCGCGCGTAGTCGGGTTGCTCGCGGTCGAGGATGCGCCTGAGCGCCTCGAAGTGCGCGCGCGCGTACTTCGGCGTATCGGCGAGGATCATGCCGTAGGTCTCGCGCACCACCTCGGGCCGCACCGGGCGCAGCGGCAGGCCGGTGGCCCTGGCCAGCACCTGGACCCGGCAGGCGCGCTCGAGGTAGTAGAGCGCATCGAACGCCTCCGCGACCGTGGCGCCCACCACGATCACGCCGTGGTTGGCGAGGAACAGCACGCGCTTGCCGCCCAGCAGCCGCGCCAGCCGGTCGCCCTCGGCCTCGTCCACCACCAGGCCGTTGTAGCTGTCGTCGTACGCGATGTCGTCGGCGAACCGCAGCGCGTTCTGCTCGACCATCTCCAGCCGGCCCGGAAGCGTGAGCGTGAGGGCCGTGGCGTACGGCATGTGCGTGTGCAACACGCAAACCGCCCGCGGGTTCGCGAGATGAATGCGGGAATGGATGTAGAACGCGGTCTTCTCCGCCTCGCCGTCGCCCTCCAGCACCCTGCCCTGCGTATCGAGCGCCAGCAGGTTGGACGCCGTGACCTCGCTCCAATGCAGGCCGTGGGCGTTGAGCAGGAAGCGATCGCCGCCCGGCAGCATGAGGGTGAAGTGATTGCAGACGCCCTCGTGCAGGTCCATGCGCACCGCCAGGCGGAAGGCCGCCGCCAGGTCGACGCGCGCCAGGCGCTCGGTCGAGGACGCCACGCCCGGCGCTTCGATCTTGCCCATGGCGAAGGATTATATGCGACATCCTTCACACTGCCGCACGGTGGCCCGCCAGTACCATCGGCCTTTCAGGGGAAGGCTCCGGTGAGAGAAACGCGCGACCAGGCGATCGCATTCGTCGATCTCGCCGACAGTACGCGGCTGTTCCGCGAGCTGGGCGACGCCCTGGCACGCGACCTCACGCACGCCTTCTACGGCCAGGTCGAGGCCCTGCTGCCGCGGCATGCCGGCCGGCTGGTGAAGACCCTCGGCGACGGCGTCATGTGCGCCTTCCCCGACCCGGATCGGGCGGTGCTCGCCATGAGCGAGCTGCATGCGCAGATGTCCGTTGCGCGCGTCTCCGATCAGCCGCTGCGCGTGCACTCCGGCGTCAGCTACGGCTCGGTGATCACCGAAGGCGCGGACATGTTCGGCACGATCGTCAACATCTCGGCCTATCTGGCGGCGATCGCGCGCACCGACCAGATCCTCGCCACGCAGACCGCGGTGGACCGGTTGACCCCGGCGATGCGCGTCTGCGCGCGCGCCGCCTACACCGCGCGCCTGAAGGGCGACGACGCCGAATCGCTGGTGCACGAGATCCTGTGGCAGACCGACCGCTCCGAGGTGACCGATCTCAATCCCGCGGCGGTCGGACTGCTGCCGGCGGACGAGGGCGCGCTGCAGCTGCGCTTCGGCGGCGCCATGCACCGCTTGAACGCCTTCCAGCACCGCATCCTGCTCGGACGCGACCCGGGCAACGGCATCGTGGTGGCCGACGAGTACGTGTCGCGCGTGCACGCCCTGGTGGAGGTGGACACCATCCGCTTCAAGCTGATCGATCGCAGCGCCAACGGCACCTACGTCGCCATCGACGGCACGCCGGGCGAGATGCGCGTGCTGCGCGGCGAGTCCGTGCTGCCCAACAGCGGGCGCATCAGCCTGGGCAGATCGTTCTCGGATCCGCGCGCCCAGCCGATCGCGTTCCGGCGCGACGCGCGCGCGCTGTACCGCGTGTAGCAGGAAGCAGGCCGCCCGCAGGCGGCCCGCTCCACGAGCACGCGCTGGCCGGCTAGCTGCCGCCGACCGCAGTGACCTCCGCCGCGCCCGGCACTTCCTCGGCCGCGGGCATCTCCAGGACCGGCGGCTCGGCGGCCTGGTCCTTGCGGATCTTGTGGTAAGCCATGCCGGTGCCCGCCGGGATGAGGCGCCCGACGATCACGTTCTCCTTCAGCCCGCGCAGCCCATCGCGCTTGCCCATGATCGCGGCCTCCGTCAGCACCCGGGTGGTTTCCTGGAACGAAGCCGCCGAGATGAACGAGTCAGTCGACAGCGATGCCTTGGTGATGCCCAGGAGCATGTACGAGTACGCGGCCGGCCTCTTGCCCTCCTTGACCGCCTTCTCGTTCTCCTCGAGCACTTCGGCGCGCTCCACCTGCTCGCCCTGGATGAAGCCGGTCTCGCCCGGATCCTCGATCTGCACGCGGCGCAGCATCTGCCGCACGATCACCTCGATGTGCTTGTCGTTGATCTTCACGCCCTGCAGGCGGTACACGTCCTGCACCTCGTCGATGATGTAGCGCGCGAGCGCCTCCACGCCGAGCAGGCGCAGCAGGTCGTGCGGATCCACCGGCCCGTCGACGATCATCTCGCCCTTGTTCACCACCTGGCCGTCGTGCACCAGCACGTGCTTGTCCTTCGGGATCAGCTCCTCGTGCTGCGTGCCGTCCAGGTCGGTGATCACCAGGCGCTGCTTGCCCTTGGTGTCCTTGCCGAACGACACGGTGCCCGTGTACTCGGCGAGGATCGCCTTGTCCTTGGGCGCGCGCGCCTCGAACAGCTCGGCCACGCGCGGCAGGCCGCCGGTGATGTCGCGGGTCTTCGAGGTCTCCTGCGGGATGCGCGCCAGCACCTCGCCGACCTGCACCTGCTGGCCGTCGCGCACGGCGATCACCGCGCCGACCGGGAAGCTGATGTTCACGGCGTGGTCGGTGCCGGCGATGCGCACCTCCTCGCCCGCCTCGTTGATCAGCTTCACCGAGGGGCGCACGCCCTTGGCCGTCGCGCTGCCGCGGCGCTTGTGGTCGATGACCACGAGCGTCGACAGGCCGGTGACGTCGTCGATCTGCTTGGCCACGGTCACGCCTTCCTCGACGTGCTCGAACTTCACGGTGCCCGCGTACTCGGTGACGATCGGACGGTGGTGCGGGTCCCAGGCCGCGACGATCTTGCCGGCGCGGATGGTGTCGCCATCCACCACCTGCAGCGTCGCGCCGTACGGCACCTTGTGGCGCTCGCGCTCGCGGTTGTTGTCGTCGACGATGGTGATCTCGCCGGAACGCGAGATCACGACCTTGTCGCCCTTGGCGTTCGAGACGTAGCGCATGGTCGGGGAGAAGCGCACCGTGCCGGCGGACTTCGCCTCGACCTGGCTCTGCACCGCGGTACGGCTGGCGGCGCCG
Organism: Burkholderiales bacterium; assembly: GCA_035251235.1. GTDB lineage: Bacteria > Pseudomonadota > Gammaproteobacteria > Burkholderiales > SG8-39 > JAABQT01. The sequence goes on from DATFEJ010000190.1 coordinate 4,029, forward strand.
CCGATGTGGAAGGTGCGCATCGTCAGCTGCGTGCCCGGCTCGCCGATCGACTGCGCGGCGATCACGCCGATCGCCTCGCCGACGTTGACGATCGAGCCGCGGCCGAGATCGCGCCCGTAGCACTTGGCGCACACGCCCCAGCGCGTGTCGCAGGTGAGCGGCGTGCGCACCTTGACCTCGTCGATGCCGACGTTGTCGATGGTGTCGATCGCCTCCTCGTCCACCAGCGATCCCGCGGTATAGAGGGTTTCCTGGGTCTCGGGATTGATCACGTCGACGGCCAGCACGCGGCCGAGGATGCGCTCGCGCAGGGCCTCCACCACCTCTCCGCCCTCGACCAGGGCGCGCATGACGATGCCGTTCTGCGTGCCGCAGTCGTCCTCGGTCACCACCAGGTCCTGGGTGACGTCCACCAGGCGCCGCGTGAGGTAGCCCGAGTTGGCAGTCTTTAGCGCCGTGTCGGCCAGGCCCTTGCGCGCGCCGTGCGTGGAGATGAAGTACTGCAGGACGTTCAAGCCCTCGCGGAAGTTGGCCGTGATCGGCGTCTCGATGATCGAGCCGTCGGGCTTGGCCATCAGGCCGCGCATGCCGGCCAGCTGTCTAATTTGCGCGGCGGAGCCGCGCGCGCCCGAGTCGGCCATCATGTAGATCGAGTTGAAGGCCTCCTGCCGCACCTTCTTGCCGTGGCGGTCGGTGGTCTCCTCGGTGCCGAGCTGCTCCATCATCACCTTGCCGACCTGCTCGCCGCAGCGCGACCAGATGTCCACCACCTTGTTGTAGCGCTCGCCGATGGTGACCAGGCCCGAGGTGTACTGCGCCTCGATCTCCTTCACCTCGGCCTCGGAAGCCGCGATCAGGTCCTGCTTGGCGGTCGGAATGCGCATGTCGTGCACGCCGAACGAAATGCCGCCGCGCGTCGCCATGGTGAAGCCGGCCTGCATCAGCTTGTCGGCGAAGATCACCGTCTCGCGCAGCCCGCAGCGGCGAAAGCCCGCATTGATGAGGCGCGAGATCTCCTTCTTCTTCAGCGGCTTGTTGAGCAGGTCGAACGACAGTCCCGCCGGCAGGATCTCCGAGAGCAGCGCGCGGCCCACGGTGGTCTCGTAGCGCTTGATGCGCTCGACCTTCTCGCCCTGCGGCGTCAGGTCCTGCTCCCGGATGCGCACCCACGCCTTGGCGTGCAGGTCCGCTTGCCGCGATTCGTAGGCACGCGAGACTTCCGCCAGGTCGGCGAAGCTCATGCCCTCGCCCTTGGCGCCGATCCTCTCGCGCGTGGCGTAATACAGGCCGAGGACGATGTCCTGCGAAGGCACGATGATCGGCTCGCCGTTGGCGGGCGAAAGCACGTTGTTCGAGGCGAGCATGAGCGTGCGCGCCTCCATCTGCGCCTCCAGCGACAGCGGCACGTGCACCGCCATCTGGTCGCCGTCGAAGTCGGCGTTGAACGCCGCGCACACCAGCGGGTGCAGCTGGATGGCCTTGCCCTCGATCAGCACCGGCTCGAAAGCCTGGATGCCGAGGCGGTGCAGGGTCGGGGCGCGGTTGAGCATCACCGGGTGCTCGCGGATCACCTCTTCCAGGATGTCCCAGACCTCGGGCACTTCCTGCTCCACCAGGCGCTTGGCCGCCTTGATGGTCGTAGCGAGGCCGAGCAGCTCCAGCTTGTTGAAGATGAACGGCTTGAACAGCTCGAGCGCCATCTTCTTCGGCAGGCCGCACTGGTGCAGCTTCAGCTGCGGGCCGACCACGATCACCGAGCGGCCGGAGTAGTCGACGCGCTTGCCGAGCAGGTTCTGGCGGAAACGCCCGCCCTTGCCCTTGATCATGTCGGCGAGCGACTTGAGCGGGCGCTTGTTGGCCCCGGTCATCGCCTTGCCGCGGCGGCCGTTGTCCAGCAGCGAGTCCACTGCCTCCTGCAGCATGCGCTTCTCGTTGCGCACGATGATCTCGGGCGCCTTGAGCTCCAGCAGGCGCTTGAGGCGGTTGTTGCGGTTGATCACCCGGCGATACAGGTCGTTCAGGTCCGAGGTGGCGAAGCGGCCGCCGTCCAGCGGCACCAGTGGCCGCAGCTCGGGCGGCAGCACGGGCAGCACCTCCATGATCATCCAGTCGGGCTTGATGTTGGAGGCCTTGAAGCCCTCGAGCACCTTCAGGCGCTTGGCGAGCTTCTTGATCTTCGCATCCGACGAGGTCGCCTCCAGGTCCTTGCGCAGCTGGTCGATCTCGCGGTTGAGGTCGATCGCCTTGAGCAGCGCACGCACGCCCTCGGCACCCATCGCGGCCGAAAAGTCGTCGCCGAACTCCTCGACCTTGGCGAGATAGTCGTCTTCCGTGAGCAGCTGGCAGCGCTTGAGCGGCGTGAGGCCCGGGTCGGTGACGACGTAGGCCTCGAAATACAGCACGCGCTCGATGTCGCGCAGCGTCATGTCGAGCACGAGGCCCAGGCGCGAGGGCAGGCTCTTCAGGAACCAGATGTGCGCGACGGGGCTGGCGAGCTCGATGTGGCCCATGCGCTCGCGGCGCACCTTGGCCAGCGTCACTTCGACGCCGCACTTCTCGCAGATCACGCCACGGTGCTTCAGGCGCTTGTACTTGCCGCACAAGCACTCGTAGTCCTTGATCGGCCCGAAGATCTTGGCGCAGAACAGGCCGTCGCGCTCCGGCTTGAAGGTGCGGTAGTTGATGGTCTCGGGCTTTTTCACCTCGCCGTAGGACCACGAGCGGATCTTCTCGGGCGAGGCAAGCCCGATCTTGATGGCCTCGAAGTCCTCGTCCTGCTGGACCTGCTTGAAGAGCTCCAGTAGCGCTTTCATCAGTACTTCTCCAGGTCGATATCGATGCCGAGCGATCGGATTTCCTTGACCAGCACGTTGAACGACTCGGGCATGCCCGCGTCGATCTTGTGGTCGCCCTTGACGATGTTCTCGTACACCTTGGTGCGGCCGGTGATGTCGTCGGACTTGACCGTGAGCATCTCCTGCAGGGTGTACGCCGCGCCGTAGGCTTCCAGCGCCCACACTTCCATCTCGCCGAAGCGCTGGCCGCCGAACTGCGCCTTGCCGCCGAGGGGCTGCTGCGTGACCAGGCTGTACGGCCCGGTGGAGCGCGCATGCATCTTGTCGTCCACCAGGTGGTGCAGCTTCAGCACGTGCATGTAGCCAACGGTGACCGGCCGGTCGAAGGCCTCGCCGGTGCGGCCGTCGATCAGCGTCACCTGGCCGGAGACCGGCATGCCGGCGACCTCCAGCATGGCGTTGATCTCGGCTTCCGCCGCGCCGTCGAACACCGGGGTGGCGAACGGCACGCCGTCCTGCAGATTGCGCGCCAGCTGCATCACCTCCTCGTCCGTCAGCGCGCTCAGGTCCTCGTCCTTGCCGCTCGCGTTGTAGATGCGGTCCACCGTCTTGCGCAGGTCGGCGATCTTGGCCTGCGCCTTGATCAGCTCGCCCAGCCGCAGGCCGAGGCCCTTGGCCGCCCAGCCCAGATGCGTCTCCAGGATCTGGCCGACGTTCATGCGCGACGGCACGCCCAGGGGGTTGAGCACGATGTCGAGCGTAGTGCCGTCCGCCATGTGCGGCATGTCCTCCACGGGCACGATCTTGGAGATCACGCCCTTGTTGCCGTGGCGCCCCGCCATCTTGTCGCCGGGCTGCAGGCGGCGCTTCACCGCCACGTACACCTTGACCATCTTCAGCACGCCCGGCGGCAGCTCGTCGCCCTGCGTGAGCTTCTTCCTCTTTGCCTCGAACATCGCGTCGAACTCGCGCCGCTTCTGGCCCAGCGACTCGCGCAGGCCTTCCAGCTGGGCCGCCGCCTCCTCGTTCGCCAGACGGATGTCGAACCAGTCGAAGCGCTCGATCGAGTCGAGGTACGGCTTGGCGATCTTCGTGCCCTTGGCGAGCTTCTTCGGGCCGCCGTTGGCGGTCTTGCCGGTCAGCAGGCGCTCGAGGCGCTCGAACGTGTCCGCCTCGACGATGCGCATCTGGTCGGCGAGGTCGGTCTTGTAGCGGCGCAGCTCGTCCTCGATGATCTGCTGGCTGCGCTTGTCGCGCTCGATGCCTTCGCGCGTGAACACCTGCACGTCGATCACCGTGCCGGAAATGCCCGAGGGCACGCGCAGGGACGTATCCTTCACGTCGGACGCCTTCTCGCCGAAGATCGCGCGCAGCAGCTTCTCCTCGGGCGTGAGCTGGGTCTCGCCCTTGGGCGTGACCTTGCCCACCAGCACGTCGCCCGCCTCGACCTCCGCGCCGATGTAGACGATGCCCGACTCGTCCAGACGCGACAGCTGCGCCTCGGACAGATTCGAGATGTCGCGCGTGATCTCCTCGGGCCCGAGCTTGGTGTCGCGCGCCACGACCGTCAGCTCCTCGATGTGGATCGAGGTGAAGCGGTCGTCGGACACCACGCGCTCCGAGATGAGGATCGAATCCTCGAAGTTGTAGCCGTTCCAGGGCATGAAGCCGACCAGCATGTTCTGGCCGAGCGCCAGCTCGCCCAGGTCGGTCGACGCGCCGTCGGCGATGACGTCGCCCTTGGCGATCCTCTCGCCCTGCTTCACGATCGGGCGCTGGTTGATGTTGGTGTTCTGGTTGGAGCGCGTGTACTTGGTCATCTTGTAGATGTCCACGCCGACGTCGCCCGGCACCGTCTCGTCGTCATTGACGCGCACCACCACCCGGTTGGCGTCGACATAGTCGACGATGCCGCCGCGCAGCGCGACGACGCAGGTGCCGGAGTCGATGGCCGCCGTGCGCTCGATGCCGGTGCCGACCAGCGGCTTCTCGGGCCGCAGGCAAGGCACCGCCTGGCGCTGCATGTTGGAGCCCATCAGCGCGCGGTTGGCGTCGTCGTGCTCGAGGAACGGGATGAGCGAGGCCGCCACCGACACGATCTGGCTCGGCGCCACGTCCATGTACTCCACCTTGTCCGGCGTGGACAGCATGAACTCGTTCTTGTTGCGGCACGACACCAGCGCGTCGACCAGCTTGCCCGACTTGTCGATCGCGGCGTTGGCCTGCGCGATGACGTAGTTGCCTTCCTCGATCGCCGACAGATAGGCGATCTCATTGGTCACCTTGCTGTTCACGACCTTGCGGTACGGCGTCTCGAGGAAGCCGTACTTGTTGGTGCGCGCGTACAGCGCCAGCGAGTTGATCAGGCCGATGTTCGGGCCTTCCGGCGTCTCGATCGGGCACACGCGGCCGTAATGCGTCGGGTGCACGTCGCGCACCTCGAAGCCCGCGCGCTCGCGCGTCAGGCCGCCCGGTCCGAGCGCCGAGACGCGGCGCTTGTGCGTGATCTCGGACAGCGGGTTGGTCTGGTCCATGAACTGCGACAGCTGGCTCGAGCCGAAGAACTCCTTGATCGCCGCCGAGATGGGCTTGGCGTTGATCAGGTCGTGCGGCATCAGGTTGTCGCTCTCGGCCTGCGACAGGCGCTCCTTCACGGCGCGCTCGACGCGCACCAGCCCGGCGCGGAACTGGTTCTCCGCCAGCTCGCCCACCGAGCGCACGCGGCGGTTGCCGAGGTGGTCGATGTCGTCGATCTCGCCACGGCCGTTCCTCAGCTCGACGAGGATGCGGATGACCTCGACGATGTCCCGCGGGCTGAGCGTGTAGCGCGGCTCGAGCTTCGCTTCCAGCTTCTGCCGATCGACCCCCTTGCCCTTCAGGTCCTGGTACATCTTGTCGATGACCTGCTGCGCCTCGCTCTCGCTCGTCACAGCCTCGACGGCCACCTTGCCGAGCGACAGCTCGGGCGCGTGCCTGAAGTAGCCGCGCACCTCCTCCTCCGCCTCCTTGGACAGCGCCACGCTCTTCAGCCGGATCTGCCAGCTGGTCTCGCAAGGCACGCCCACCCGGCGGTTGAATTTCATGCGGCCGACCGCGGAGAGGTCGTAGCGCTCCTCGGCGAAGAACAGGCCGTTGAACAGCGTCTCGACCGCGTCTTCCGTCGGCGGCTCCCCGGGACGCATCATGCGGTAGATGGCGATGCGCGCGGCGTTCATGTCCGCGGTCTCGTCCGAGCGCAGCGTCTGCGAGACGTACGGCCCCTGGTCGAGGTCGTTGGTGAACAGCGTCTGGATCTTCGCCACCTTGGCCTCGCGCAGCTTGGCGAGCAGCGTTTCGGTGATCTCCTCGTTCGCGCTGGCGAGGATTTCCCCGGTGTCCGTGCTGATGACGTTGTGCGCCAGCGTGCGGCCGAGCAGGAAGTCGTCGGGCGCCACGATCTTCTTGATGCCCGCGGCTTCCATGTCGCGGATGTGCTTCACAGTGATGCGCTTGTCCTTGGCGACGATGGTCTTGCCGGACTTGTCGTTGATCTCGAAGCGCGCCACCTCGCCGCGCAGCCGCTCCGGCACGACCTCGAACAGCACGTGATCGGCCTCGAGGTGAAAGCCGTCGAAGTCGAAGAACTCCTTGAGGATCATCTCCGGCGTGAAGCCGAGCGCCTTGAGCAGGATCGTCATCGGCATCTTGCGGCGACGATCGACCCGGAAGAACACCACGTCCTTCGGATCGAACTCGAAGTCCAGCCACGAGCCGCGGTAGGGAATCACGCGCGCCGAGAACAGCAGCTTGCCCGAGCTGTGGGTCTTGCCGCGGTCGTGCTCGAAGAACACGCCCGGCGAGCGGTGCAGCTGCGAGACGATGACGCGCTCGGTGCCGTTGATGATGAACGAGCCCGTGGTGGTCATGAGCGGGATCTCGCCCATGTACACCTCCTGCTCCTTCACCTCCTTGGTGGTCGGGCGCGGCGCCTCCTTGTCGAGGATCACGAGGCGCACCTTGGCGCGCAGCGGGCTGGCGTAGGTGAGGCCGCGCTGCTGGCACTCCTTCACGTCGAACGGCGGCTCGCCGAGCTGGAAGCTGACGAATTCCAGGCGCGCGTTGCCCGAGTGGGACGAGATCGGGAAGATCGAGGTGAACGCCGCCTGCAGGCCCTCGTTCTTGCGCCGCTCCGGCGCGGTCTCCGCCTGGAGAAACGCCGCATACGACTCGAGCTGCGTGGCGATCAGGAACGGCACGCTTTGCACCGTGGCGCGCTTGGCAAAGCTCTTGCGGATGCGTTTACGCTCGGTCAACGAATAGGTCATGGAGGCTCCTGGCCGCGCAGTCTTGGGAGGACAAGGAAAAAACCCTCGCTGGCGAGGGCCTTTTCCTTGGCCCCGGACTCGGGGGAGGGTCGCTGAGACCCACCCCCGGTTCCGAAGTTCCTTACTTGATTTCCGCCTTCGCGCCGGCGTCGAGGAGCTTCTTCAGCACCGCGTCCGCATCGGCTTTCGAAACGCCCTCTTTCACCGGCTTCGGCGCGCCGTCGACGAGGTCCTTCGCCTCCTTGAGGCCGAGGCTCGTCACCTCGCGCACCGCCTTGATCACGTTGACCTTGTTGTCGCCGGCCGCGGTCAGCATGACGGTGAACTCGGTCTTCTCTTCCGCGGCCGCCGCGGCGGCGCCGCCGCCCGCCGCCGGCGC
>DATFEJ010000273.1:0-12708 GCA_035251235.1 Burkholderiales bacterium
GCCTACGCCGCGCCGCTCGCGAGCGGCCTGGGCGGCCTGTGCCTCGTGCTCGGCTTTCCCGCGCCCGGATTCGTGCTGCTCGCGCTCGCCGCCGCCGTGCTGGTGGTCGCGAGCACGGCGGTGCTCGCGCGCCAGGTTTCGCTGGAGATGGCCACGCTGCTCGCCGGCGCAGTGGCCTGGCTGGCGGGCAACCTGTCGCTGCTCGCCGGGCTTGCGGCCGTGCCGTGGTGGATCTCCTTCTTCGCGCTCACCATCGGCGGGGAGCGCCTGGAGCTCTCGCGCTACCTGAAGCGCGGCCCGTTCGCGCGCGGCGCGTTCATGGTGCTGGCGGCGGCGCTGCTCGCAGCGCCGCTCTCGCCGCGGCTCCTCGGCGTGGTGCTGGTGCTGCTCGCGCTATGGCTATTGGTCTTCGACCTCGCGCGCGTCACCGTGCGCCAGAAGGCGCTGCCGCGCTACATCGCCTGGTGCCTGCTGCTGGGGTACGCGTGGCTCGCGCTCGGCGGGTCGCTGCTCGCCCTGGAGACCGCCTACGACGCCGCGCTGCACGCGATCTTCGTGGGGTTCGTGTTCTCCATGGTGTTCGGGCACGCGCCGGTGATCCTGCCGGCGGTGCTGCGCGTGAAGCTGCCGTATCACCCGGCGCTGTACGCGCCGCTCGCGCTGCTGCACGCGTCGCTCCTTGCGCGCGTGTTCGTCTCGACGAGCGCGGGCGCGTGGGGCAATGCCGCGGCGATCGCGCTCTTCATCGCGACCGCTGCCACACTGGTGCTGAGGGGACGACGCGCTAGTTGAGCGCGCAGGACCCCGGGCCGCCGGGGTGGCCGCAGGCTCCGCACGGCGAGGGCTCGGGCGCGGCTTGCGCGGTAGCGAACACCGAGAGCTTCTTCTCCAGCTCGGTCGAGTGGCAGCCCGGGCAGTCGGGCAAGCTCGAGCCGCGCACCAGCGTCTCGAACTCGTGGCCGCACTTGTTGCAGGAATACTCGAAGATCGGCACGGATTCATTGCCTCCGGCACGAATTCTATGCCCGCTCGATCCTCATCGTCGAGACTGCCAACGCCTCGGGTCGCGCCTGCCGTGCATGCAGGCGACGACGACTACCACGTCCCCATACAGGCGCTAATAGAGCCCGTACGCAAATCTCCGCAGGAGCGCCCTTCGCGTGTCGCGGCGAATGACCGGAAATCTCAACGGGTTCGCGGATACCGCATCGATCGCGGATTGCGCGGCAGCCAGGAACTCGTCGCCCAGTCCCGGGCGCTGGCCTTCGTACCAGAGGAAGGCTTCGTCGATGTCCGCCGCGGCAGCCGGACGGACGAGAGTGCGCATTACCCGGAGCGGCGGCTGCGGATTCTGTTCAGGACTTCGTCCCAGGGAATCCCGGTTGGCCCCTCCCGGTCAAGCTCGTCAAGCCGCCGGTCGAGCTCCTCGCGCTGCGCTTGCGTGATGGGAATGGACTCGGGCGCATCCGCGAGACTGTCCCATATCTCCTCGAGAAGGCGCAGGCGATCTTCCCTGCTCAGGTTGGCAATGTCGGGCGTGCCCATGGCTCGAGCAGTATACGCCGGGCAACAGGTCAGCCGTGCATCGTCAGCCCGCCCGACACGCTGATCGTCTGCCCGGTGATGAAGTCGGCGTCGTCGCTGGCGAGAAAGAGCACCGCGCCCGCGATGTCCTCGGGCTTCCCCAGCCGCCCGATCGGCACCGCGCGCGTGTAGGCCTCCCGCAGCTTGTCCGGGTTGCCCGCGCCCTGCATGAACGATTCGAGCATGCCGGTCTCGGTGAGCCCGGGGCAGACGGTGTTGATGCGCACGCCTTTCGTGGCGAGCTCGCGTGCGATGGTCTTCGTCATGGCGATGATGCCGCCCTTGCAGGCGGAGTAGGGCGCCTCGCCCGAGGAGCCTACGCGCCCCGCGTCGGAGGCGATGTTCACCACCTTGCCGCCGCCGCGCGCGGCCATGCCGGGCAGCACCGTGTGCAGCAGGTTCATCGGCCCTACGAGATTGATCGAGATGATCTTCTGCCAGAACGCCGGATCGGTCTTGAGGAACGGCTTGAACATGTCCCAGCCGGCGTTGTTGACGAGGATGTCCACCGGACCCGCGCCTTCGACCGCCTTCTTCACGGCCTCGTAGTCGGTGATGTCCACGCTCGGCGAGCCCTTCAGGTCGAAGACCACGACCTTGGTGCCCTCCGCCTTGAAGCGCTCGACGATCGCCGCGCCGATGCCGGCGGCGCCGCCGGTGACGATCGCGGTCTTGCCTTTCAGTCCTTTCATCGCTTTTCCTCCGGAATCACGGCGGTCGCCTCGAGCTCGATCTTACCCGGCGAATCGAGCAGGTCCGACACGAAGATCATGCTCATCGCCGGGAAGTGCTTGCCCATGAGCGCGCGCCAGGTGCGCCCGATTGCGGAGCGCGCCGCGAAGTAGGCGGGCTTGTCGCAGCAGTAGGCGGTCATGCGGCAGATGTGCTCGGGCCTGCCGCCGGCCTCCGCCAGCACCGCGAGCACGTTCTTCAGCGCCTGCTCGAACTGCGGCGCAAGCTCCTCGGACTGGAATTTCTGCTGCGCGTCCCAGCCCACCTGGCCGGCGACGAAGACGATGCGGCCTCGCGCCTCGATGCCGTTGGCGTAGCCGATGGGCGGCGCCCAGCCTGGCGGGTGCAGGATCCTCATTCGGTCACGCGCGGCGGATCGGGATCCTCGTCCCAGTTCGGCCTGGGCTGCGGCACGCGCTTCATCCAGTCGCGGATCAGCTGCACGTGCTCGCGCTCCTCGCCGGCCATCTCCAGCGCGGCCGTCTTCACGCTGGCCGGCACGTCGCCCGCGGCGATGTCCTCGAAGTACTTCTGCGCCTGCTGCTCGCACTTGAGCGCGATCTCGAGCGCGTGCATGGGCTGCATCAGGTAGTGCAGCTCGTCGAACGCGGCCGTCTCGGGCGCCTCGAGCGTCTCCCAGGCGTAGGCGGGCGGCAGCGCCGGCATGCCCGGCCAGCCCATCTCCTCGAGGATGCGCTTGGCGTGCAGCGCCTCGACCGCCGCGAGCTTGCGGAACATCTGCGCCACCTCGCGGTTGTTGTGCGTGTCGAGCTGCTCGGCGAACTGCGCGTAGCGCTCGTTGGCCTCGAGCTCCATGGCGTAGGCGCGCGCCATGAAGTCCTCTAGAGTCGGAACTGGCATGCGAGCTCCTCCACGGCTTGCGCGCCGGCCGGCGCCGCGCGGTACGGCGGCCGGCTGCCCTTGTACAGCACGCCGACGTTGAAGCCGTCGTCGGTCATCAGGCGCCGCGCCGCGCGCCCCGGGTCGTCGGTGGCCTCCACCGGCGCGGGGTGCACCTGCGTCTTCCACTCGCGCTGCTCGGGGCGGAAGGTGACGCACGGCGAGAGCACCTCGACGAACGAGAAGCCGGGATGGCGCACGGCCTCGGCGATGAGCGCCGCGCAGCCGTTCGGGTCGCCCGAGTAGGCGCGCGCGATGAAGTTCGCGCCCGAGGCGAGCGCGATCACCAGCGGGTGGAACTCCTTCAGGCCGGTGCCGCCCGGCGCGAGCTTGGAGGACCAGTCGGGCTCGGTGGTGGGCGAGGGCTGGCCCTTGGTCATGCCGTAGACGTGGTTGTCCATCACGATGTAGGTGAGGTCGACGTTCCGGCGGCAGGCGTGCAGGAAGTGGTTGCCGCCGATCGAGTAGCCGTCGCCGTCGCCGCTCGCCACCAGCACCGTGAGCTCGGGACGCGCGGCCTTGAGGCCCGTGGCCACCGGCAGCGCGCGCCCGTGCACGCCGTGAAAGCCGTAGCAGGTCGTGTAGGCGGGGATGCGCGAGGAGCAGCCGATGCCCGAGACCACCGCCACGTTCTCGGGCCTGAGTGCCAGGCTCGCGAGCGCCTTGGTGATTGCCGCGAGCACCGAGTAGTCGCCGCAGCCCGGGCACCACACGGGCTTGTAGTCGGACTTGAAGTCCTTGGCCGCGAGCATCGGGGCGCCGGGCGCGTTCATGCGTTCCCCCATTGCGCCAGCGCCTGCTGGATCTCCGCGGGGCGGAACGGCAGCGGCCCAGGACGGCGCAGGCTCTTCACTTCGCCGGGCAGGTCGTACTCGGCGCGCAGGTAACGCAGGAACTGGCCGCTATGGTTCTGCTCCAGCACCAGTACGCGCTTCACGCCCGCGAGCGCCTTCTGCAGGCGCTCGGGCTGCGTGGGGGAAAGGAGCCGCAGCGACACGAGCTTCACGCCCTTGCCGTTCCTCGCCAGCGCCTCGCGTGCCGGGCCCGTGCAGGAGCCGAAAGTGAGAAGCGCGACGTCGCCTTCGCCCTCCACGGTCGCCCAGGCCTCGCCCGGGTCGAGCTGCGCGAGCTTGCGCGCGCGCTTGTCCATCTGCGCCGCATGGTCCGAAGCTTGCGATGACGGCGTGCCGCGCTCGTTGTGCTCCAGGCCATCCGCCGTGTAGGTGGCGCCGGCCGTGCCGGGAATGGCCATGGGCGAAACGCCGGAGGGCGTGAGCGCGTAGCGCTTGTAGCCTTCGCCGCCCTGCGCCGTCAGCCGCGCCATCGCGCCATTGCCCGGCGCGGGCGCATCCACGACGCCGCGCGCCTGGCCGAGGTACTGGTCGGAGAGCACGATCGCCGGCACCTGCAGCGCTTCCGCCAGTCCCACCGCCCACTCGGTGGCGGCGAGGCAGTCTTCGAGCGAATTCGGCGCGACGACCACGTGCGGCGCGTCGCCGTGCAGCCCGTAGAGCGCGGTGCCGAGGTCCGCCTGCTCGCTCTTGGTGGCGATGCCGGTGGAGGGGCCGGTGCGCATCACGTCCACCACCACCACGGGGACCTCCGCCGCCACGCCCAGGCCCAGCGACTCGATCATGAGCGACAGCCCCGGGCCGGAAGTCGCGGTGAGCGCGGGCACGCCGCCGTAGGAGGCGCCGAGCGCCATGTTGATCGAGGCGAGCTCGTCTTCCGCCTGGACGAGCGTGCCGCCCACCCTGGCGAGCGCGGGCGCAAGGTACTCGAGCAGCTCGGTGGCGGGCGTGATGGGGTAGGCCGCGACGAAGCGCACGCCGCCGCGCAATGCACCAAAGCCCGCCGCCTCGTTGCCGGTGATCAGCCAGCGGCTCGACTTCGCGGGCGGCGGGGAGAGGGGAAACGCGGGGAGCTGCGCTGCGAGCGCGTAGCCGCGCTGCGCCGCCGCGATGCCCGGCTCGAGGCCCTTCTTCATGGCTTTCCTCGCGGCGGCTTCCAGCGACGCGGCGGGCAGTCCCATCAGGCCCGCCAGCACGCCGAGCGCCACCATGTTCGGCCAGGCGCCGGGAATCTCGGCGGCGATGGCCTTCAGCGGCACCGGCGCGAAGCGCGCGCCGCTCTTCGTGAAGACCTCGGGCGGCTCGCCCGCTGCGGGATCGCCGAGGATCAGGCTCTGCGGCCCGAGCGGCAGCTCGGCGGCGAAGCGGGACACGTTCTGCCAGTCGATCGCCGCCAGCACGTGAAAGCGGTCGTCCTGGCCGTCGCCGGGGAAGGTGGCGATGCGCAGCATGGCGGCGGCCTCGCCGCCGCGGATCTGCGGGCCGCTGGTGCGGGTCATCAGGCCGTAGTAGCCGGCGTGCGCCGCGGCCTCCAGCAACATATTGCCGGCGGTCATGACCCCGGCCCCGCCGCTGCCGGCGAGGGCCACCGAAACCGAGCTGAGGGCGTCCATGGGCGCCAATTTGGACGCATCCGGATGGCCGTTCTTTGAACTAGATCAAATCGGCGCCGGATTTCCGGGGTCATCATGCCCTTAATTCGGTACTGTGATACCGATTTAACGGGAAAGGGCTCTGCCATGGGCATGCCGGAAGCGAAGTTCCTCAAGGACCACGACCTGCCGGCGATATCGTGCAGCGGGGTAAAGCTCGAGAAGCGCCCCGCGCGCACCCCCGACGGCAAGGAAGTGCCGGGCCTGTATAACGCCTGGATCTGGCTCGACAACCCCGGCCAGTACAACTCCTACACCACCGAGATGGTGAAGGCGGTGATCCTCGCTTTCCGCGCCGCATCAAACGCGCGCGACGTCTCCAGCGTGGTGTTCACCGGCGTGGGCGACAAGGCCTTCTGCACCGGCGGCAACACCAAGGAATACGCCGAGTACTACGCCGGGCACCCGCAGGAATACCGGCAGTACATGCGCCTCTTTAACGACATGGTGTCGGCGATCATGGCCTGCGACAAGCCGGTGATCTGCCGCGTGAACGGCATGCGGATCGGCGGCGGGCAGGAGATCGGCATGGCCTGCGACTTCTCGGTCGCCCAGGACCTCGCGCGCTTCGGCCAGGCGGGTCCCAAGCACGGCTCGGCGCCGATCGGCGGCGCGACCGACTTCCTGCCGGTGATCGCGGGCGCCGAGCGCGCCATGGCGGCCTGCGTGCTGTGCGAGCCGTTCTCGGCGCACGAGGCCTACCACATGGGCGTCCTGACCGACGTCGTCCCGGCGCTCAAGGTGGACGGCAAGTTCGTCGCCAACCCGCTCGTCGAGACCCAGCGCGTGTACGACGAGTTCGGGCGACTCGTCTTCGGCCGGCCGAAGAGCGGCGCGGCGCTCGCGGCGGGCAAGGAACTGATGAAGAAGGGGTCGGTCGACCTGTCGATGCTCGACCAGACGGTCGAAGCGCTGTGCGCCAAGATCCTGCTCACCTTCCCTGACTGCACGACGAAGACGCTGGAAGAGCTGAGAAAGCCCAAGCTCGAGGCCTGGAACCGCAACAAGGAAGACGCGCGCGCGTGGCTCGCGCTCAACATGATGAGCGAGGCGCGCGCCGGCTTCACCGCCTTCAACGAGGGCCCGAAGGACGACCGCGAGGTGGACTTCGTGCTGCTGCGCCAGAAGCTCGCGGCGGGCGAGGGCTGGGTCGGCGGCCTGCACGACGCGATTCAACCGAAGGCCAGGCGCGCGTGAGCGAGAGCCCCCTCAAGGTGTGGCTGGAGCGCGACGGGGCGCTGCTCCGGCTGCGCCTCGCGCGCCCGAAGGCCAACATCATCGACGCGGCCATGATCGGCGCGCTGGCGCAGGCCTTCGCCGCGCATCGCGACAACGCCGGGCTGCTGGCGGCGCTCGTCGATCACGACGGGCCGCACTTCTCCTTCGGCGCGAGCGTCGAGGAGCACCTGCCGGGCGCCTGCGAGCAGATGCTCGCCAGCCTGCACGCGCTGATCGGCGCCATGCTCGAGTGGCCAAGGCCGATCCTCATGGCGGTGCGCGGCCAGTGCCTGGGCGGCGGGCTGGAGTTCGCGCTCGCCGGCAACCTCATGTTCGCGGCGCCCGACGCGCAGTTCGGGCAGCCGGAGATGAAGCTCGGCGTGTTCGCGCCCGCGGCTTCTGTGCTGCTGCCCTTGCGCATCGGCCAGGCGCGCGCCGAGGACCTCCTGTATTCCGGGCGCTCGATCGACGCGCCGAGCGCGCTCGCCTGGGGCCTCGCGAACGAGGTGGCCGAGGATCCCGCGGCGGCGGCGGTCGCCTATTTCGAGAAGCACCTCGCCGGCAAGAGCGCCGCGGCGCTCGCGCACGCGGTGCGCGCCGCGCGCGAGCCCTTCGCCGACCTGGCGCGCTCGCGCCTCGACGACGTGGAGGCGCTCTACCTGGACAAACTGATGGCGACGCGCGACGCGAAGGAGGGCCTTGCCGCCTTCCTCGAGAAGCGCACGCCGCAATGGGAGCACCGATGAGCACGAAAGAGATCGTGGCGCGCTGCGAGCAGCTGTTCGAGGACCTCGACTTCGGCGCGGTCAAGGCCTGGAAGGCGGCCGCGCCGGGCCGCAAGGCCATCGGCTACATGCCGATCTACGTGCCGCGCGAGATCGTGCACGCCGCGGGCATGCTGCCGGTGGGCGTGTTCGGCGGCGGCGACCAGCTGGAGGTCATCCAGGGCGACGCCTACTACCAGAGCTACATCTGCCGCATCCCGCGCTCGACGCTCGAGCTCGGCCTCACCGGGCGCCTGGATTGCCTGGACGGCATGCTGTTTCCCTCGATCTGCGACGTGATCCGCAACCTGTCGGGCATGTGGCAGATCCTGTTCAAGGACAAGTACGTCAAGTACTTCGACCTGCCGCAGACCTACGACGACGCCACGGGCGGCAGCTTCTACGTGCACGAGATGCAGACGCTGCGCGCCGACCTCGCCCGCCTGGGCGGGCGGGAGATCACGGACGATCAGCTTCGCGCCTCGATCGCCGTGTACAACGACAACCGCCGCGCGGTGCGCGAGCTGTACGCCTACCGCGCGCGCAAGCCTTGGCAGGCGCCGACCTCCGAGGTGTACCTGCTGCTGCGCGCGGGCTGCGTGCTGCCGGTCGAGGAGCACACGAAGCTCGTGCGCCAGTATCTGGCGCAGGCCGAGAAGGAGAAGCGCCCCCAGCGCGACAACGCGCGCGTGGTGCTCACCGGCGCGTTCTGCGAGCAGCCGCCGCTCGGCCTGATCAAGTCGATCGAGATGGCGGGCTGCTACGTGGTGGACGACGACTTCCAGCTCGTGCAGAGCTACCTGCTGGAGGACGTCGCGGCCGCGGGCGATCCGCTGGATGCGCTGTCGAAAGCGTTCCTGCACCACTCGGCGCAGACCTCGTCCAAGTACGACGAGAAGAAGGAGGACAAGGGCAAGTTCCTGCTGCACCAGGTGAAGACGCGCGGCGCCGAGGGCGTGGTGTTCGCCGCGCCCTCGTTCTGCGACCCGGCGCTGCTCGAGCGGCCGATGCTGCAGGAGGTGCTGGCCAAGCACAAGATTCCCTACACCGCGTTCAAGTACGCCGAAAACACGGGCCAGATGGCCCCGATCCGCGAGCAGGCGGGCACCTTCGCCGACTCGATCAAACTGTGGAGCGCCGCATGAACACCGCCGCCGCGAAGAAGGCCGTCGTCAAGGACGACGCCATGAACCTGCAGAAGGAGATGATCGCCGAGAACTACCACCAGCTCGCGCGCGCGCACCAGGAAGGAAAGAAGATCTCGGCCACCTTCGTGCCGGGGAACCTGAACGAGCTCCTCATGTGCTTCGACTTCGTGCGCCGGCTGCCCGAGACCGACGCGCTGCAGAACGGCATGAGGAAGAAATCCGGCAAGATGATCATGGACGCCGAGAGGGACGGCCACTCGGAGGACGTGTGCACCTACGTGAAGAGCGACCTGGGCATGATGCTGCAGGGCGAGACCGGGCCGACCGGCGAGCCGATGCCGCACCCGGACGTGCTGCTGCTCTCGTACACCGGCTGCTTCACGTTCATGAAGTGGTTCGAGCTCGTGCGGCAAAAATACGGCTGCGAGACGCTGATGCTGCACGTGCCCTACCAGGGCGACGGCCGCATCAACCCGGCGATGCGCGACTACGTGGTCAACCAGCTGAAGGAAAAGATCATTCCGGCGCTCGAGCGCATCTCCGGGGTGAAGTTCGACATCGACCGCCTGCGCGGCTACATGCGCGAGTCGGCGAAGGCGGAAGAGGACCTGGTGCGCGTGCTGCAGTCGGCCAAGCACCGGCCTTCGCCGATCGACGGCTACTTCGGCGGCGTGTACTACATCGGGCCGATGTTCACCGCGTTCCGCGGCTCCCCCGACGCCACGCGCTTCTACGCGACGCTGCGCGGCGAGATCGACGAGCGCATGCGCCAGGGCAAGGGCCCGGTGACGCCGGAAGGCGAGCTCACCGAGGAGAAGTACCGCCTGGTGGTGGAAGGCCCGCCCAACTGGACCAGCTTCCGCGACTTCTGGAAGATGTTCTACGACGAGGGCGCGGTGGTGGTGGCGAGCACCTACGCGAAGGTGGGCGGCGTGTACGACTTTGGCTTCCGCCACGATGCCGAGCGGCCGCTCGAGTCGCTCGCCGAGTACTGCCTGGGGTGCTACACGAACCTCAATTTCCCGCAGCGCATCGACATGATCTGCAAGTACATCGACGAGTACCAGGCCGACGGGCTGCTGATCAACTCGATCAAGAGCTGCAACAGCTTCTCGGCGGGGCAGCTGCTCATCCTGCGCGAGGTGGAGAAGCGCACCGGCAAGCCCGCCGCCTTCATCGAGTCCGACCTCGTGGACCCGCGCTACTTCTCGGCGGCCAACATCAAGAACCGGCTGGAGAGCTACTTCCAGATGATCAAGCAGAAGAGAGCCGCGGCGGTGCACTGACATGAAAACCTTCATCGGCATCGACCTGGGGTCCACCACCACCAAGGCGGTGGTGATCGACGAGCGGCACAACGTGCTCGGGCGCGGCATCACCAACTCGCGCTCCAACTACGACACCGCCGCCGCGATCGCCAAGCAGGAGGCGCTGGTGGCGGCGCGCTTTCACCTGTTTCGCCAGGCGCTCGGCGCGAGCGGCGCGCTGAACGGCGCGCTCGAGGGCTTCCTCGGGCAGCTGGAGCGCGACTTCCGCCTCGAGCAGTTCCTCGAGCAGCTGACCGACCTCGAGCAGGTGTGCGAGCGCAATGCCGCATCAGTGCCCGAGGTCGTGGCGGCGCTGCGCACCCTGTTCGGCCTGCTGAAGAACGAGGCGCCCGAGCTCTTCGCGCCGGGCGCGAAGCGAAAGAGCGACTTCTTCCGCGACATCGCGGGCAGCCGCTACCTGGCGCTCGGCGAGCAGGTGGCGAAGGACGCGGGCATCCGCTACGACCAGCTGCTGAACGCCTTCGACCGCTCGATCATCGAGGTGGAGAACCGCGTGTACGGCGAATCGACCTCGCGGCACCTGCTGGCGGCGCTCGATCGCACCTTCAAGGTCCTGCCCGAGACGCAGAAGCTCTCGACGAAGGTCCGCGCGCCGATCCAGGGCGTGCTCGACACCGCGCTGGAGGAGACCTACGTGGTGGGCACCGGCTACGGGCGCGCGCGGCTGCCGTTCTCGAAGGAACACATCCGCTCCGAGATCTTGTGCCACGGCCTGGGCGCGCACGTCATGTACCCGAATACCGCCACGGTGCTCGACATCGGCGGCCAGGACACCAAGGCGATCCAGGTCGACAAGCACGGCATCGTCGAGTCGTTCCAGATGAACGACCGCTGCGCGGCGGGCTGCGGCCGGTACCTCGGCTACATCGCCGACGAGATGAACATGGGGCTGCACGAGCTGGGGCCGCTCGCCATGAAGGCCACCAAGACCGTGCGCATCAACTCGACCTGCACGGTGTTCGCGGGCGCCGAGCTGCGCGATCGCCTGGCGCTGGGCGAGAAGCGCGAGGACATCATGGCGGGGCTGCACCGCGCCATCATCCTGCGCGCCATGTCGATCCTGGCGCGCTCGGGCGGCATCCGCAACGAGTTCACCTTCACCGGCGGCGTGGCGAAGAACGAGGCGGCGGTCAAGTCGCTCGTGTCGCTCGTCAAGGACAACTACGGCGAGGTGACGCTCAACATCAATCCCGACTCCATCTACACCGGGGCGCTCGGCGGCGCGACCTTCGCCTGGCGCGCGGTGATGGAGGAAGGCAAGACCGCGGAGGCGCGCGCATGACCACCACCATCGGCATCGACATCGGCTCGGGCTGCGTGAAGACGGTGCTGTTTCGCGACGGCGCGTGGCTGGCGAAGCGCGTAGAGCGCATCCGCCGGCGCGATCCCATGGAGCTGGCGAAGCAAGGCTACGACGAGGTGCTGGCCGAGGCGGGCCTGGCCGCGAACGACATCGACTACGTCGCCACCACGGGCGAGGGCGAGAACGTCAAGTTCGCCACCGGGCACTTCTACTCCATGACCACGCACGCGCGCGGCGGGGTGTACCTCGACCCGCAGGCGCGCGCGGTGGTGGACATCGGCGCCCTGAACGGGCGCGCGATCTACATCGACGAGCGCGGCAAGGTGCTGTCCTACAAGATGACCAGCCAGTGCGCCTCGGGCTCGGGCCAGTTCCTCGAGAACATCGCGCGCTACCTGGGCGTCGCGGTGGAGGAGATCGGGCCCCTGTCCAGGACTTCGGAGAACCCGGAGAAGGTGAGCTCGATCTGCGCGGTGCTCGCCGAGACCGACGTCATCAACATGGTGTCGCGCGGCATCGCCACGCAGGACATCCTCAAGGGCATCCACCTTTCCATGGCCTCGCGGCTGGTGAAGCTCCTGAAGGTCACCGGCATCACCAAGGGCAAGGTGCTGCTCACCGGCGGCCTTGCGCTGGACGCGGGGCTGCTCGCCGCCTTGCAGGAGGAGCTGGTGAACGAGAAAATCGCCGGGCTGGAGGCCGCGAGCCATCCCGACTCCATCTTCGCCGGCGCCATCGGCGCGGCGCTGTGGGGCGACTACCGGCACGGCAAGCTGAAGGAACTGCAGCAGCGCGTCGCCGCGTGAAAGGAGACTGACGATGGCTTTGATGATCAACGAGAACTGCACCGCCTGCGATGCCTGCGTGCCGGAGTGCCCGAACGAGGCGATCACCGCGGGCAACCCGATCTACGTCATCGACGCGCTGAAGTGCAGCGAGTGCGTCGGGGCGCACGACGTGCCGCAGTGCCGGAAGGTATGCCCGGTGGACGACTGCATCGTCGACAACCCGGATTTCCGCGAGAGCCAGGACGAGCTGCTGGCGAAGTACCAGTCGCTGCACGGGTGATCGAGGTGCGCTGTCAGGTCCCCGGGCGGATGTTCTGGTTGTGGCGGAAGACATTGTCGGGGTCGTACCTGGTCTTCACGTCCACCAGCCGGTCGTAGACGGAGCCGCCGTACGCCTCGCGGACCCGGCCAGGGTCTTCGTCGCCGCCGAGGAAGTTGAC
>DATFEJ010000281.1:0-4474 GCA_035251235.1 Burkholderiales bacterium
CCGCACAGACGCGGCGCGACGAGCGCGCCGCGCTCGCCGAGAGCCTGCACGGCCCGCTCTGCGTGGAGGATGCGCTCGAGTCCGGCGTCGAGCTGACCTACCTGCGCGACGGCGTCTCGCGGCTCGCGCTGCGCCGCCTGCGGCGCGGGCACTGGGTGGTGCAGGACGGGCTCGACCTGCACGGCATGAACCGCGTCGAGGCCGCCGAGCAGGTGGCGCGTTTCGTGCGCGCCGCCGCGCACCGCGGCCTGCGCTGCGTGCGCATCGTGCACGGCAAGGGCCTGGGATCGAAGAACCGCGAGCCGGTGCTGAAGGGCAAGCTGCGCGCCTGGCTCGTGCCGCGCGACGAGGTGCTGGCGTTCTGCCAGGCGCCGCCCGCCGAAGGCGGCAGCGGCGCGCTGCTGGTGCTGCTGAAGGGCCGCTAGATCGCGGCTTCGTTGGTCTCGCCGGTGCGGATGCGCACCACGTGCTCGACGGAGGTGACGAAGATCTTGCCATCGCCGATCTTGCCGGTGCGCGCGGACTTGACGATGGCCTCGATGGCCGCTTCCACCTGCTTGTCCGGCACCACCACCTCGATCTTCACCTTGGGCAGGAAGTCGACGACATACTCGGCGCCGCGGTAAAGCTCCGTGTGGCCCTTCTGGCGGCCGAAGCCCTTCACCTCGGTCACGGTCAGGCCCGTGACCCCGACCTCGGACAGCGCCTCGCGGACTTCGTCCAGCTTGAACGGCTTCACGACGGCTTCGATCTTCTTCATGCCTGGTCCTCCCGGGATGCGGCCTCCATTATAGCGACAGGTCGCCCGCGTCGCGGTAGCGCGAGGTGATCGGATAGCGCCAGTCCTTGCCGAAGCCGCGCAGCGTGATGCGCACCCCCGGCGGCGCCTGGCGGCGCTTGTACTCGCTCTTGCGGATGAGCTCGACCACGCGGCGCACGTCGGCCGGCGCGTAGCCCTGCGCGACGATCTCGCGCGGCGCGCGGTTCTGCTCCAGGTAGGCCTCGACGATGCCGTCGAGCACGTCGTAGGGCGGCAGGCTGTCCTGGTCGGTCTGCCCGGGTCGCAGCTCGGCCGAGGGCGCGCGCGTGATGATGTTCTCCGGGATGACGTCGGACAGCGTGTTGCGGTAGCGCGCCAGCCGCCAGACCAGCGTCTTGTACAGGTCCTTGATCACGGCGAAGCCGCCCGCCATGTCGCCGTACAGCGTGGCGTAGCCGACCGCCATTTCCGACTTGTTGCCGGTGGTCAGCACGATCGAGCCGAACTTGTTCGACAAGGCCATGAGCAGCGTGCCGCGCACGCGCGCCTGCAGGTTCTCCTCCGTGGTGTCCTCCGTCCGCCCCTCGAACGCGGGTCGCAGCGAGGCGCGCAAGGCGTCGAACGCGGGGCCGATCGGGATCACGTCGTAGCGCACGCCCACGCGCCGTGCCATCTCCGCGGCGTCCTCCAGGCTCATGCGCGCGGTGTAGGTCGAGGGCATCATGACCGCGCGCACGCGCGCGGGCCCGAGCGCGTCGCAGGCAATGGCGAGCGTCAGCGCCGAGTCCACGCCGCCCGAAAGCCCGAGCAGGGCGCCCGGAAAGCCGTTCTTGTCGAGATAGTCGCGCGTGCCCAGGCACAGCGCGCGATAGATCTCGGCCTCGAGCGGCAGCTCGGCCGCCACCGCGCCCGCGACCGGCGTCGCGCCGTCGAAGGCGAACAGCTCCAGCGCCTCCTCGAAGAAAGGCGCCTGGCGCACCAGCGCGCCGCGCGCATCGAGCACGCAGGAGGCGCCGTCGAACACCAGCTCGTCCTGCCCGCCGACCAGGTTCACCGACACCATCGGAATCGCCGTGTCGCGGATCCAGTCGCGGAAGATGCCGTGCCGCGTGGCTTGCTTTCTCCTGTGGTACGGCGAGGCGTTGATGGCGAGCACCACCTGCGCGCCCGCCGCCCGGAGCGCCGCTGGCACGCGCCCGAACCACACGTCCTCGCAGATGGCGAGGCCGAAGCGCACGCCCCCCAGCTCGAAGACGCAGGGCTCCTCGCCCGCGGCGAAGTAGCGCTTCTCGTCGAACACGTCGTAGTTCGGCAGCTCGCGCTTCCTCGCCACCGCGGCGATGCGCCCGTCGCGCAGCAGCGCCGCGGCGTTGTAGCGCCTGCCGTCGGCCGCGAGCTCGGGGTAGCCCACCACCAGCGCGATGCCCTGCGCGCGCAGCGCGAGGCCCTCCAGCTCGCGCCGGCAATCGCGCAGGAAGCTCTCGCGCAGCACCAGGTCCTCCGGCGGATAGCCGCACAGCGAGAACTCCGGCGTGAGCACGAGCTGCGCCCCGCCCGCGCGCGCGCGCTCGGCGAAATCGAGGATGCGCGCGGCGTTGCCGGGGAGGTCGCCGACGGTGCAGTTCATCTGCGCCGCGGCGATCAGGATGCGGTCGGCCATCGCGGCAATTCTATAATGCGCCCATGGCGACGAACGAATCGCTGCGCGTCGCCGAGTCGCTCGCCGGCGTGCCCGCGGCCGATTGGAATGCCCTCGCCGGCGCCAATCCCTTCGTGCGGCACGCGTTCCTCGACGCGCTGCTGGACAGCGGCTGCGCCAGCGCGCGCACCGGCTGGCAGCCGCAGTTCCTGCTGCTCGAGCGCGGCGGGCGGCTCGCCGGCGCGCTGCCGCTGTTCGTCAAGACGCATTCGCGCGGCGAGTACGTGTTCGACTGGGCCTGGGCGGACGCCTACGAGCGCCACGGCCTCGCCTATTACCCGAAGCTGCTGGGGGCCGTGCCGTTCACGCCGGTGCGCGGCCCGCGCCTGCTCGCCGCGGACGACGGCGCACGCGCCACGCTCGCCCGGGCGGCGCTCGCCGCGGCGCGCGGGTTCTCCTCGCTGCACGTGCTGTTCGCGCCGGACGCGGAGGCGCAAGCGCTCGCGGCGCAGGGCATGATGCTGCGCCGGACGGTGCAATTCCACTGGCAGAACGCCGGCTACGCCGACTTCGAGGCGTTCCTGGCGCGCCTGTCGCACCAGCGGCGCAAGAACATCCGCCAGGAGCGCCGGCGCGTGCGCGAGGCAGGCGTGCGGCTGCGGTGGCTGCGCGGCGCCGAGATCGAAGAGCGCGACTGGCAGTTTTTCCACCGCTGCTACGCGCGCACCTACGCCGAGCACGGCTCGCGGCCTTATCTCAGCCAGGAGTTCTTCCTGCGCGTGGGACGCAGCATGCCGGAGAGCTTCCTGCTGGTGCTTGCGGAGCGCGGCGGCGCGCCGATCGCGGCGGCGCTCGACGTCATCGGCGACGACACGCTCTACGGCCGCTACTGGGGGGCGCTGGAGCACGTGCCCCTGCTGCACTTCGAGGCCTGCTACTACCAGGCGATCGAGTTCGCCATCGCGCACGGCCTCGCGCGCTTCGAGGGCGGCGCGCAGGGCGAGCACAAGCTGTTCCGGGGGCTCCTGCCGGTGGAGACGCTCTCGGCGCACTGGCTGGCGCACCCGCGCTTCGCGCAGGCCGTCGAAGACTACCTGGCGCGCGAGGCGCAAGGCATCGCCCAGTACGTGAACGAATTGAATGAGCACACGCCGTTCAAAGTATGATTTCCGCACAAGGAGGAACCATGAGGCTCAGGAACAAGGTGGCCGTCGTCACCGGGGCCGGCTCGGGCTTTGGCGCCGGCATCGCGCGGCGCTTCGCCGAGGAAGGCGCCAAGGTCGTGGTGAATGACATCAATGCCGAGGGCGGCGCGCGCGTCGCCAAGGAGGTGGGCGGCGAGTTCGTGCTGGCCGACGTCGCCAAGGGAGCGGACTGGGCGAAGCTGGTCGCCGCGGCGACCGGCAAGTTCGGCCGCCTGGACGTCGTGGTCAACAACGCCGGCTGGACCCATCGGCGCAAGCCCTACGTGGAGGTCACCGAGGCCGAGTTCGACAAGGTGTACGCGATCAACGTGAAAAGCATCTACCTGTCGGCGCTGCACTCCCTGCCGGTGATGAGGAAGCAAGGCGGCGGCTGCTTCGTCAACATCGCCTCCACCGCGGGCCTGCGCCCGCGTCCCGGGCTCACCGTCTACAACAGCTCGAAAGGCGCCGTCATCCTCATGTCGAAGTCCATGGCCGCGGAATTCGGCCCGGACAAGGTGCGCGTGAACTGCGTCAACCCGGTGTTCAGCCCGGAGACGGCGCTGTCGGCGGATTTTGCCGGCGGAGCGCTGACCGAGGAGGCGAAGAAGGCGTTCCTCGCCACGATCCCGCTGGGACGCTTCTCGACGCCGCTCGACGTCGCCAACGCCTGCCTGTACCTCGCCTCGGACGAGGCGGCGATGATCTCGGGGAGCTGTATCGAGGTGGACGGCGCCCGATGCGTTTAGGCGCGCTTTAGCCCGCCGAGCAGCGCAGCGACCTGCGGCTGGCGACGCTTGGACGGCTGGGGGGATTCTTCGGGTTTCGGCGCAGCCGCGGCGGGTGCCGCGCTCGGCTCATAAGGCTTGGAAAAGATCGGGTCGCCCTGCG
>DATFEJ010000353.1:0-2476 GCA_035251235.1 Burkholderiales bacterium
GCGCTCGACCTCCTTCAGCGCCGCCTTGGAGGCCGCCGAGCCGTCGGGCCGCCACGGGCGGCGGTAGGCGACGTGCACCGTGCCCGGGTCCTTCGCGGTGGCGTACACCATGATGCTGTACGGGCAGAGCGCGGCGTTCGCCGCATCGGCCTCCATGGTCTTGCGCGAAAGACGGGCGCTGCAGAACACGAACGCCTGCGCGTCGGCATAGAGCTTGCGCGCCGAGCCGACGTCCTTGCCGGTGCGCTCGAGCATGCGGTTGACGAAGGACTGGTAGTCGACCACCAGCCCCTGGCCCTCGATCGCCGCCTTGAGGTCGTCGCGCACGTCGTCGAACTGCGCGACTTTCGAATACGATACGATGGGATGCGGATCGGCCATGTCGCTCTCCATTAAGTCCGTCGCTGCAGCGCTGCTCGCCATTGTCTCCCTTTCCGTCGCCGCGCAGGCGCCGTGGACGACGACCCGGTATCCGCAGGACGTCGCCAAGTGGTGGTGGGACGACGCCTGGTGGGAGCAGGGGAAGATTCCGGGCGCTGCGAACCACGAGGTGGCGACGCGCACGGCCGGCTACCGCAGCGGCGACGTGGAAGTCCCGGTAGAGATCTTCGCGCCCAGGGGCGCGGGGCGCTTCCCGGTGGTGGTCTTCCTGCACGGGCGGCGCGGGATCGATCCCGTCACGCGCCTCGTGCCGCTGCGCCTCGCCGCGCGCGGCGTAACGGTCGTCGTTCCGGACCTGTACGCCGGGCGCTTCATCGCCCCCTACCCCATCCGGCACGACGAGGCGCTGGAGGAAGACGCGGCGCGCGCGATCGATTTCGCGCTCGCGCTGCCCGAGGCGCGCGGGCAGGCGAAGACCTGCGTCGTGTCGCACACGCGCGGCGGCTACTACTCGCTGAAGGCGCTGGTGAGCAAGGGCCGCCAGGCGAAGACCGCGTGCTATCTCTCCTACTACCCGCACTGGCAGCATCCCGAGGCGCCCGAGCCGGAGCAGGTCTACCGCTACGCGCCCGAGGTGGACGCGCTCACGGTGCCGGTGCTCGTCTTCTTCGGCGAGCACGAGCAGTACCAGCGCGCGCGCCCGATCCTCGCCGGCATCGAGTCGCTGCAACAGAAGAAGCGCGACGCGCGCGTCGTCGTCTATCCCGGCGTCGGCCGGGCGTTCGACTTCCGCCCGCGCGAGGTGCGCACCTTCGCCGACGACCTCGCGGCCAAAGATGCGCTGCAGCGCTCGGCGGAGTTCATCCGGAGGCACCTGCCATGAAGGCGGCCCATCTGCTCAGAACACTTGCGCTCTCGGCGCTGCTCTTCAGTACTGGCGCCGCGGCGCAGGTCGCCAAGGTCGTCTGGCACGTGGACTTCGCCGATGCGCGCCGGCTGAGCGCGATGATCCAGAACGTCAACAACATGGTGACCACCTACCAGGGCAACCTCGAGGACTACGAGGTGCACATCGTGTTCCTCGCAGGCGGCATCCGCTTCGTCACCACCGATCCGCTCAAGGGCACGCCGTTCGAGGAGGACGACGCATTCCGCAAGGCGCGCCCGGACCTGATCACGCGCCTGCAGCAGCTGCGCAACCTGCACAAGGTAAAGCTCGAGCTGTGCGAGATCACGCGCGAGCAGCTCAACCTGCCCAAGGACAGGATCATCGAGGGCGTCGCGCCGGTGCGCTCGGGCGTGGTGCGCATCGCCGAGCTGCAGGCGAAGGGATTCGCCTACCTGAAGGTCGAGTAGCCTAGCGCCGACCGAACGCGCGGTCGGCCAGGTCGCCGTAGAAGCGGCGGCAGATCTGATAGCGCCGCTCGTCCGGGTCGAGGCAGTCAGGCAACGAGGCTTCGACGATCTGACGGGCCGTCTCGAACATGTCGGTGCACATGCGAGTACGCTCGACGGGCCCGACGTCCTCTAGGCGTTGGCGCATCCGACGGCGGAACTCTGGCGTCGTATCGTTCGAGGCCTCCGTCGGCCAAGCAAGCCCCGAAAGAACTAGATCCTCGCTGCTCGCAATCCACGCTTCGAAGCCCGGCATCTGCACGCGCCTGCGACACTCGAACTCGCGCCGACGGTAGGCGGTGTCCTTGCGTACGATGAGGTCCAGCTTTACGAGCTTCTCGAGGTGGAGGACGTTGAACATCGTGCGCCCCTCGATCGCGCGTCCGATGTCCTCTTCGGAAACGTAGTAGTCCGGCGCAAAGAGGGCAGCCACGGCTTTCGGGTCCCGCTTGCCGAGCTCGACCACCAGGTCCACGTCGCGCGTCATGCGGGGCTCGGCGTAGTAGCTCAGCGCGACGGAGCCGGTCAGCATGTAAGCGATTCCAGCGCCCTCCAATCGACCGATCGCATCCTGCAGGACATCCAGCTCGGCGCTCATGGCGCCTATCCTAGCGCGCGCAGCGACTCAGGCGATCGCCTGGTAGTACAGGTTCTGCGGGTGCTTCGCCTCGGCGAAGAAGTACCAGCGCTCGGCGAGCAG
>DATFEJ010000304.1:0-11502 GCA_035251235.1 Burkholderiales bacterium
CGCGGAGCTCGCGGCGCGCGCCGAGGGCATGGGCGCGCTGCTCGACCGCACGGTCGGTTCGAGCCGGCGCATCGCCGCCGACCTGCGGCCGCTCATGCTCGACGACCTGGGCCTGGCAGACGCCGCGCAGTGGCTGGCGGACGAGTTCGCCCGGCACTCGGGCATTCGCCTCGAGATGCGCTTGCCCGAGGAAGGCGCGCTGGACGCGCTCGCCAAGGGCGCCGCCACCGCCGTGTACCGCGCCATCCAGGAGTCGCTCACCAACATCGCGCGGCACTCGGGCGCGAAGAGCGCCTGGGTGCTGCTGGCGCGCGAGAACGGCGAGCTGCAGGTGGAGATCGAGGACGACGGGCGCGGCATCGCGGCCGCGGACCTGGCCAAGGCGCGCTCGCTCGGCCTGAAGGGCATGCGCGAGCGCATCGCCTACTACGGCGGCTCGCTCGAGATCGGCGCGGCGCCGCGCGGCGGCACGCGCCTGCGCCTGCGCGTGCCGCTCGGGCCCGCGCGCGGAGGCAGCGCGTGATCCGCGTGCTGATCGCCGACGACCACCAGATCGTGCGCGACGGCCTGCGCCGCATCCTTACGGGGCTCGCCGACGTCGAGGTCGCCGCCGAGGCGGCGAACGGCGACGAGGCGCTGGCGCTGGTGCGCGCCCACGACTACGACGTGGCGCTCCTCGACATGTCCATGCCGGGGCTGGCGGGCATCGACCTGCTCAAGCGCCTCAGGCTGGAAAAGCCGAAACTGAAGCTGCTCGTGCTGTCGATGCACGGCGAGCAGCAGTACGCGGCGCGCGCGCTGAAGGCGGGCGCCTCGGGCTACCTCACCAAGGACAGCGCCGCGCAGCAGCTGGTGGGCGCGATCCGCAAGGTGGCCGGCGGCGGCGTGCACATCTCGGAAGCCGCGGCCGCCGGGCTGGTCGCGGCGGCGAGCGGCGACGGCCCCCCGCACCTGAGGCTCTCGGACCGCGAGTTCGAGGTCTTCAAGCAGCTCGCCGGGGGCGCGGGCCCGACCGAGATCGCGCAGCGCCTGCACCTGTCGGTCAAGACCGTGAGCACGCACAAGACGCGCATCCTGGAAAAGCTCGGCCTGGGCGGCACCGCCGAGCTGGTGCGCTACGCCCTGGAGCACAAGCTGCTCTAGGACAGGCGTCCTGTAGGAGAAATCTGATATCGCTTTTCGCGATCGCAGCGCACACTGCGCGCGTGCCGCTCGACGTCTTCCTGGTGGACGATTCCGCGCCCGTGCGCGAGCGCCTGCACGCCATGCTCGCCGCGCTCGCCGGCGTGTGCGTCGTCGGCCAGGCCGAGGGAGCCGAGCAGGCCATCGCAGCGATCCTCGATTGCCGCCCGCAGGTGGTGCTGCTCGACCTCAAGCTCGGCGACGGCGGCAGCGGCTTCGACGTGCTGCGCGCGGTGCACCCGCAGGCGCCCGAGATCGATTTCTACCTGCTGTCCAATTTCTCCACGCCCGCCTACCGGCGCAGCGCCGAGGAGCTCGGCGCGCGCGGCTTCTTCGACAAGACGCAGGAATTCGGCCGGCTGATGGACCTGCTGGCCGAGCGCGCGCGCCGCGCGCCGTAGGAATCCTCCGACACCCGGATTCAGGCGCCGCCGATGGCGCGCGCCCGGGCGCGCCGCCACACTGGCGCCATGACCACGCAGGACATCTTCATCGTCGAGGACTCGGCCCTGGTGCGCGAGCGCCTGCTCGAGCTGCTCGGCGAGATGCCCGAGACGCGCGTGGTGGGCACGGCCGCCGGCGCCGACGAGGCGATCCGCGACATCCTCGCCGATCGCCCGGACGTGGTGCTGCTCGACCTGCGGCTCGCCCAGGGCAGCGGCTTCGACGTGCTGCGCGCCCTGCACGAGGCCGCGCCCGAGATCGACGTCTACATGCTGTCCGGCTTCGCCACCGAGCCCTACCGGCGCCTCGCCGCGCGGCTCGGGGCGCGCGATTTCTTCGACAAGAGCACCGAGTTCGGGCGCGTGCGAGACACCCTCGCCGCGCGACTGCACTGACCAGGGAGGAGTCCATGCACGCCGTCACCGCCATCACCGCCATCCGCCCCAACGGCGCCCTGCACAAGTTCGAGGTCACCTGCTCGAGCTGCAGCCTGCGCGAGCTCTGCCTGCCGGGCGAGCTCGGCGCCGAGGACCTGGCGCGCGTCGAGAACCTGGTGTACGCGCGCCGGCGCGTGAAGCGCGGCGACTCGCTGTTTACCGCCGGCAGCGACTTTGGCGCCGTGTACTCGGTGCGCAGCGGCTTCTTCAAGACCAGCGTCCTGGACAACGACGGGCGCGAGCAGGTGACCGGCTTCTTCATGGGCGGCGAGCTGCTCGGCCTGGACGGCATCGCCGGCCGCTACCACGGCACGGCCAGCGCGCTGGAGGACAGCGAGGTGTGCGTGCTGCCCTATGCGCTCATCGAGCAGCTGGCGCGCGAGATCCCGGCGCTGCAGCGCCAGCTGCACGCGGTGCTGGCGCGCGAGATCGCGCGCGACCACGGCGTCATGCTGCTGCTGGGCTCGATGCGCGCCGAGGAGCGCCTGGCGACCTTCCTGCTCAACCTCTCGCGGCGCTTCGTGCGCCGCGGCTACTCGCCGACCGAGTTCCAGCTGCGCATGACGCGCGAGGAGATCGGCAGCTACCTCGGCCTGAAGCTGGAGACCGTGAGCCGCCTGTTCTCGGCCTTCCAGAGGGACGGCCTGATCGAGGTGCAGCAGAAGCACGTGCACATCCGCGACATCGGCGGGCTGGAGCGCGTGCTCGCGGCGCGGCACTGAGCGCGATGCGCATCCTCGTGCCCGTGGATGGTTCGGCCGGCGCGCTGCGCGCCGTCAAGCACGCCGCGGCGCACGCCGCGCGCGGCACCCAGCTGCAGCTGGTCAACGTCCAGCCGCCGATGCCGCTGTACGGCATGGTGCGCGCCTACATGCACGAGTCGCAGTACCGGCAGGCCTGCGCGATCCTCGCGCAGAAGGCGCTCGCTCCTGCCGTGCGCCTGGCGAAGCGCGCGCGCGTCGCGCACCGCGCGCACGTCCTGTACGGCGAGGCCGGCGGCACGATCGCCGGTGCCGCGCGCCGGCTGAAATGCGGCGGCATCGTGATGGGCACGCGCGGCCAGGGCGCCGTGGGCAACCTGATTCTGGGCTCGGTGGCCACCAAGGTGATCCACCTCGCCAAGGTGCCGGTCACGCTCGTCAAGTAAGAAAGGCCGCTCAGAGCCCGAAGGCCCGCACCACCGCGAAGTACACCAGCAGGCTGAGAATATCCTGGATCACCGTGGCGATCGGCCCGCTGCCGAGCGCGGGGTCGCGCCTGAGGCGCGCCAGGCCCCAGGGCAGGAGCAGTCCCAGCGCCGCCGCCATGGCGCCGGCGGCGAAGATGGCGATGGCCACCGCGGCCGCGAGGCGCGGCTCGCCGAAGACGATCCACACCGGCAGGAAGGCGATGAGGCCGAGCGAGGCGCCGATGCCCATGCCGGTGCGCAGCTCGCCCGCGAGCAGGTGGCGGATGCCCGCGCGCGTGAGAGAGAGCCCGCGCACCGCCACCGCCTCGCTCTGCGTGCCGATGGCGTCTGCCAGGTAGACGATGCCCGGCACGAAAAACGCCACGGCAATGTGAGTGCTCAAGGTGGATTCGAAGCCTGCCATGGCCGCGGTCGCCAGGGCTGCGCCGCCGAGCCCCGCCACCAGCCACGGCAGGCGGTGGCGCACGCGGCGCAGCGGTGGGTCCTCGATGGCGTGCCGCGCCCGGGACTCCTCGCGGTGGATGCCGGAGAGCACGTGCAGGTCCTCGACGTGCTCGCGGCGCAGCACCTGCAGCAGCGCCTGCGAGGGCATTACGCCCAGGGCGCGGCCGTCCTTGTCCACCACCGGCAGCGCGTCCACCGTGTAGTGCAGTGCGAGCGAGGCGGCGTGCTCCTGGTCGACGTCCGGCGTGACGCGCGGGAAGTCGCGCCGCATCAGCTCCGCGAGGCGCACCTCGCCCGCGGCGACGAGGCTGGCCATGGGCACCACCCCTTCCAGGCGGCCGCCCGCGCCTTGCACCAGGATCAGCTCGACGCTGGCCGGCTTCTCGGCGCGCAGGCGCGCGAGGACCGCGCCGGTCGTCTCGCCGGGCCGCGCGCGCAGCACCGAAGCCACGACGTGCGTGCCGACGCGCTCGTGGTGCCTGGACTTGATCATCGCCGCAATCCCTGCGCGAGTTCCATGTGCACTCCCCCAAGCGCGACGCCGGCGAGCTTTCCGGCCAGGAAGGATACCGCCGGTTGGATCAGCCTCAACGCCATTCTCACGGCGCGCGCCCCATGAACTTGAGCAGCTCGACCCACGCGACGCCGGCGATGCTCGCCCCCGCCGCCACGCCGAGCTCGGCGGCGCCGAGCGGGGAAAACTGGAAGAGGGCGGCCGCCGCCGGCACGTAGATCGCGGCGGCGAGCGCCGCGAGCGCGCCGATGGTGATCCACCACAGCGCCGCATTCGGCTCGCGCAGCGTGGCGAGCACCGTGCGCGTCCTGGAGCGCGTCGCGAACAGCAGCGCGAGGTTGGAAAGCACGATGGCGGCGAAGGCGATGGTGCGCGCCGTCGCCTCCGAGCGCCCGCTGTCGAGCGTCCACCAGTAGGCCGCGAACACCGCACCCAGCATCGTCAGCCCCAGCACGAGGCTGGAGGCGAGCATGCGCAGGTTGAACAGCGGCTCCAGCGGAGCGCGCGGCGGCCGCTCCATGGCGCCGGCTTCCGTGCGCTCGGCCTCGTAGACGAGCGTGCAGGCCGGGTCGATGACGAACTCGAGGAACACCACGTGCACCGGGTACAGGAACAGCGGCCCGCCGAGCGCCACCGGCAGCAAGGCCATGCCCGCGATCGGCACGTGCACCGAAACGAGGTAGCGCATGGCGTTGCGGATGTTCTCGTAGATGCGCCGCCCGAGGCGCACCGTGCGCACGATCGAGCCGAAATCGTCCTCCAGCAGCACCAGCGCCGCCGCCTCGCGCGCCACGTCGGTGCCGCGGCCGCCCATGGCGATGCCGATGTGCGCCGCCTTGAGGGCGGGCGCGTCGTTCACGCCGTCGCCGGTCATGGCGACCACCTCGCCCGCGGCGCGGTAGGCCTGCACCAGGCGCAGCTTTTGCTCGGGCCGCACGCGTGCGAAAACGCTCGCTCGCCGCACCGCCATGGCGAGCGCAGCGTCGTCCAGGGCGGCGATCTGCTCGCCGCTCAGCGCCTCGGGCGCCTCGATGCCCGCCTGGCGCGCGATGTGCAGCGCGGTGCCCGGGAAGTCGCCCGTGATCATCACCACGCGGATGCCGGCGCGCCGGCACTGCGCCACCGCCTCGGGCACCGAGGCGCGCAGGGGATCGGTGAGCCGCACGAATCCCGCGAAGCGGAATGCGTAGCGCCGCGGGTCCTCCGGCAACGGGCCTTCGCAGCCCGCCTCGGCCACGGCGAGCAGGCGCAAGCCCTCGCCCGCGGCGCGGCGCACGTCTTCGATCGCGTCCATGCGGCCGCACAGCGCAAGCACGGTCTCCGGCGCGCCCTTGACGGCGACGCGCAACTCGCCCTGCGGCGAGCGCCATGCGTGGCACACTGCAAGGAAGTCGTCGCTGAAGGGATAGTCGCGCTCCAGGCGCCAGGTGTCCCGCGTGCGCATGGCGTCCGCGCCGGCCCGGGCGACGATCGCCTTCTCCATCGGGTCGAACAGGTCCACCTCGCACGCGAGTGCCGCGACATCCACCACCGCCTGCGGCGTGTCCACCACCGCCATGCGGTTCTCGGTGAGCGTGCCGGTCTTGTCCACGCACAGCACGGTGGCCGCGCCCAGCATCTCGATCGCCGGCATGCGCCGCGTGAGCACGCCGTGCTGCGAGATGCGCCAGGCGCCGAGCGCGAGGAACACCGTCAGCACCACCGGGAATTCCTCGGGCAGGATCGACATGGCGAGCGTCAGGCCGCCGAGCGCGCCGCCCAGCCAGTCGCCGCGGGACAGCCCCAGCACCACGACGAGCGCGAGCGACAGCGCCACCGCGAAGCTCGCCACCAGCCGCACGATGCGCGCGGTCTCGCGCTCGAGCGAGGTCTTGCCCGGGTCGAGCGTGGCCAGCGACGCCCCGATGCGCCCGAACTCGCTGCGCGGCCCCGTGGCGACCACCTCCGCGCGCCCCTGCCCGCGCACGAGGAGCGTGCCCGAGAACACCGCGTCGCCGGCGCGCTTGTCCACGGGCAGCGACTCGCCGGTGAGCAGCGACTCATCCGCCGTCAGGTCGGTCGCCTCGAGCAGGCGCGCGTCGGCCGGCACGCGGTCGCCTTCGGCGAGGATCAGCAGGTCGCCGCGCACCACGTCGCGGCCGGCAATGCGCTGCTTCTCGCCGTCGCGCAGCACCATGGCGCGCGGGCTCGAGAGGTCGCGCAGCGCCTCGAGCGCGCGCTCGGCCTTGCGCTCCTGCGTCACCGTGATGGCGATCACGCCCACGATGGAAGCGCCGAGCACCATCGCCTCGTGCACGTCGCCGAGCACGAGGTAGATGCCCGTGGCGGCGAGCAGCAGCAGGAACATCGGCTCGCGCAGCACGCCGAGCGCGATGGCGGCCAGGCCGTGCCGTCCCGGCACCGGCAGCGCGTTGGGGCCCTCGGCGGCGAGGCGTGCCGCGGCCTCGGCGGAGCTGAGGCCTTTCACCCTGCCTTGGCGCAGAGGTAGTCCACGATCTGCTCGAGCGTGCCGAGCTTGCGGTAGTCGGCCTCGGGAATCTCGATCCCGAGGCGCTCGTGGAGCGCGACGAGGAAGTTGAGCCAGTCCATCGAGTCCAGGTCGACCTGGTCGCGCAGCGGCATGGCGGGCGCCACGTCCTCCAGCTCGGGCGCGATGCGCTTCAGCTCGGCGAGCACGACCTTGCGGATGTCATTGGCGTCCATCACAGCTTCTCCGGTTCCTGCAGCAGGGCCGCGACCGCGGCCAGGAAGCGCGCGCCGCGGTGGCCGTCGCTCGCGCGGTGGTCGCCGCCGAGGCTCGCCATCACGGCGGGCACGGCGCCGATCATGCCATCTTGCGCCCAGGGCCGCGGCGCGAGGCGCCCGAAGCCCACGATCGCCACCTGCGGCGGGTAGATGATGGGAAACACCTCGTCCACGCCCTGGTCACCGAGGTTGGTGACGGTGATCGTCGGATCGCTCATCTCGGAAGAGCGCAGGCTGCCCGCGCGCGCGCGGCGCACGAGGTCGGCGAGCGCCTTCATCAGCTCGTCGAGGGGCAGTTCCGCGACGTCATGGATTGCGGGCGCGATCAGCCCGCCCTGCCTGAGCGAGATCGCGACGCCGACGTGGATGCCCTTCGCCGGCTCGAACGCGTCGCCCTTCCAGAAGCCGTTGAGATCGGGGAAGTCCCTGAGCGCGAGCGCGACCGCCTTGAGCTGCAGCGCGCCCATCAGCACCCTTTCGGTAACCGGCCGCTTCTCGTTGTACGCCGTGAGCCAGTCCACCGCGCGCTGCATGGGAATGGCCTGCGAGAGGTAGTAGTGCGGAATCTCGCGCTTGGAGCGGCTCATCGCCGCGGCGATGGCCTTGCGCATGGCGAGCAGCTTGTCCGTGGGAGGAGCGACCGGCTTGGCTGTACCTTTCGCCGCCCTCTCCACGTCCTCGACCGTCACCGCGCCGTGCGGGCCGCTGCCGGTGAGCTTCTCCGCGTCGACCCCGAGCTCGCGCGCGTGCTTGCGCGCGGCGGGTGAGACGGGATGACGAGCCCCGGCAGGCGCCGGCGCGGCGGCGGGCGCCTCGCCCGCGGCGCAGAGCCGTGCCATGACCGTGCCTACGGGAATCGTGGTCCCGGGCTGGGTGAGCAGCTCCTGCACCACGCCGTCCTGCCAGATCTCGACATCCACGGCCGCCTTGGGCGTTTCCACCACGGCGATCAGGTCGCCGCGCTTCACCTTGTCGCCCGGCTTCACCTTCCACCGGAGGAGCTTGCCCTCGTCCATGTCGGCGCCGAGCGACGGCAGCTTGAACTCGATCATGCGAAAAGTCCTTTCACCGCGGCGACGATCTTCTCCGGCTGCGGCAGCGCGGCTTCCTCGAGGTGCCGGGCGTAGGGCACCGGCACCTCCTCGCTGCACACGCGCGCCACCGGCGCGTCGAGCTCGTAGAAGGCCTGCTCCATGAGGCGCGCCGTCACCTCGGCGGCGAGGCCGCCGCTGCGCCAGCCTTCGTCCACCACGACGACGCGGCGCGTCTTCTTCACCGACTCGATCACCGGCGCGAGATCGAGCGGCCGCAGCACGCGCAGGTCGATCACCTCGCCGTCCACCTCTTCGGCCGCCTTCAGCGCCTTGGGCAGGCAACCGCCATAGGTGACGAGCGTTACCTTGCTTCCCGCCCTGCGCACCTTCGACGACGCGATGTCCACCTTCTCTCCCGACACCTCGCCCTTCGTCTCGAACAGCGCCGGATACTCGAAGACGAGCACCGGGTCCGGGTCGGCGAGCGCCGCGCCGAGCATGCCGCGCGCGTCCTCCACAGTCGCCGGCGCGACGATCCTGATTCCCGGGATGTGTCCGTACCAGCCCTCCAGGCTGTGCGAGTGCTGCGCGGCGAGCTGGCGCCCGGCGCCGGTGGCCATGCGCACCACGAGCGGCACCGAGAACTGCCCGCCCGACATGTGCCGCAGCAGCGCCGCGGAGTTCACGATCTGGTCGAGCGCGAGCAGGCTGAAGTTGACGGTCATCACCTCCACGATGGGACGCATGCCGCCGAGCGCCGCGCCGATGCCCGCACCCGTGAAGCCGAGCTCCGAGAGCGGCGTGTCGCGCACGCGCTCGGGCCCGAACTCTTCCAGCAGCCCCTTGCTCACCGCATAGGTGCCGCCGTACTTGCCGACGTCCTCGCCCATGAGGAAGACGCGCGGGTCGGCCGCGAGCGCCTCACGCAGTCCCTGGCGCAGCGCTTCGCGGTAAGTGATCGTCATGACGCCACCACGTGCCGCGTCAGCCCTTCGATCGGCTCCCAGGTGCCGGCTTCGGCGAAGGCCACCGCCTTGTCGACCTCGGCCTGCGCCGCCGCGTCGAGCTCGAGGAAGCGCTCCTCGGTGAGCTCACCCTGCGCCTTCAGGCGCGCGGTGAACGTGTGGATGGGGCCGCGCGTCTTCCATTCCTCCACCTCGGCCTTGTCGCGATAGAGCTCCGGATCGAACATGGAATGCGCGCGGAAGCGGTAGGTCTGGAACTCCACGAAGATCGGGCCGATCTTCGCCGCATGCTCGCGCGCCTTGCGCGCGGCCTCGTGCACCGCGGCGACGTCCATGCCGTCCACCTTCAGCGTCTCCATCCCGTACGAGGCGGCCTTCGCGCACAGGTCGGTCTGCGCTTCCGAGCGCTCGAGCGCCGTGCCCATCGCGTACAGGTTGTTCTCGCAGAGGTACGCCACCGGCAGCCGCCAGAGCGCGGCGAGGTTCATCGACTCGTGGAACGCGCCCTCGGCCACCGCGCCCTCGCCGAAGAAGCAGGCGGTGACGCGCGGCTCCTTGCGCAGCTTGGCGGCGAGCGCGAGGCCGGCGGCGAGCGGCAATCCCCCGGCGACGATGGCATTGCCGCCGTAGAAGCGCGTCTTCGCATCGAACAGGTGCATCGAGCCGCCGCGCCCGCCCGAGCAGCCCTCGCGCTTGCCGTACATCTCGGCCATGATCGCGTCCATCGACACGCCGCGCAGCAGCGCGTGGCCGTGCTCGCGATAGGTGGCGACGATATTGTCCTCGGGCGCGAGCGCGCGCATCGCGCCGGCGGCCACCGCTTCCTCGCCGATGTACAGGTGCAGGAAACCACGGATCTTGCCCTGCCCGTAGAGCTCGGCGCACTTCTCCTCCATGCGCCGGATCCTCAGCATGTCGGCGAGCAGCGCGAGCGAGAGCGTCGCGGGCAGCGGCACCTTGCCGGCGGGCGGCGGCGGCGCCTTCACGCGCCTTCCTCGAGCGTGGACGTGTCGCCCTCGGGGAGCCCCAGTTCCCTCGCCTTGAGCAGCCGGCGCATGATCTTGCCGCTGCGCGTGCGCGGCAGGGTGGCGGCGAAGGCGATCTCCTTGGGCGCCACCGCGGCGCCGAGGCGCTTTCTCGCGTGCCCCAGGATGGAGAGCCGCAGCTCCTCGCTCGGCGCGTGGCCGGGCTTCAGCTCGACGAAGGCCTTCACCAGCTCGCCGAGCGTCGGGTCGGGCTTGCCGATGACGCCGGCCTGCGCCACTGCCGGATGCTCCATGAGCGCGCTCTCCACCTCGAACGGGCCGATCAGGTGGCCGGCCGACTTGATGACGTCGTCGGCGCGGCCCACGAACCAGTAGTAGCCGTCGGCGTCGCGCCTGGCGAGGTCGCCGGTGAAGTACCACCCGCCGGCGAAGCACTTGCGGTAGCGCTCCTCCTGGTCGAGGTAGCCGCGGAACATGGAGGGCCAGCCGGCGCGCAGCGCGAGCTCGCCCTGCTCGGCCGGGTCGGCGACCAGGCGCACGCCCTTTGCGTCGCGGTGCGCGATCGCCGCCTCGACGCCCGGGAGCGGCTTGCCCATCGAGCCGGGCTTGACGTCCATCGCCGCGGTGTTGGCGATCATGATGCCGCCGGTCTCCGTCTGCCACCAGTTGTCGTGGATCGGCATGCCGAAGGCGTCCATGCCCCACCACACGGCCTCCGGGTTGAGCGGCTCGCCGACGCTGGCGATGAAGCGCAGCGCCGGATAGGCGCGCTGCTTGGCCAGCGCAGCGCCCGCCTTCATCAGCATGCGGATCGCCGTGGGCGCGGTGTACCAGACCGAGACCTTCTCGGCTTCGAGGATGCCGTACCAGCGCTCGGCGTCGAACTCGGCCTCGTCCACCACGCTGGTCACGCCGTGCAGGAGCGGCGCGACGATGCCGTAGGAGGTGCCCGTGATCCAGCCCGGGTCGGCGGTGCACCAGAAAACGTCCCCCTCGTGCAGGTCGAGCGCCACCTTGCCGGTCGCATAGTGCATGACGGCGGCGCCGTGCACGTGCTGCGCGCCCTTGGGCATGCCGGTGGTGCCGCTGGTGAAGTGCAGGAAGGAGACGTCCTCGGCCGTGGTGCGCTCGATGTCGAACCGGTCGGCGGCCTGCGCGAGCTGCGCCTGCGCCTCGGGCGAGTCGATCTTCAGCACGTGCGCGAGCGACGGCATCTCGCCCGCGACCTTGCTCACCTTGCGCTCGTAAAGCGCCCCGGTCGTGACCAGGACCTTGCCGTGCCCGAGGTTGATGCGGGTTTTCAGCGGCTCGGGGCCGAAGGCGGCGAACAGCGGCGACACCGTCGCGCCGCATTTGAGGCCGCCGAGCACCGCGGCGTAGAGCTCGGGGATCCGGCCGCAGAGCACGAACACCACGTCGCCCTTGCCCACCCCGAGCGCACGGTAGACGTTGGCGAAGCGATTGGACAGCGCCGCGAGCTCGCGAAAGGTGATCTCCCGGCGCGCGCCCTGCGCGCCGAGCCAGCGCAGCGCCACGCGGCCCGCGCGCGGGCCCACCGCGTG
>DATFEJ010000320.1:0-12440 GCA_035251235.1 Burkholderiales bacterium
GTCCAGGTCGAATCGCTTGCGCGCCCGCTCGATCGCTGCGCGCACGCGCTCGTCGATGCCGTCGATCCAGTCGTGCACCTCGATGATGGAAACGGCCGCGGTGCCGAAGATGTCCTCCCAGGCGCTCTCGAGAACGTCCGCTTCGGCGCCCTCGATGTCCATCTTCAGGACGTCGACCGAGCGCAGCTCGTACCTGTCGAGCAGCTGGCGATAGGTGAGCGCGGGCGCGGAGGCGCTCGCGCCGCCGTCCGCGGGCCGTGCGCGATACGCCCACTCGCCGTCGCCGACGTCTGCGATGCTCACGCGCCCCGCCTTGGGCCAGATGGCGCCGTTCACCACCGTCACGCGCTCGTCGCCCCGGTGATTCGTCCGGCACAGCTCGGCGTTGCGCTGCTCGAGCTCCACCGCGATGATCCGGGCGCGCGGAAACATCTGCCGGAACACCTCGACGGAGACGCCGATGTTCGCGCCGAGATCGACCACCGTGGCTGCTTTGCGGCCCAGGGGGATGGCCAATATTTCGCGCCGGGCAAAATGCTGCTGGAAGACGTCGATGTCCGAGCTGCCGTTGCGCAGGCTCAGCCTGCGCTTCCAGCCGCACCAGATGCGCGACAGCCCCGTCTTCTTGCGCGCCGCGGACCGCAGCTGGAACGCGGCGACGATGCCCGGGAGGCCCAGCGCGGCAATCAGCGGCCACGCTTCGCGGCCGAAGCGGCAGCTGGCGCGCAGCCGCGCCACCGTCCGCCGGCCAATTGCCACGGCGCGCCCGGCACGGTCCCAGCCGAAGCACCGGCGAAGCTCGCGCGGGCTTCGCCTGCACTGCTCGCCCAGCTGCCACGCCGCCCAGTCGCGCAACGGCAGGGCTTCCCAGGGCTCACGGCGCAGCTGCGGATAGAGCGCGTTCCAGCGATCCGCGCTGTTCCATTCCTCGATGATATCGAGCACCGCCGGGGCGTTCCGGTAGAACGGGACATGCTCGAACTGGCTTCGCATCCAGCGCGGCCGCGGCCCCGCGACCGACGCCTTGCAGCCGAAGTAGCCCGCGTAGACGAGATGCGAGCCGTGGGCGTTGGAGGTGACGAACTCGAACTGGCTGAACAGCGCGGCCATGCGCTGCAGGCTGTTGTGGTCCCGCTCCTCGGCGCCCTCGACGATGCGGATGCCCAGACCCTCGAAGGCCGACCGCCAGTTGCCCTTCTGCGCGCAGCTCTTGTGCACGCACAAGCATACTTCGGCGAAGCGCGGGGCGATCGAGCGCACGTAGGCGGCATAAGCGTCGGCGTCCCATTCCTCCCGGGTCTCGGGCAGCGAATGCGCGGGCATGACGAGCAGGCTGCCCGGCGTGCGCTCGAGCGCGGGTTGCTCGAGGTAGACGATCGGCAGGCCGATCGCCTGCACATGCCGGTAGCCGAGGGAGCCCAGATAGTCCGCCTGATCCTGCCGGGCGACGAAGAACCGGGCGCTCGCGCGCCGCTCCTGCGACTTGCCGTCGCTGCCCACGACGAACTCGGGGTGGATGTTCCTCTCGGGCCCGATCCAGCCGTGCTGCCATTCGCCCGGAATCGCGTGCGGCGGCGTGGCCAGGCCGCAATATCTCGCCGCGACCAGCTGGTCGCCGTAGGACCCTGGCAGCGCGCGGTAGTCGCGCTCGGGGAGGGCGGCCATCATCGGGCTACGCGCAGTCTTCCCACGCGAGCGGCGTCCCCGCCGGCATGTCCCTGGCGGCCCGGCGACGCAGCACTTCGTCGAGGTGCTTCGGCGCAAGGCCCAGCGCCGGGCGCAGCACGCCGACGTTGGCCTGCGTGAAGGCTTCGCCCTTGCGCACATCGGCCACGACGAACAGCGAGCGCCGGCGCTCGCGCGCGGCCGCTTCCGCGGCGCTCGGGCCGATGGCGGCGCTTCCCAGGGATTGCGCGGCGCGGTTCGCCTCCGCGACCAGCGCCGCGAACTCCGGCAGCTCGAGCGAGAAGGCGGCATCGATGCCGTCGGCGGCGCGATCGAGCGTGACGTGCTTCTCGATCACCGAGGCGCCGAGCGCGACCGCGGCGACCGCCGCGCCGATGCCCAGGGTGTGGTCGGAGAGCCCCACCTCGCAGCCGAAGAGCTCGCGCAATTTCGGGATGGCGGCCAGATTGCTCTCGGCCGGCGGGGCGGGATAGCTGGAGGTGCACTTGAGGAGCACGAGCTCGCGCACCCCGGCGGCGCGGATCGCGTCGACCGCCTCGGTGATTTCCGCGACCGTGGCCATGCCGGTGGAGACGATCATGGGCTTGCCGGTGGCGGCCACCCTGCGGATGAGCGGCAGGTGCACGAGCTCGAAGGAGGCGATCTTGTAGATCGGGTTGTGCACGCTCTCGAGGAACTCGACCGACGGCACGTCGAACGGCGCGCTGAAGAGCAGGATTTCCTTGCGCGCGCAGTGCGCGAACAGCCGGCGTTGCGCCTCGAAGGACAGCGCGCTGCGGCGATACAGGTCGATCAGCTTCTGCCCTTTCCAGGGGCCCGCGGGGTTCGCCTGATAGGCCGGCAGGTCGGAGTCGAGCGTCATCAGCTCGGGAACGAAGGTCTGCAGCTTCACGGCGCTCGCGCCGGCTTCCCAGGCGCCCTCCACCAGCCGGATCGCCGTGTCGAGCGACTGCGCGTGATTGCCGGAGATCTCCGCGACGATGAACGGCCTGCGGCCCGCGCCGATGTCCGCCTGGCCGAGCTTCATCGGGCCTCCGCGGCGAACAAGGCGACGATGTTCCGTCCGAGCCCCAGGCGGGCGAGCGCCCGGTACAGCTCGGCCGTGCCGTCAAGCGACACCCCGAACATCAACTGCTCGATCTGCATGCGCGCCTGGTGGCAGGCCTTGCCGAGCGACGGATCGGCCACATAGTTCGCCGGGGCGCAGAACAGAAACCAGTCGATCGGAAAATCCGAGAGGAGATCCACCTGCCGCAGGCCCTGCTCCGCGGCCAGGGCGGCGAGCCCTTGCGCGTTGAAGTACTGCAGGTGCTCGGGCCAGCTCACCCAGTACTGCGAGTCGACCTTGCCGGTCGCGAGGAGCGCATCCTGGAGGGCCGAGAAGTCGTTGGGCACCTCGACCAGCACCACGCCGCCCGGCGCGAGCAGTCGCCGCGCCAGCGCGAGCGCTTCCTGCGGCGCGGCGAGATGCTCGAGGACGTTGTCCAGCACCACGAGGTCGAACCGCCGGCCCTCGCCGACGAGCGCGCCCATGCCCTCGAGGAGCGGGGCAAGGCGAAGATGCCGGGCGACGCCCGGGTTGTGCGCGTCGCAGGAGCCCGCCGCGAGGTCGATGCCGACGCAAGTCCAGCCGAGCGCGTCGTAGAACGCCAGCGCCCAGCCGCCGCCGGCGCCGACGTCGAGCATCGCCCCTGCCGGGCGGGCGCCCAGGTGCGCGGCGATTGCGCCGTGCCTGAACTCGAGCGTGCGGCGGATCCAGGCGCGCTCTTCCTCGCTCTTGGGCGCGATGGGCTGTCGCGGGTGCGACGCGCTGTGATACGCGGACCGGTAGTGCGCGTCGAGCGACTGCGCGCCGGGCTTGGGGTCGAACTCGAAATAGCCATGGCGGTTTCGCACCAGCGAGCCTCGGTTCATGCGTTGCCTCGGAGGGTCATTGGAGGAGGATCGCCGCCCTGGCCTGCAGGAGGCGGCGCGATGCATCGTCGGGGGAATCGCCGACCACCACGATGGCGCCGAAGCGGGCGCGGCTGCTGGTGAGCGGCGGCACCGGGTCGCCGGGCCGGATCTGGAACTCGACCTTCACGACACCGTCCATCCCGGCCGCCTGCTCGACCCCGCTCAAGGTTCGCAGCTGCGTGCTGCCCCCTGGCAGATCCAGGGCGGTATAGAAAGCCACCTCGACCGCCGCGTGCCTCGGCCCGAGCCGCAAGGACTCGAGCTCGAAGGGCTGGCCGAGGGCGGCGAGGATCGCGACCCTCATCATGTCGATGCCGGAAGCGAGCTGCGCGAGCTCGCACATGTAGCCGCCGGGGACCCGGGCGGCGATTTCGATCACCACCGGCCCGTCGGGCCCGAGGATCAGCTGCGGGTAAGCCACGCCTTCGGCGAGGCCGATGGCGCGGATCGCGGCGCGGGCGGCCTCGCGGAGGGCATCCTGCGCGCGTGCGTCCTCCGCAAGCGGATAGACGTGCCGGGTGGCGATGCCGAAGTGGGGCGGCGGCAGCGTGCGCCGGTAGGACATCGACAGGATCTCCGTCGCGCCCGCGTGCGCGACGGCGCAGACGTTGACCTCCGGCCCGGGAACGAACTGCTCGAGCACGGCAACGCCGTCGGTCGAATGGCGCAGCGCTGCCGCGAGCGCCGGCTGCAGCCGCTCGTGCGCGGAGATCAGCGCGACGCCGGTCTGCCCCGAGGCGTCCGACGGCTTCAGCACCAGGGGAAGGCCGTGCTGCGCCGCGAATGCCTGCGCTTGCGCGAGCGTACGCACCGCTGCCGATCGCACCGTCGGCACGCCATGCTCCGCAAAGGCACGCCGCATGTCGTTCTTGTTGGTCGCCAGGCGCGCGGTGCTCTGCGAAGGCGCCGGGAGCCCGAGGGCCTCGGCGACGTAGGACACCACGGGCACGCCTGTCTCGGTGATCACCGTGAGCACACC
Organism: Burkholderiales bacterium; assembly: GCA_035251235.1. Taxonomy (GTDB): domain Bacteria; phylum Pseudomonadota; class Gammaproteobacteria; order Burkholderiales; family SG8-39; genus JAABQT01. Next base: position 4,622 of record DATFEJ010000320.1, read on the forward strand.
GTCCGCCCGCACGCGCCTGGCGAAGGCGAGCGCCGCCTCCCGGTCGTCGGTGCTGATGGGGGCGAACACGTCGGCGGCGGAGGCACCCACGGCCGAGGGGTTGCGGTCGATCGCGGCAACGCGATGCCCCATTTCGCGCGCGAGCGTGATGGCGCGCAGCTGGTCGGGGCCGGCGCCGACGATGAGCAGCGTCCGTGCGCGGGTCATGGCGTGCCGCTGGGCTTCAGCCATAGAGTGCCTGCGCCAGGCGCTCCGCGCCGCGGCCGTCGACCTGCGCCTGACCGAGATCCGCCATTGCCTGGCGACGCTCCGGGTCGGCGGCGAGCGACGCGAGCTCTCGCCGCAGGCGCTCGCGCTCGAGCTGCGCGAGCGGTCCGAGGTCCACGGCGATCCCCAAGCGCGCCCAGGCTTCCGCGTTGCCGCGCTGGTTCGCAGCGACCTGGACGAGCAGGGATGGCAGGCCGAGCGCCGCGGCCTCGAACGTGGTGGTGCCGGCGGCAGTGATGGCGATGTCCGCCTCCGCCATGGGCCGGGCGAGGTCGGGCGCGTCGATGCGCAGCCCGGCGTCGAGGTCGCCGTGCGCGCGCAGCCAGGCCTCGATCGCCGCGAGGCGGGGATTGAAGCTGCTGGCGAAGATGGCGATGCGCATGTCGCACGCGCCGTGCAGCGCCTCCAGGCAAGCGAGGCATGCGCCGCCGTCTTCGCCTCCGCCGAAGGTGAGCAGCAACTCTCGCGCGGCCGTTCGGGCGCGGCGCGGCGCTCGCGCCGCGAGGAACTCCTCGCGCAGGATCGCGTAGGCCGGGCCGAGAAGGAAGCGCGTCTGCTCGCGGCGCTGCAGAGCGCGGTAATCGGCCTCGCTTGCCGCCGGGCTCATCGACACGACCCAATCGGCCCACATCGGCACGCGCGCCGCGCCGTCGAACTGCATCCAGCGCAGTCCCGCGTCGAGCAGCGCGCGCTGGTACGCCTCCGAGGTGGTGAAGCGGTCGAGCACGAGCCGGTCGGCGCCGGCCCGCCGGCAGTAGCGGACGGTGGCGGCGGCGTCCGCGTCGTCGCTTGCCGGCCGCTCCACGACCTCGACGGCGGCGGCAAACCGGCTGGCGTCGCGCGCCCAGGCGGGAAGCTCGCCCACGACGAGCAGGTGAACCCCGATCCCCTCGTCGTGCAGCCGCCGGCCGAGCGCGAGCGCGCGGCGCAGGTGACCGGTGCCGATCGAAGGCGAGACATCGACCCGCACGGCAGCGGTGCCGCGCTCGCTCACGCTTCCCCCGCAACGCGGTTCATGGCCGCCAGGCCCGGCTCGCGCTCGAGCAGCCGGTAGACGTCCGCCGATCCGAATGACGGGTTTGCCGGGTACAGGCGCTCGTATACCGCGCGCACGAAATCGAAATCCGCCGGCTCGTCGACCGTCCAGCGCAGGTGGGAGCGGTCCTGCGCATCCCTGAAGTCGCCCAGCCGGTAGCGCTCCGGGTGCGCCTTCATGTAGAGGGTGACATGTTCCCGCTCCGCGGGGCGCTGCGCCTCCCGCCACGCCTCTCTCAGCAGCGCGTGGCGGAACACGCTCACATCCAGGCCGCGAGGAAACGTGCGCACCAGCGCGTTGCCCGTGAAGTCGTAGCCGCCCTCGAGGTGGAAATCGATCACGCGATCGATGAGCCCGGGATCCGCAAGCGGGCAGTCCCCCGTCAGCCGCACGACGTGCTCGGGTGCGTAGCGGCTCGCCGCCTGGTAGAAGCGATCGAGCACGTCCTGCAGGTCGCCGCGGAAGCAGTCGATCCGCTCGCGGGAGCAAAGCTCGGCGATCGGGGCATCCGAGGGGTCGCTGCTCGTCGCCACGATCAGCCGGTCGATGCGCCGGCAGCGGCGCAGCCGCTCGATCTGCAACGACAGCATCGGGCGCCCGAGGATGGGGCGCAGCACCTTGCCCGGCAGGCGCCGGGAGGACATGCGGGCCTGCAGTATCGCCAGAACGTGCACACCGGAGTTCGGCATCGGGTCCCGATTCAGCCCTTGGCGAACAGCCACCAGTTCGAGTTGTCCGCCGCGTCGACCGGCTTCCAGAAAAAGCCATAGTCCAGCACACGCAATTCGGGATGCCGGTCGAGGTAGTACTGGCCGAAGTCGCGCTTGAAAAGCTGGCCCTCGAGGCCGCGATAGGGAACGGCGACGGGCTCGTGGGAGAAGTACTCGACGCACAGCACATAGTGGCGCGCTACCCGGACGACCTCGTCCACCGCCCTGGGCAGGTCCTCCGGCGCGATGTGGATGAGGACACCGGAAGTGAACACCAGGTCGATGCTGCCGTCCGCGAACGGCAGATCGAACGCCGAGCCCGCCTGGATACGCGCGCCGGCCAATCTCGGGTCGGCACGCGCCCGCTCCATGACTTCGACATTGGGCTCCACCGCGTGCACTTCGGCAACCATGGGCAGCAACGCCGCCAGGTTGCGCCCCAGGTTGCATCCCACCTCCAGAACGCTGCTCGGGAACGGCGCAATCGCCTGCGACAGCATGCGCGCCCAGCGCCGCATCAGGCGGCGGCTTCCCTGGTCGGTGATGGGATTGCGTGCCGCATACTCGCGGCCGAACGCGGATGTCCACAGATCGATCTGCTTGGTGCTCATGGCACGAGCCTCAGCGTGTCACGGTGATCGCCGGCGCGCATCATGCGCCACGCGCGTTGAGCGCGCGGAAGCGGTCCGCGCGCGCCGACAGTTCTGCGTAGGTCCCCGACTCCACGATGCGGCCTTTCTCCATCACATAGATGCGGTCGCAGTGCTGTACCGTCGTCATGCGATGCGCCACCGTGATGAGCGTCTTGCGTCCGGCGAGGCCCTGCAGAGACTCCAGCAGCGCGTTCTCCGTGGCGTTGTCCAGGGCGCTCGTCGCTTCGTCGAACACGAGCACCTCGGGATCGTGGTACAGCGCCCGCGCGATGCCGATGCGCTGGCGCTGGCCGCCGCTCAGCCGGATGCCCCGGTCGCCCACGAGCGTGTCGTAGCCCTTGGGCAGCTCGCCCAGCACGAACTCGTGCAGTCGCGCGAGCTGCGCCGCACGCTCCACGCGGGCCATGTCCACTTGCGCCGCCGGAAGCCCGAGGGCGATGTTGCGCGCGATCGTGTCGTCGCACAGGAAGATCTGCTGCGGCACGTGCCCGATGCTGCGCTGCCAGGCGCGCACGTTGCGCTCGTCGATCGCCATCCCGTCCACGCGCAGGCAGCCCTCCGCGGGCGGCAGCAAGCCCATGAGCAGATCGACCACGGTCGTCTTGCCGCAGCCCGTCGCCCCGACCAGCGCCACGGAGCTGTTCTTGGGGATGCGGAGGGTGACCGGCTCGAGGGCCCACGAGCCGGCGCCGGGGTACCGGTAGCGCACGCCCTGCAGCTCGATCGCCTGCCGCAGCCCCAGCCGGCCTTGCGCCCCCGCCCGGGTCGCGGGCGCATCTGGCGCCGGCATCAGGTCCTGGACCACCGCGTCCAGCGCAGCGCGGCTGTTGCGCACGGCGGCGAATCCCGCGAAGACGAGTTGCAGCGCGGGGATGAGGCGATATCCGGCGAACGCGTACACGCCGAGCAGCGGCAGCAGCTCTCCCATGCCGCGTTCCGCATTGAGCAGGTAGATCGCCAGCGCGAGGATGAGACTGAAGGCCACGGTCTCGACCGCGTGGCGCGGCAGCTGCGCGAGCGCCTGTGCCCTGGTCTGCGCGTCGGCCCAGCGCAGCGAGGGCTCGCGGAAGCGCTCGAGAAACTCGGCTTCCCGGCCGAGCAGCTTGATCTCCTTGGCGCCCGAAAGCGATTCCAGCGCGTGCCGCGCGCGCAGCGTGCCGGCCTCGACCGAGACCCGGCCCGCGCCGTGCAGCGCCCCTCGGGCGAGCCCGTACAGGAGCGCGTACGCCCCGCCCAGCACCGCGGCGATCACCAGCGCCATCAGCGGATTGATGATCACCAGCAGCACGGAGACGAACAGCACCACGCACAGCTTGGCGACGATCTGGACGGCGGGGATGAGGATGCCGCCCGTCACACGGTAAACCTCCGCAAAGACGTTCTTCTGCAGCTCGGCGGTATGCCGGTCGAGATAGAACTCGTAGGGCTTGGCCAGGTAGCTGCCCAGCAGGCGCACGCTGAGGGCGTGTCCCTGGCGATTGGCAAAGCGCAGCATCAGCCAGGTGGTGGCGGCGGAAAGCGCGTTGGCCAGGACCAGGAGCAGCAGCACGAGGCCGCCGACGTACGCGAGATGCTGCGCCTGGCTCTGCGCGCCGAGCAGCGCATGGAGCTTCGCCACGTGCGGGTCGCCGCCGCCGGCCTCCGGCCCGGCAAGCGCCGCGAGGAACGGCATGATCGAAGCCACCGCCAGCGTCTCCAGGAAGGCGGCGCCGACGGCGAGGGCGCACAGGGCGTAGAACTGCCGGCGCGCCCCTGCCTCCAGCAGCATGGCGTACTTGCGCATGATCTCGCGGATGCTCACGCGCCCCCCGCTCAATGCAGACTCTCGCGCAGCGTGGCGGCGACCCGGTCCAGGTCCGCGTGCGTCAGGTCGAAATACAGCGGCAGGCTGATCGCCCGGGCGTAGTGGCGCTCGCTCTCCGGGAAGTCCCCCGGCTTGAAGCCGAGGGCGCGGTAATACGGCTGCAGGTGGACCGGGATGTAATGCACGTTCACCAGGATGCCGGCGGCGCGCATGCGCTCGAACACAATGCGTCGCGTCACCCCCAGGGCCTCGAGTTCGAGCCGGATGACATACAGGTGCCAGGCGGATCGGCCCGCGGGATCCTGGAAGGGCGTGGCGAGGGGCAGCCGCTGCAGTGCCGCATCGTAACGGCGTACGAGCTCGCGCCGGCGCGCCAGGAATTCGTCGAGCCTGCCGAGCTGGCTCGTGCCCAGCGCCGCCTGGAAATCGGTCATGCGGCAGTTGTAGCCCAGCGCGACCTGCTCGTAATACCAGGGCCCTTCGCTCGCCGCCGACAGGTCATGTGCATCGCGCGTGATGCCGTGCGTGCGCAACAGGCGCAGCTGCCGTGCGAGCGTGTCGTCGTTCGTCAGCAGCATGCCGCCCTCGCCGGTCGTCATGACCTTGACGGGATGGAAGCTGAACACCGCGATGTCGGAATGCGGGCACGCGCCCACCCTGGCGGAGCGGTACTCGGCGCCGGCCGCGTGCGACGCATCCTCGAGCACGCGGATGCCATGGCGCGCGGCGAGCGCGCCGATCGACTGCATGTCGCAGGACTGGCCGCCGAAGTGCACCGGCACGAGGACCTTGGGCAGCCTGCCGGCGCGCTGCGCGCGCGCCAGCTTTTCCTCGAGCGCGGCGACCGACATGTTGCCGCTGCGCGGATCGATGTCGACGAAATCCACCTGCGCGCCGCAATAGCGCGCGCAGTTGGCGGAGGCGACGAACGAGTTGGGCGAAGTCCACAGCAGGTCGCCGGGCCCCAGCCCGAGCGCCAGGCAGCCCAGGTGCAGTGCCGCCGTGCCGCTGCTCACGGCGATCGCATGCCGCGCGCCGCAGTACGCCGCCACCGCCTCTTCGAATCGCGCGATGGCAGGCCCCTGCGTCAGCCAGTCGGAGCGCAACACTTGCACCACGGCATCGATGTCGTCCTGGTTGACCGACTGCCGGGCGTAGGGAATGGCGCTCATGCCGCGATCAGCTGCCGGAGCTCGTCGATCGAAAGGAAGCGCTCGTTGGTTCCCGAGCTGTATTCGAAGCCCTCTGCCACCGGCTTGCCCGTTTCGCCCGCGGCATTGCGGGAAAGGTCGACCGGGACGTTGAAGATGATGGTGGGGCGGATGACGTAGTGGTCCGGGAATTCGAGCGTGAGGTGGGAGTCGTCCTTCGGGCACATGACTTCGTGCAGCTTCTCCCCGGGACGGATGCCGATCACCTTGAGCGCGGCCCCCGGGGCCATGGCCTCGGCGAGATCGACGATGCGCGCCGAGGGGATCTTGGGCACGAAGATCTCGCCGCCCTGCATGCGTTCCAGGCTGCGCAGGACGAATTGCACGCCCTGCTCCAGCGTGATCCAGAAGCGCGTCATGCGCGGGTCGGTGACCGGGAGCTCGCGGCTTCCCTTGGCGATGAGGCCGCGAAACAGCGGCACCACGGATCCGCGCGACGCCACGACATTGCCGTAGCGCACGACGGCGAAGCGCGTCTTGTGCCCGCCGGCGAGGTTGTTGCCGGCGACGAACAGCTTGTCCGAGACCAGCTTCGTGGCCCCATACAGGTTGATCGGGTTGGCGGCCTTGTCCGTGGACAGCGCGATCACGCGCTCGACCTCGTTGTCGATCGCGGCCGAGACCACGTTCTGCGCGCCGTGGACGTTGGTCTTCACGCTTTCCATGGGGTTGTACTCGGCCGCGGGCACCTGCTTGAGCGCCGCGGCGTGGATGACCAGGTGCACCCCGCGCAAGGCCTGCGACAGGCGCTCCCGGTCGCGCACGTCGCCGAGGAAATAGCGCATGCAGGGCGCGTTGAGCTCCTGCTGCATTTCATGCTGCTTGAGCTCGTCGCGCGAAAAGACGATCAGGCGCCGGGGCTTGTAGCGCGCCAGCACCGTGCGCACGAATTGCCGGCCGAAGGAGCCGGTGCCCCCCGTCACCAGGATGGACTTGTCATTCAGCATGCTTGCGGTCTCCCGGAGTCTCGGCGGACTGGCCCGCCTCCTTCTGCAGCTCCTCCAGCTCGAGCTTGAGCGCCTCGTACTCGTCGAGCTTGACTCGCAGGAAGCGCATCGTCACCCTCGCCTTCTCTTCCATGCCGCGGGGGGTCAGCAGGTAGAGGTAGGCGCGCTTGTTCGCGCTGTTGCGGAAGTTGTCCGCCTTGATGAGTCCCCGCTTGATCAGCGCTTGCAGGCAATAATTGACGCGTCCCAGGCTGATGCCGAGCTCGTCGGCGATGCGCCGCTGGCTCGCCTTCGGGTCGGCCTCGAGCATCTTGAGGATGCGATAGCGCGTTTCGTCGTTCAGCACGCGCTGTAGGATGGCACAAGTGTTCAACGCTTGAACAAGGATGTGTTAGGTTTTTGATAAATAATGCACTTTTTGGCAACCAATCCGTTCATTTCATGAACATGGCGTCGCGCCCGGCGGTCAGCGTCATCATCGGCGTGAAGAACGGCGCAGCCGTGCTGCAAGCCTGCCTGGACAGCGTCGCCGCCCAGGACTGGGTCTCGCGCGAGACCATCGTCGTCGACAGCGCCTCCACCGACGGCACGCCCGAGCTGCTGGCAGCGAACCTGCGCGCGGGAAAGGTCACTGACTACCTGTCCGAGCCGGACCGCGGGCTGTACGAGGCGTGGAACAAGGGGCTGCGCCGGGCGCGCGGGGACTGGATCTGCTTCCTGGGCTGCGACGACCGTTTCCACGACGCAGGCGCGTTGCGCGCGCTGCTCGAGTCGCCCAAGGCGCAGGCGCGGGTGGTCTACGGCCGTGTCCACCTGGTGACGGAGGACGGCGTGGTCGGCGAAGTGCTGGGCAAGCCCTGGCGCGAGACGCGGCGCGCGTTTCTCGCCGGCAGGATGATCCCGCACCCCGGCACGCTGCATCACCGTTCGCTCTTCGAGGAGCACGGCTTCTTCGACGAGACCTATCGCATCGCGGGGGACTACGACCTGCTGCTGCGCGAGGTGCTCACGCGCGAGCCGGCCTTCGTCGACCGCGTGATCGTGGACATGCGCTTTGGCGGCATGAGCTCGAAGCCGGGCGCCATCCTCGGCAACCTGCGCGAGATCCAGCGCGCGCGCGCGAAGCGCGGGCTGCGCGGCACGCCGGCGCGGCTGCGCGTGGCGATCGCCGTGCGCTCGGACCCGGAGGGG
>DATFEJ010000247.1:0-21521 GCA_035251235.1 Burkholderiales bacterium
GCATCGGGCACGCGCCAGCGCAGACGCGGCTCGCGCACGGTGACCGCGGACACGCGCCGGCCGGCGAGCGCGCGCGCCAGGCCGCGACGCGTGACCTCCACTTCGGGCAGTTCGGGCACGGAACCTCGTGTCTTGTGCGGGGCACCAAATATACCTACACTGGCCCGCCATGTCCGCAGTGATCCGTCTGCTCGCATTGCTCGCCGTGCTGCCGCTCTTCGCCTGCACGGCGCTCGCGCCGCACGAGGACGAGCCCCACGCCGCGGAGGCCGCGGAGCCGGAAAGCGAGCTTCCCGCGGAAATGCTGCCGGCGCAGGAGCTCACCGAGCCGGTGCTGTACGAGATGCTGCTCGGCGAGATCGCGCTGCAGCGCGGCGACGCCGCGCTGGCCGCGCAGACCTTCGCCGAGCTCGCGCAGCGCACGCGCGATCCGCGCGTCGCGCGGCGCGCCGTGGAGATCGCCAACATCGCGCGCACGCCGCAGTACGCGCTGCAGGCGGCGCGCGTCTGGCACGAGGCCGATCCGCAATCGGTGCAGGCGCTGCAGACCCTCATCGCCATGCTGGTGCGCGCGCGCCAGGTGGAGGAGGCCGAGCCCTACCTCGCCAAGCTGCTCGCGCGGGACGGCGATGCCGCCGCCAACGGCTTCCTGCAGCTCGGGCGCCTGCTGGCCGGCAATCCCGACAAGCAGGCCAACCTGCGCATGGTGCGCACGCTCGCGGCGCGCTACCCCGAGCTGCCGCAGGCGCGGCTGGCGGTCGCGCAGGCCGCGCTGGCGGCGAACGACGAAACGACGGCGCTGGCGGAAACGCGGCGCGCGGCCGCCATGCGCCCGGGATGGGAGCCGGCGGCGATCTACGAGGCGCAGGTCCTGCAGCGCCGCTCGAGCGCGGAGGCGGCGCAGTCGCTGAAGGGGTTCCTCGAGCAGCATCCGCAGTCGCGCGACGCGCGGCTCGCCTACGCGCGCCTGCTGGTGGCCGACCGCCGGTACGCCGAGGCGCGCGTCGAGTTCGAGAAGCTGCTCGCCGCGCACCCTGCCGACGCGGACGTGCTGTACGCGGTCAGCCTGCTGGCGATGCAGCTCAAGGACTACGCCACCGCCGAATCGAGCCTGCGCAAGCTGCTCGACGCCGGGTATCGCGACCCGGACAGCCTGCGCTACATGCTCGGCCAGGCGGCCGAGGAGCAGAAGAAATGGGACGAAGCCGTGCGCTGGTACGAGAGCATCCAGCAAGGCGACCAGGTGCTGGCCGCGCGCCTGCGCGTCGCGAACGTGCTCGGCAAGCAGGGCAAGCTCGACGAGGCGCGCGCCTACCTGCGCCAGGTGGACGTGGACGGCGCGGAGCGCGTGCAAGTGCTGATCACGGAAGCCCAGCTGCTGCGCGACGCCAACCGGCACCGGGAGGCCTACGAGCTGCTCGGCAAGGCGCTGGAGGCGCAGCCCGAGCAGCCCGAGCTGCTCTACGACCATGCGCTCACCGCGGAAAAGCTGGAGCGCTTCGACGTTCTCGAGTCGGGCCTGCGCAAGCTCATCCGCATCAAGCCCGACTACGCGCATGCCTACAACGCGCTGGGCTACTCGCTCGCCGACCGCAACCAGCGGCTGCCGGAGGCGCGCAAGCTCATCGAGCGCGCGCTCGAGCTCTCGCCCGAGGACTACTACATCATCGACAGCATGGGATGGGTGCTCTATCGCATGGGCGACCTGAAGGGCGCCGTGCAGTACCTGCGCCGCGCGTACGACGGGCGCCCCGACGCCGAGATCAGCGCGCACCTGGGCGAGGTGCTGTGGGCGATGGGCGAGCGCGTCGAAGCCGAGCGCATCTGGCAGGAGGCGCTGAAGAGCCATCCCGAGAACGAGCTCCTGCAGAACACCATGAAGCGCTTGCGCCGCTAGCGCCGCGCGAGCGCCCGGTCCCCGCGTGAATCCGATGCTGCGCGCCCTGGCCCTGACGGCGGCGCTGCTCGCGGCCGGCTGCGCCGAGCTCTCCGAGCGCGCGCCCGGGGAGCGCGTGGAGTTCGAGTTCACCGCGCGCTTCGCCGCGCGCTATGGCGGCGAGGCGGCCTCCGGGCAGCTCGCCTGGCGGCACGACGCCTCCCGCGACGAGGTGCTCATCAGCTCGCCCTTTGGCCAGGGACTGGCGCGCGTCACCCGGCAGGCAGGGCAGGCCACGCTGGTCATGGCCGACGACCGGCGCTATAGCGCGGCGGACGCGGAGGCGCTCACCGAGGAGGTGCTCGGCTTCCGGCTGCCGCTCAAGGGGCTGGCGGACTGGGTGCGGGCGCGGCCTTCGGCCGATACGCCCGCGCGCACCGAGCGCGCCCCGGACGGCCAGCTGGCGCTGCTCGAGCAGCAGGGCTGGCGCGTCGAATATCAGGCCTACGAAGCCGGCCGCCCGGCGCGCATGCGCCTGCAGTACCCGGGACTCGAGCTGAGGCTGGCCATCTCCCAGTGGAAATGAACTGGTTCCCCGCGCCGGGGAAACTGAACCTGCTCCTGCACGTGCTGGGGCGGCGCGCCGACGGCTACCACGAGCTGCAGACGGTACTGCGGCTTATCGATCGCGCCGACCGGGTCGGCGTCGCCGTGCGCGCCGACGGCGAGATCCGCAGGCACGATCCCCTGCCCGGGGTGCCTGCCGAGGCGGACCTATGCGTGCGGGCCGCGCGGCTGCTGCAGGCGCAGGCGAAAACGCCTCTGGGCGCGGACCTGGCGCTCGACAAGCAGCTGCCGATCGGCGGGGGCCTGGGCGGCGGCTCGTCGGACGCGGCCACCACGCTGCTCGTGCTCAACCGGCTCTGGAACGCGGGGCTCGCGCGTGCCGAGCTGCAGCGCCTGGCGGCGCAGCTCGGCGCCGACGTGCCGTTCTTCGTTTTCGGCGAGAACGCCGTCGGCGAGGGAATCGGCGAGCGCCTGCGCCCGCTTGCGCTGCCCGAGGCCTGGTACCTCGTGCTCGTGCCGCCGTGCAGCCTTTCCACGGCCGACGTATTCAGCGATAACGCATTGACACGTAATACGAAACCACTCAAAATACCGCCCTTTTTCCCGGGCCTGGGCGCCAATGATCTCGAGCCGGCGGCAGTGCGCCGCAGCCCTGAGGTCGCGGCGCACCTCGCCTGGCTGCGGGCGCGCTGCCCGCAGGCGCGCATGACGGGATCGGGCGCCTGCGTGTTCGCAGAGCTCGCGACCGAGGACGAGGCAAGGGTTCTGCTCGGCGAATTGCCCGCGGCAATGCGCGGATTCGTGGCGCGGGGTCTCGAGCGTCACCCGCTGTACGGGTTTTGAGCCGGTTTGATTTGCACCACCTACTGGGGAGTCGCCAAGTTGGTTAAGGCACCGGATTTTGATTCCGGCATTCGTGGGTTCGAATCCTACCTCCCCAGCCATTACCGCCCGCGCCCGTGAACCGGATCGCCAACTCTCCCGCCAGCCTGATGGACCGCCTGATGGTGTTCACCGGGAACGCCAATCCGCGGCTCGCGCAGGACGTCGCCAGGCACCTCAACCTGTCGCTCGGGCGCGCCATCGTCGGGCGCTTCTCGGACGGCGAGGTGATGATCGAGATCATGGAGAACGTGCGCGGCAAGGACGTGTTCGTGCTGCAGTCCACCTGCGCGCCGACCAACGACAACCTGATGGAGCTGCTCGTCATGGTGGACGCGCTCAAGCGCTCCTCCGCGGCGCGCGTCACCGCGGCGATTCCCTACTTCGGCTACGCGCGCCAGGACCGGCGCCCGCGCTCGGCGCGCGTCGCCATCAGCGCCAAGGTGGTGGCCAACATGCTCACCTCGGTGGGCGTGGCGCGCGTGCTCACCATGGACCTGCACGCCGACCAGATCCAGGGCTTCTTCGACATGCCGGTGGACAACGTCTACGCGGCGCCCGTGCTGCTCGGCGACGTCTGGAAGCAGCGCTACGAGGACCTGATCGTCGTCTCGCCGGACGTCGGCGGCGTGGTGCGCGCGCGCGCGCTCGCCAAGCGGCTGGAATCGGACCTGGCGATCATCGACAAGCGCCGCCCGAAGGCCAACGTCTCCGAGGTGATGAACGTGATCGGCGAAGTGAAGGGCCGCACCTGCGTCATCATGGACGACATGGTGGACACCGCGGGCACGCTGGTGAAGGCCGCGCAGGTGCTCAAGGAAGAGGGCGCCACCAAGGTGGTGGCCTACTGCACGCATGCCGTGCTCTCCGGGACGGCGGTCGAGCGCATCAACGGCTCCGACCTGGACGAGCTGGTGGTCACCGACACGATCCCGCTGCGCGAGGACGCGCAGGCGAGCCCGAAGATCCGCCAGCTGTCGGTGGCGGCGCTGCTGGCCGAGACCATCCTGCGCATCTTCAACGAGGACTCGGTGAGCTCGCTGTTCATCGAGTAATTTTCGCAACCCCGCCTGTGCCTGGTCGCGGGCCTGGCGGACCACAAAGGAGCAGTCCATGAAATTCGAGATCAACGCCAATCCGCGCAAGGCGCAAGGAACGGGTGCGAGCCGCCGCCTGCGCCGCGCGGGCCGCGTCCCGGGCATCGTGTACGGCGGCGACCGGGGCGCCGTGAACATCGAGCTGGATCATCGCGAGCTGTACCAGCAGCTCGTCAACGAGAAGTTCCACGCCTCGATCCTGACGCTCAAGCTCGAGGGCGCGGCCGAGCAGGTGCTGCTGCGCGCCTTCAACATGCATCCGGTCAAGTCGCAGGTGCAGCACGTGGACTTCCAGCGCGTCTCCAAGGACAAGAAGATCCACATGAAGGTGCCGTTGCACTTCGTCAACGCCGAGAAGTCCCCGGGCGTCAAGGATCAGCAGGGCGTGATGACGCACGTGCTGAACGAGCTCGAGATCACCTGCTTTCCCGACGACCTGCCCGAGTTCATCGAGGTGGACCTGGCGCACCTGTCGGTCGGCAAGTCGGTGCACCTGCGCGAGATCACCCTGCCCAAGGGCGTGGAGTCGGCGCTGCACAAGGGCGAAGATCCCGTAGTCGTCACCTGCTCGATGCCGGTGCTGGTGGTGGAAGAGGAAACCACGGCCGAGGCCGTGCCGGCGGCGGGCGAAGTGCCGACCACCGAGCAGGCGGCGCCGGCGGAGAAGGCCGAGGAGGCCGCCGCGGGCGACAAGGCGAAGGCGGCCGACAAGGGCGCTGCCGACAAGGCAGACAAGAAAGAAAAGAAGTAGCCGCTGGCCAAGATCCGCCTCGTCGTCGGCCTGGGCAACCCGGGCAAGGAGTACGAGCGAACCCGGCACAACGCCGGGTTCTGGCTCGTGGAGCGCTTTGCGCTCGCGCGCGGCATCGCGCTCAAGAAGGACAACCATTACCAGGCGCTGGTGGCGCGCGACGGCGCCCTGTGGCTGGTCATGCCGCAGACCTTCATGAACGCTTCCGGGCGCGCGGTGCAGATGCTGGCCGGGTTCTTCAAGATCCCGCCGGAAGAGATCCTGGTCGTGCACGACGAGCTCGACTTCCCCGCGGGCACGGCGCGCATCAAGCAGGGCGGCGGCATCGCCGGGCACAACGGGCTGAAGGACATCTCGCAGCGCCTGGGCTCGCACGACTACTGGCGGTTGCGCATCGGCGTGGGCCGCCCGGCGGGCGAGTCGGGCGCGGACTACGTGCTGGAGAAGCCGCCGGCGGAGGAGCGCGAGGCGATCGACGGCGCCATCGCGCGCGCGCTGGAGCTGATGCCGGCGATGCTCGAGGGCGACATGCAGGGCGCGATGCAGAAGCTGCATAGCCAGGACAAGCCGGTCGCCAAGAAGGCCGAGGAGAAGAAGCCCGAGCCGAAGAAACCCGAGCCGAAGAAACCCGAGGCGAAGAAACCGGAGCAAAAGGTGCCGCCGCCGCCAAAGGATGAAAAGCCCGGCGGCCTCAAGGGCTTCTTCAAGGGCCTCACCGGCTCGAAGAAATGAGCCTGAAGTGCGGCATCGTGGGACTGCCGAACGTCGGCAAGTCCACGCTCTTCAATGCGCTCACCAAGGCGGCGATCGCCGCCGAGAACTATCCGTTCTGCACCATCGAGCCGAACGTCGGCATCGTCGAGGTGCCCGACCCGCGCCTGTCCAGGCTCGCCGAGATCGCGCAGCCGGAGAAAGTCATCCCCGCGGTGGTCGAGTTCGTCGACATCGCCGGCCTGGTGGCCGGCGCCTCGAAGGGCGAGGGCCTCGGCAACAAGTTCCTCGCCAACATCCGGGAAACGGATGCCATCGCGCACGTGGTGCGCTGCTTCGAGGATCCCAACGTGATCCACGTCGCCAACCGCATCGATCCGGTCTCCGACATCGAGACCATCAACACCGAGCTCGCGCTCGCCGACCTCGAGTCGGTGACCAAGCAGCTGCAGAAGTACGCCAAGGTGGCGAAGACCGGCGGCGACAAGGAAGCGCAGCGCCTGGTCGCCGTGCTGGAGAAGGCCGAGAAGGCGCTCGACGAAGGGCGCCCGGCGCGCTCCGTGGACTGGTCGAAGGAGGAGCTCGCGGTGATCAAGCCCTTCTTCCTGCTCACCATGAAGCCGACCATGTACGTCGCCAACGTCGCCGAGAACGGCTTCCAGGACAACCCGCTGCTGGCGAAGGTCGAGGCGTACGCGAAGAAGGAAGGCGCGCCGGTGGTGGCCATCTGCGCGTCGCTCGAAGCGCAGATCGCGGACATGAGCGAGGAGGACAAGAAGGTGTTCCTCGCCGACGCGGGACTCACCGAGCCGGGGCTGCACCGGCTGAGCCGCGTCGCCTACACGCTGCTCGGGCTGCAGACCTACTTCACGGCGGGCGAGAAGGAAGTGCGCGCCTGGACCGTGCCGCAGGGCGCGACCGCCCCGCAGGCGGCGGGCGTCATCCATACCGATTTCGAGCGCGGCTTCATCCGCGCCGAGGTCGCCTCGTACGACGACTTCGTCGCCTGCGGCGGCGAGCTGGGCGCCAAGGAAAAGGGCAAGCTGCGCCTCGAGGGCAAGGATTACGTGGTGCGCGACGGCGACGTGATGCACTTCCGCTTCAACGTGTAAGGGGTATCGTTGTGCGATGCGCTGGGTTCCTGAATTCACGCTCGCACTTCTGATCGCAGGGCAGGCCGCCGCCGCCGGACTGCACGACGCCGCCCGGCGCGGGGATCTTGCGGCGGTCGAGAAGCTGCTCGCCGCCGGTGCACGAGTCGACGCGACTGACGGCGGCAGCGCCACGCCCTTGTACCTCGCCGCAGGCGAGGGTCACGCGGCCGTCGTCGCGCGGCTGCTCGCGGCCGGCGGCAACCCGCGGCACCAGGCATTGAGCTCTTTCGGCTCGACCGGCACGCCGATCCACGCGGCAGCGCGGAACGGGCATCTCGACGTCGTGCGCCTGCTGCTCGAAGCTGGCGTTGATCCCAACTTGCCGGACGACGGCGTGGGCCCGCCGCTGCATGCGGCACTGCGGCGTGGCCATACTGGGGTTGCGAAGTTGCTCAGGTCTTTCGGCGCCCGCCAGACCCGAGCGGAACCCCTGGGCGCGCTCCTCGCGTCGGCAGATGCAGGCGCAGGCCGTGAAGCCGCCGGCGCATGCGCGGTCTGTCATGAGCTGACGAAGCATCCCGGGCAGGCGCGGCAGGGCCCGCCGCTCTGGAACGTCGTCGGCAGACCGATAGGCGGGTCTCCCGGATTCGAGTACTCGGATGCGCTGCGTGCCCTGGGCGGCCAGTGGGGCGACGAAGACCTCAACAGCTACCTCGCGAATCCGCGGGGGTTCGCCCCGGGCACGAAGATGGAGTTCCGCGGCGTCGGCGATCCGCGGCAGCGGGCGGCAATCATCACACACCTCAGATCGCTTTCGGACAAACCAGGGCGCTGACCGGAAATGGAATTCAGCACGGCGACGCAGTCCGATGTTGCGCAGCTCGTCGAGCTGCTCGGCATCCTCTTTACCCAGGAGCACGAGCTCTCGCCCGACCCGGCGAAGCAGCGCCGCGCGCTGGAGATGATCCTCGCCGACCCTTCGCGCGCGCGGATCTACGTGGCGCGCGAGGACGGCAAGGCAATCGCGATGGCGGCGCTGCACTTCACCACCAGCACCGCCGAAGGCGGCAAGGTCGCCGGGCTCGAGGATTGCATCGTGCATCCCGACCACCGGCGCCGCGGCATCGGCAAGGCGCTGCTGGCTTACGTGCTCGAGCAGGCGCGGGTCGAGGGGGCGTTGCGCGTCATGCTGCTCACCGACGGCGACAACACGCGCGCACAGGCGCTGTACCGGCAGCTCGGCTTTACGCCGTCGTCAATGCTGGCGATGCGGTTGAAGCTCCGCTAGACCCCGCCCATGCAGATGTACTTCACCTCGACGAACTCCTCGCAGCCGTACTTGGACCCTTCGCGTCCCAGGCCCGACTGCTTCACGCCGCCGAAGGGCGCGACTTCCGTGGTGATCAGGCCGCTGTTCACGCCCACCATGCCGTACTCGAGAGCCTCCGCCACGCGCCAGACGCGGCCGATGTCGCGGCTGTAGAAGTAGGCCGCGAGGCCGTACTCGGTGCGGTTGGCGAGCTCCACCACCTCGGCGTCGGTCTTGAAGCGAAACAGCGGCGCCACCGGCCCGAAGGTCTCCTCGCGGAAGATCTTCATCGAGGGCTTGACGTCGGTGAGCACGGTCGGCTCGTAGTAGGTCTTGCCGAGCGCGTGGCGTTTCGCCCCGGTGAGCGCCTTGGCGCCGCCGGCGAGGGCGTCAGCAACGTGCTCTTCCACCTTGGCGAGCGCGGCCGTGTCGATGAGCGGGCCCTGATTGACGCCCGCCTCGGTGCCGGTGCCGACCTTCAGCTCCTTCACCTTCTGCGCGAGCTTCTCGGCGAACCTGTCGTACACGCCGTCCTGCACGAAGAGGCGATTGGCGCAGACGCAGGTCTGTCCCGTGTTGCGGTACTTGGACACCATCGCGCCTTCGACCGCCGCATCCACGTCGGCATCGTCGAAGACGATGAAGGGCGCATTGCCGCCGAGCTCGAGCGAAATCTTCTTCACCGTGGGCGCGGCCTGCTTCATCAGCAGCCTGCCGACCTCGGTAGAACCGGTGAACGAGATCTTGCGCACGGTCGGGTTGGCGCACAGCTCGCCGCCGATCGCCGGCGCATCGCCCGTGATGATATTGAGCACGCCCCTGGGGAAGCCCGCGCGCTCGGCAAGCTCGGCGAGCGCAAGCGCGGAATACGGCGTCTGCTCGGCGGGCTTGAGGATCACGCAGCAGCCCGCAGCGAGCGCGGGCGCCACCTTGCGCGTGATCATCGAGTGCGGGAAGTTCCACGGCGTGATCGCCGCGCACACGCCCACCGGCTGCTTGATGACCAGGATGCGGCGGTCCGCCCAAGGCGTCGGGATCGTGTCGCCGTAGATGCGCTTGGCCTCTTCCGAGAACCACTCGACGTAGGCCGCGCCGATGGTGATCTCGCCTTTCGATTCCGCGAGCGGCTTGCCCTGCTCGCTGGTGAGGATGAGCGCGAGGTCGTCCAGGTTGGCGAGGATCAGGTCGTTCCACTTGCGCAGGATGGCGCTCCTCTCCTTGCCGGTCTTCGCGCGCCACGCGGGCAGCGCGGCCTCGGCCGCGGCGATCGCCTTCTTGGTTTCCTCGGCACCCATGTCCGGGACCGTGCCGAGCTGCGCACCACTCGCGGGGTTGTGCACCGCGAAGCTCTTGCCGCCCGCGGCACCCTGCCAGGCGCCATCCAGGTAGCACTGCTCGCGGAACAGTTTCGGGTCTTTCAGGGGAAGCGCCGGCAGTCCGGCGCGTGCGGGTGCGTTCATGGCTTACTCCTTTGCGTGGACTGCCGCCACTCGCGCGGGCTCGCGCCGTAGCGCTGGCGGAACAGGCGGCTGAAGTGCGCGGCGCTGGAGAACCCGGCGCCGAGCAGGATGCTGGTGATGGTGCGCGTCGCCTCGCGCGGGTCCTCGAGCTGGAAGCCGCGGATCTCGCCGCGGAAGCCCTCGTCGCCGTAGGTCTGCGAGCGCAGCCGGCCAAAGGAGCGCTGCACGGCGTCGCCCCAGAAGCCGACCCGGTCGCGGGCGGGCACGGCGTCGGTGGTGAGCAGCAGGGAGGCGGTCAAAGGGGTGCGCTCTCGGGCAAGACCGGACGTGCCGTCCTTTCTACCATATCGTCCATGGCAGAAGTAGAGGTTGCCTGAACCGTTGTTCGCTCGTAAAGTATTAAAAAACAAACGGATTTGAAGCGGCCGGCCATCCGGCGGCCTTCACCAGAGGAGACAGCAATGGGTACTTTCAGTTTCGTACGCCGCGCGGCGGCCGTCGCGCTGGCCGCCACGGTGGCCGCCCCGGCGCTCGCGCAGGACGTGCGCATCGGCTACGCCATCTCGCGCACCGGGCCTTTCTCCATCGGCGCGCAGATCACCCAGGAGCCCAACTACGTCATGTGGGCCGAGCAGGTGAACGCCGCGGGCGGCCTCAACATCGGCGGCAAGAAGCGCAAGATCGAGCTGGTCGGCTTCGACGACCGCAGCGAGGTCGAGACCATGGTGCGCACCTACGAGAAGCTCATGGGCAGCGACAAGGTCGACCTCATCCTGCCGCCCTGGGGCACGGGAGCCAACTTCGCGGTGATGCCGCTCGCGCAGAAGTACGGCTACCCGATGCTTTCGCCCACGGCGACGGGGAGGAAGCTGCTGGGCATGAAGAACCCGTACTTCTTCGCGCTGCTGCAGCAGCCCGACGTGATGATGGAGGCGCTCGCCACCTTCCTCAAGGCGCGCGGCACCAAGACCGCCGCCGTGGTGCACGTCGACGAGCTGTTCGGCCTGGAGCAGGCAACGGCGCTGGAGAAGGCCTTCAAGGAGAAGGGCATCCAGATCGTCGAGAAGAAGAGCTACCCCCTCGGCGTGAAGGACCTGCAGCCCGTGCTGCGCGACATCAAGGACAAGGCGCCCGGCGCCTTCGTCGCCCTGTCGTATCCGCCGGACACCTTCCTCATCACCGGGCAGGCCAAGGCGCTCGCCTTCAACCCGAGCGCGTTCTACGCCTCTGTCGGCACGGCGTTTCCGTTCTACCGCGACAAGATGGGCGCGGCGACGGTCGAGGGCGTGATGGGGCTGGGCACCTGGAACCCCAAATCCAGCCCGGCCGCCAAGGCCTACTTCGACGCGCACGTCGCGCGCTGGAAGAAGGAACCCGACCGCTGGGCGAGCGCGCACGCCTGGGCGGGGCTGCAGATCCTGCAGCAGTCGGTGGAGAAGGTCGGACTCGACCGCAAGAAGATCCGCGACTACATCGCCGGCACCGAGTTCGACACCGTGATCGGCAAGATCCGCTTCAAGAACGGCGAGAACATCTCCACGCCGGGCGTGGTCAGCCAGTGGCAGAACGGCGAGTTCGAGGTCGTGTGGCCGCCGGACCGCACCACCGCGTCCTCGCAGTTCCCCAAGCCCGGCTGGAACTGAGCCGGGCCTTGACGCGCACGGCCCCGCGGGCGACCGCGGGGCCTTTTTGTCTGTAGACGCATGAGCCTCTGGTTCGAGCTGGTCGCTTCCGGGCTGATCACCGGCGGCATCTACGCCGTGGTGGCCATCGGCCTCAACCTGCAGTACGGCCTGATGCGGATTCTCAACATCTCGCACGGCGAGTTCCTCATGCTTGGCGCCTACCTCACCTGGCTGGGCTACACGGTCCTGCAGGTGAACCCGCTCGTGTTCCTGCCGGTCGTCGCCCTCGTGCTGTTCGTGGTCGGCGTGCTCGTCTACCGGCTGTGCTTCTACCGCATCGTCAGCACGGCGCCGGCGGTGGAGGTGATCGAGGCGCGCAGCCTGCTGGTAGGCTTCGGCCTGCTCTACCTCGTGCAGAACCTGGCCTATCTCGCCTGGGGGGCCGACCTGCGCGGCTACTCCTTTCTCGCCGAGCCGGTGGAGCTCGCCGGGGCGCGCTTCACCGAGAACCGGCTGGTGGTGTTCGCTTTCGCCGTGGGCGCGAGCCTCGCGCTCCTCGCCGTGCTGCGCTTCACGCTGATCGGCAAGGCGGTGCGCGCCATGATGCAGTCGCCCACCGGCGCGCAGCTGGTCGGCATCGACACGAAGTTCCTGCACCCGGCGGTGTTCGGCGCCGGGCTCGCGCTGGCGGGCGTCGCCGGCGCGCTGCTGTCCATGGTGTTCGAGATCTCGCCGGGGATGGGCGAGCCCTACACCATCACCGCGCTGATCGTCATCGTGCTGGGCGGGCTGGGCAGCGCGCTGGGCAGCCTGCTCGGCGGCTTCCTGCTCGGCCTGGTGGAGACCTTCGGCATGCACTTCACCAGCCCGTCGCTCAAGATGGTGCTCTCGTACGGCGTGCTGATCGCGGTGCTGCTCGCGCGGCCCAAGGGGCTGTTCACCCGATGAAGTCCCGCCACGCCCTGCTCGCCCTGCTCGCCGGCGGGCTCGCGCTCGCGGCGCTGCCGTGGCTGCTGTCGGACTTCCTGCTCGCGCTCGCGCTCTCCTGCGTCATGTACGCCGGGCTCGCGGTCAGCTGGTCGATGTTCAGCGGCGCCACGAACTACCTGTCGCTCGCCACCGCCGCGTTCTTCGGACTGGGCGCCTACGTGACGGCCTGGGGCGCGGGCGCGCTGCCCTATGGCCTGTCGGTCCTCGCGGGGGGCCTGGTGGCCGCGGGCTTCGCCGCGCTGATCGGCGCAGCGGTGCTGCACTTGCGCGGCGCCTACTTCGCCGTCATCACCTTCGGCCTGGGCGAGCTGGTGCGCCACGGCATCACCTACTACGAGAAGGCCTTCGAGGGCACGGTCGGGCGCGTCATCGCCGAGGCGCCCGAGTCGACCACGGTGTACTGGATGGTGCTGCTCGTTGCCATGGGCGCGGTCGGCGCCGCCGTGCTGGTGCGCGACCACCGCCTCGGGCTCGCGCTGCGCGGCATCGGCTCGGACGAGGAGCGCGCGCAGACGCTCGGCGTGAACGCGCGCCGCACCAAGATCGCCGCCTTCGCCCTGTCCGCGTTTTTCGCCGGGGCACTGGGCGCGGCGATGGCGGTGCGCTGGACCTACATCGACCCGCCGACCGTGTTCAACCCGTTCATCGGCTTCCAGACCGTGCTGATCGCCATGGTGGGCGGCGCGCACACCATCCTCGGGCCCATCGCGTCGGCCGTGGCGTTCAGCCTGCTGACGGAGTTCCTGCGCCTGCAGTTCCCGTACCTGTTCCTCGTCATCCTGGGATTCCTGCTGATCCTCCTCGTGCTCTACCTGCCCGGCGGGATCGCCTCGCTGTTCGAGCGCTGGCGCTGGAGGCGCGGCAATGTCTGAGCCGCTGCTTGCCGCGCGCGGCGTGAGCGTGCGCTTCGGCGGCCTGGTGGCCGTGGACGGCGTGGACCTCGACGTGCGCGCCGGCGAGCTCGTCGGCATCATCGGGCCGAACGGCGCGGGCAAGACCACTTTCTTCCACACGCTCTCGGGGGTGCTCGCACCCACGGCGGGCCGCGTGCTCGTGGGCGGCGACGACCTCACCGGCAAGCCGCCGCACGCCTACGCCGCGCACGGCGTGGCGCGCACCTTCCAGACGCCGCGCGTCTTCAAGGACATGCCGGCGATCGACAACGTGCGCTTCGGGCTGGAGTTCGCCGGCCGCACGCGGCAACATGCGCACGATGCTTTCGACGAGGCGGAGACCATCCTCGAGTTCCTCGGCCTGGCCGAGGTGGCGGCGGTGCCGGCGGGCGGGCTGACGCCGTCCAGGCAGCGGCTGCTGGAGATCGGCATGGCGCTCGGCGCGCGCCCGCGCGTGCTGCTGCTCGACGAGGTGGCCGCCGGGCTCACGCATGCCGAAGTGGACGCCAGCGCGCAGCTCATCCGCCGCGTGCGCGACGAGCTGGGCCTCGCGGTCGTCTGGATCGAGCACGCGGTGCGCGTGCTCATGAACTACGTGGAGCGCGTCGCCGTGCTGCACCAGGGCAGGAAGATCGCCGACGGCGATCCACGCGCGGTGGCGAAGGACCCGGCGGTGGTCGAGGCCTACCTCGGCGAGGAAGGCGAGCCCGAAAGGAGGGCGGCATGAGCGGCGGACTGCAGATCAAGGGCCTGTCGGCGGGCTACGGCCTGATCCGCGTGCTGCAGGGCGTCGACCTCGAGGCGCCGCAAGGCGAGATCACCGTGGTGGTCGGGCCGAACGGCGCCGGCAAGACCACGCTGCTCAAGGCCGTCTCGGGGCTCATCCCGCGCCAGGGCGAGGTGCTGTTCGACGGCGAGGCGCTGCCCGCGCGGCCCGCGGCCATCGTGCAGCGCGGCCTGGCGCAGGTCGCCGAAGGGCGGCAGCTCTTCCCGCAGATGTCGGTGCGCGAGAACCTCGAGCTGGGCGCCTACCTGCTGGCGAAGGGCGAGCGCGCGGCGCGCCTCGCGCGCGTGTTCGACTTCTTTCCCAAGCTCGCCGAGCGGCGCGAGCAGCTCGCCGGCACCATGTCGGGCGGCGAGCAGCAGATGCTCGCCGTCGGGCGCGCGCTGATGGGCAAGCCCAGGCTCCTGATGCTGGACGAGCCCTCGCTCGGCCTCGCGCCCAAGATGGTGGACGAGCTGCTCGCCATCGTGCGCCGGATACGCGACGACGGCGTGACCATCCTGCTGGTCGAGCAGAACGTCGCCAAGGCGCTCGCCATCGCCGAGGGCGCCTACGTGATCGAGCGCGGCGCGGTGGTGATGAAGGGCCAGGCGGGCAAGCTGCTCAAGTCCGAGCGCCTGCGTGCGGCCTACCTCGGCGCCGAGCACAAACCCGGAACGTTGACCTGGACTGGAGGACTTTTCATGGCCGAGAAGCAGACCACCGCGGTGACCATCGCCGCCGAGAACGCGTGGAAGGGCAAGGTGTTCACCGGCCGCTGGCAGATGGCCAAGGGCGGCACGCGCGAGGTGATCGAGCCGGCCACCGGCAAGGTCCTGACCGAGGTCGGCTTCGCCGATGCCGAGGACGTCGCCGAGGCAGCGAAGGCCGCGGCCGCGGCGCAGGTGGAATGGGCCAACACCCCCGCCGACCAGCGCGCGGCCGTGCTGCGGCGCGCAGCGCAGCTGCTGGAGGCGCACGCCGAGGCGATGCGCGGCTGGATCGTGCGCGAGACGGGCTCTATTCCGCCGAAGGCGGATTTCGAGCTGCACATGGTCACCGGCATCCTGCTCGAGGCCGCGGCCATCGCCACGCAGCCGCCCGGCATGATGCTGCCCTCGGGTCCCAAGCGCATGAGCTTCGCGCGCCGCGTGCCGCACGGCGTCGTCGGCGTGATCTCGCCGTTCAACGCGCCGCTCATCCTCTCGGCCCGCGCGGTGGCGCCCGCGCTCGCGCTCGGCAACGCCGTGGTGCTCAAGCCCGATCCGAATACGCCCGTCACCGGCGGCTTCATGCTCGCGCGCCTGTTCGAAGCCGCGGGGCTGCCCGCGGGACTGCTGCACGTGCTGCCGGGCGACGCGGCGGTCGGCGAAGCGATGATCCGGGATCCGAACATCGCCATGATCTCCTTCACCGGCTCGACTGCCGCCGGCAAGCGCGTGGGGCAGCTCGCGAGCGAGCACTTGAAGCGCGTGACGCTGGAACTGGGCGGCAAGAACTCCACCATCGTGCTGGACGACGCCGATCTCGACGTCGCCGCCTCGAGCGCCGCCTGGGGCGCGTACCTGCACCAGGGACAGATCTGCATGGCCACGGGAACGGTGCTTGCGCAAAAGAAAATCGCGCGCGACCTCACCGAGCGCCTGGTGGCCAAGGCGAAGAACCTGCCGGTGGGCGATCCGAGCGCCGGCCCCTGCGCCCTCGGGCCGATCATCAACGGCCGCCAGATCGAGCGCATCGACGGCATCGTCAAGGACGCGATCGCCAAGGGCGCGGTGCTGCGCGCCGGCGGCACCTACGACAGGCTCTTTTACAGCCCCACCGTCCTCGAAGGCGTGCGCCCCGACATGCGCGTCTATACCGAGGAGGTGTTCGGCCCGGTGCTGTGCGTGCTCGAGTTCGACACCGACGAGGAGGCGATCGCGCTGAACAACGCCACCGAGTATGGCCTCTCGACCGGCGTGATCACGCAGTCGGTCGAGCGCGCGATGGCGTTCACCGCGAAGCTCAAGACCGGGATCATCCACATCAACGACCAGACCGTGTCGGATGAGCCCTGGGTGCCCTTCGGAGGCCGCGGCGCCTCGGGCAATGGCGGACGCCACGGCGGCGTCGCCAACTGGGAGGAGTTCACCCAGTGGCAGTGGGTGACGATCCAGGACAAGGCGACGCCGTATCCTTTCTGACTAGAAGGTCCCTGGAAACGCCCCGCCGTCCATCAACACGTTCTGGCCGGTGATATAGCCCGCGTGCACGCTGGCGAGGAAGGCGCAGGTGGCGCCGAACTCGTCGATGGTGCCGAAGCGCTTGGAAGGATTGGCGTCGGCGCGGATCTTCGCCAGTTCGGCGGCGGTCTTGCCGATCTTCTTCGCGTTGAACTCCATGTTGCCGCGCAGCCGGTCGGTGTCGAACGGCCCCGGCAAGAGGCCATTGATCGTCACGTTGTGCTGCGCGACCTGGCGCGACAGGCCGGCGACGAAGCCGGTCAAGCCCGTGCGCGCGCCGTTCGACAGGCCCAGCTCCGGGATCGGCATCTTCACCGCGCCGGAGGTGATGTTGATGATGCGGCCGAATTTCTTCGCGATCATGCCGTCGATGGTCGCCTTCATCAGCTCGATCGGCGTGAGCATGTTGGCGTCCACCGCCTTGATCCAGTCCTCGCGCGACCAGTTGCGGAAGTCCCCCGGCGGCGGGCCGCCGGCGTTGTTCACCAGGATGTCGACGCTCGGGCAGGCGGCGAGCGCCGCCTTGCGCCCCTCCTCGGTGGTGATGTCGCCGGCCACCGCCGTTACCTTCGCGCCGGTCGCCTTGCGGATCTCCTCCGCGGTGGCCTCGAGCGCCTCCTTGCCGCGCGCGGTGATGACGAGGTTGACGCCCTCGCGCGCAAGTGCCATCGCACAGCCCTTGCCGAGGCCCTTGGATGCCGCGCAGACGAGCGCGTTCCTGCCCTTGATGCCCAGATCCATGATGTTCAGCCTTTCCTCAGAGTCACCAGCAGAACGCCGGAGATTACCAGCGCGCCGCCCAGCAGTTGAAGGGGCGTGAGCGAACCCTCCAGCAGCCCGAAATCCGCGAGCACCGTGGTCACCGGCCCGAGCGCGCCGATGAGCGCGAAGTGGTTCGCGCCGATGCGCTTCAGCGCCTCGGCGACCAGAAACACCGGCAGGACGGTGCAGACGGTGGCCAGGAGGATGGCATACACCCAGACCTCGCCGGGCAGCTCGAGCGCGGCCGGGGTTTCGAGCAGCGCGAACTGGATCACCGCGGGGACTGTCGACACCATCATGGTGTAGGCAGTGAAGCGCATCGAGCCCACGCGCTTCACCAGCTGGCTGCCGGTGACGAGGTAGATCGCGTAGCAGGTCGCCGAGCCAAAGACGAGCGCCGCGCCGAGAAGGAAGAGGCGCTGCTCGGGACCGGCACCAAGCTTCGCCGAGAGGACGAGCGCGATGCCCGCGTAGGTGAGCGCGAGCGCCGCGAGCTCGCGCGCGCTCGGCCGCCGGGCGAGGAACGCCGCCGACAGGATCACGACCAGTGTCGGGTACAGGAACATGATCAGCCGCCCCAGGCCCGCGGAGACGTACTGCAGGCCGAGGAAGTCGAGCAGGCTCGCCAGGTAGTAGCCGAGGAAGCCGAGCGCGACGATGCCCGCCCAGTCGCGCCGCGCGAGCGGCGGCGCGCCGCGCAGCCACCAGGCGACCGCCGCGAAGAAGGGCAGCGACAGCGCCATGCGCAGGAAGAGCAGCGTCGTCGCGCTCACCGGCGCCGCTTCGTAGCCGAGCTTGATGAGGACCGGCCGGAACGCGAAAGCGATCGTGCCGGCCAGGGCGAACAGCATGCCCCAGCCGCGATACGCGGCCGGGCTCAACGGCGCTTGCCGCCGAGCAGCGAGCCCAGGACGCCGCGGATCAGCTCGCGGCCGACCTGCGAGCCCACGGTGCGCGCAGCGCTCTTCGCCATGGCTTCGAGCAGCCCCTGCGACTGGCGGCCGCCGCGCGGGCCGGTCTTGCCGAACAGGATGTCCGAGGCGAGGCTCGATTCCTTGGGCGCTTGCGCGGCGGCCGTTTCCTGCGCCACCTGCTCGGCGCGCGCCTTGAGCTTCTCGTAGGCCGACTCGCGGTCCACCGCTTTCTCGTAGTGGCCGGCGACGGGCGAAGCCGCGATCGCCGCCCTGCGCTCCGCGTCGGTGAGCGGTCCGAGCTGGCTGCCCGGCGGCACGACGAACGCGCGCTCGGTGACGCCGGGACGGCCCTTCTCGTCCAGCAGGCTGACCAGCGCCTCGCCCACGCCGAGCTCGGTGATGACCTGCTCGATCTTCAGCTTCGGGTTCGGGCGCATGGTCTCGGCGGCCGACTTCACCGCCTTCTGGTCCTTCGGCGTGAAGGCGCGCAGCGCGTGCTGCACGCGGTTGCCCAGCTGCCCGAGCACCGATTCGGGGATGTCGAGCGGATTCTGCGTCACGAAGTACACGCCCACGCCCTTGGAGCGGATGAGGCGCACCACCTGCTCGATCTTGTCGAGCAGCGCCTTGGGCGCGTCGTCGAACAGCAGGTGCGCCTCGTCGAAGAAGAAGACGAGCTTGGGTTTGTCCACGTCGCCGACTTCGGGCAGCTGCTCGAACAGCTCGGCCAGCATCCACAGCAGGAACGTGCCGTAGAGCTTGGGCGAATTCATCAGCTGGTCGGCGGCCAGGATGTTCACCACCCCCTTGCCGCCCTCGACCTGCATCAAGTCGGCGATGTTGAGCATCGGCTCGCCGAAGAACCGGTCCGCGCCCTGGGCTTCCAGCGTCAGCAGACCGCGCTGGATGGCGCCGACCGACGCCGCGGATACGTTGCCGTACTCGGTGGTGAACTTGGCCGCGTTCTCGCCGACGAACTGCAGCATGGCGCGCAGGTCCTTCGCGTCCAGCAGCAGCAAGCCGGCGTCGTCCGCGATCTTGAACACGAGGTTCAACACGCCTTCCTGCGTGTCGTTGAGCCCCAGCATGCGCGCGAGCAGGAGCGGGCCCATGTCCGAGACGGTGGCCCGTACCGGGTGGCCGGATTTCGCGAACACGTCCCAGAACACCACCGGGCAGGCCTCGTGCCGCAGCGTCAACTTGAGCTGCTTCGCGCGCTCGGCGACCTTGGGGTGGGCGCCGCCCGCCTTGCCCATGCCGGACAGGTCGCCCTTCACGTCGGCCATGAACACCGGCACGCCGGCGCGCGAGAACTGCTCGGCCAGGGTCTGCAGCGTCACGGTCTTGCCGGTACCGGTGGCGCCGGTGATCAGGCCGTGGCGGTTGGCGAGGGCGGGGAGCAGCAGGAGCTCGGCGCTGCCGCTTTTCGCGACGAGGAGGGGAGTGACCATGACGTAAAATTATGGCATGGCCGGACACAGCAAATGGGCAAACATCAAGCACCGCAAGGCCGCGGCGGATGCGAAGAAGGGCAAGGTGTTCACGCGGCTGATCAAGGAGATCACCGTCGCGGCGAAGCTGGGCGGCGCCGACCCGAACATGAACCCGCGCCTGCGCCTGGCGATGGACAAGGGCCGCGAGGCCAACATGGCCAAGGACAGCGTGCAGAACGCGATCAAGCGCGGCAGCGGCCAGCTGGAGGGCGTGTCATACGAGGAGGCGCGCTACGAGGGCTACGGCCCGGGCGGCGCGGCGGTGATCGTGGATTGCCTGACCGACAACCGCACGCGCACGGTCGCCGAGGTGCGCCATGCCTTCGCGAAGAACGGCGGCAACCTGGGCTCCGACGGCTCGGTGAGCTACCTCTTCAAGCACTGCGGGCAGTTCGTGTTCGCGCCCGGCGCGAGCGAGGAGAAGGTCATGGACGCGGCGCTGGAAGCGGGCGCCGAGGACGTGGTGGCGAACGACGACGGCTCGATCGAGGTGGTGTGCGCGCCCAACGACTTCCACGCGGTGCAGGCTGCGCTGGAAAAGGCCGGGCTCAAGCCCGAGCTGGCCGAAGTGACCATGAAGCCGCTGAACGAAGTCGTGCTCGCCGGCGGCGAGGCGCAGCGCATGCGCAGCCTGCTCGACGCGCTGGAGGGCCTGGACGACGCGCAGGACGTGTACACCACCGCGGCGCTGGAAGACGCGTGAGGATCCTGGGCATCGACCCCGGCCTGCAGGTCACCGGGTTCGGTGTCATCGACCAGCAGGGCGCGCGCCTCGCCTACGTGGCGAGCGGTTGCGTGCGCTCGGGCCGCGGCGAGCTGGCCGAGCGCCTCGCCACGCTGCTCGCGGGCTTGCGCGAGGTGATCGCCACGCACCGGCCGCAGCAGGCGGTGATCGAGAAGGTGTTCGTCAACGTCAATCCGCAATCGACCCTCGCGCTCGGCCAGGCGCGCGGCACGGCGATCTGCGCCGCGGTGCTCGCCGGGCTGCCGGTCGCCGAGTACACTGCGCTGCAGGTCAAGCAGGCGGTGGTCGGCAAGGGCCACGCGAAAAAAGAACAGGTGCAGCAGATGGTGAAGCGCTTGCTCGCATTGCCCGGGGCGCCCGGCCCCGATGCGGCCGATGCGCTCGCCTGCGCGATCTGCCACGCGCATGGCGGTGCGCTCGGCCGGCTCGCCACGACGGGCATGCGGATGAAGCGGGGGCGCCTCGTTTGATCGGCCGCCTGACCGGCAGGCTCGCCGGCAAGCATCCGCCGCAGGTGCTGGTGGACTGCAACGGCGTGGCCTACGAGCTCGACGTGCCGATGAGCACGTTCTACCACCTGCCCGCGACCGGCGAGCCGGTCACGCTGCACACGCACCTCGTGGTGCGCGAGGACGTCCAGGCGCTCTATGGCTTCGGCACGCTGGAGGAGCGCGCGGCGTTCCGCCAGCTGCTCAAGATTTCAGGCGTCGGCGCGCGCACGGCGCTCGCGGTGCTCTCCGGTCTCTCGGTGGCGG
Organism: Burkholderiales bacterium; assembly: GCA_035251235.1. Classification (GTDB taxonomy): domain Bacteria; phylum Pseudomonadota; class Gammaproteobacteria; order Burkholderiales; family SG8-39; genus JAABQT01. The sequence continues at coordinate 20,913 of DATFEJ010000247.1, forward strand.
AACTGGCCCAGGCGGTGGCCCTGCAGGAAGCAACCCGGCTGACGAAGATTCCCGGCATCGGCAAGAAGACCGCCGAGCGGCTGCTGCTCGAGCTGAAGGGCAAGCTGGCCGACACGGGCGCCCCCGCCGGCGACGGGCATGCTTCCGACGTGGTGAACGCCCTGGTCGCGCTCGGCTACAGCGACAAGGAAGCGCAGGGGGCGGTCAAGGGGCTCGCGCCCGGCGTCGCTGTCGCCGAGGGGATCCGCGCCGCGCTCAAGGCGCTGGCAAAAGCCAAGTAGTGAACTACCGGACAGCCGGGGCGTCCAACGTGCCCTGGAGGTTGCGGACGGATGAAGAACAGCAAGCTTGTCGTGGCGCTCGGGGCGGTGATCGCCGCCCTGGTGTCGTCCGGGCCCGTCGCGGCCCAGGATAGCGGGTTCTACCTGGGGGGCGCCCTGGGGCAATCGAAGTTCAAGGAGTGGTGCGATACCGGCGGCTCGCCGATCACGCTGACGAGCTGCGGGGACACGGACACCGCCTGGAAGCTGCTCGGCGGCTACCGCTTCGGTCCGAATTTCGCGCTGGAAGGCTCGCTCATCGACTGGGGCGAGGTCAGCGCGACCACGT
>DATFEJ010000336.1:0-3205 GCA_035251235.1 Burkholderiales bacterium
GTCCAGGCTGCCGATGCAGCCGCGCAGCCTGCCTTCGCGGCGCAGCGTCACGAAGGTCGCCCCCGGGCGCGCGAGCCACGGCGCGCGGTCCACGCGCGGACGCTCGGCGTGCACGCCGAGCGCGTGCCCGATCGAGCCGCGCGCGATGTCGAGCAGCGTATCGCCCGTTTCCTCGAGCGAGGCGCGCTCGCCCTCGTAGAGCGCGAACGCCGAGTAGCCCACCACCTTGTCCTTGCCGCCCGCGGTGTCGCCCGAGTTGCAGGCGCCGAGCAGCCGCATGGACAAGCCGCGTGACTTGGCGGCGGCGAGGAAGCCGTTGAGCACCGTCGCGCCGCAGGCCTCCTCGTGGTTGATGTCGGTGCCGAAGGCGGCGATGCGCGCGAGCGTCGTGCGATCGATGGTGCGCGCCTCCTCGTAGCCGTGGTAGTGCGAGAGGTCGGTGGACACCACGATCAGCGTCTCCGGGCCGCCCCACAGCCGCTCGATCACCTCGCGCACGTCCTGCAGCCGCGCGTCGCCCACGGCGAGCGGCAGGAGCGAGAACTCGCCCAGCATCTTCTGCAGGAAGGGCAGCTGCACCTCGAGCGAATGCTCCAGCGCGTGCGCCGCGCGGCTCTCCACCACGTGCCGGAACGGCGCCAGCATGCGCACGCCCTCGGCATCCACCGGCACCCGGCCAAGCGGCGTGTCGAAGGCCTGCACGCCGGGCAGCGCGAGGCCCTTCACCGGCACGCGGTGCACCGGCCCGAGCAGCACCACGCGGCGCACGACGCCGCGCGCCGCGGCCAGCTCGTCGTAGGCGCGCGCGGCGATCGGGCCGGAGTACACGTAGCCGGCGTGCGGCACGATGATGGCCTTCGGGTGGCCGAAACGCGGCGCGAGGTTCTCCACGCCGTCCAGCAGATCGGCGACCTCGCGCTCCAGCTCGCGCGCCTCGCGCGGATAGAACATGCCCGCCACGGCGGCGGGTCGCACCTGGGTCACAGCAGCTCCAGTATCCCTTGCAGGGATCGCTCGACGGACTGGCGGCGCACGCGCTCGCGGTCGCCGTCGAAGCGCTTGGTTTCGCTGACCATCTTACTCCCGTCCGTCCAGGCGAAGCACACCGTGCCGACGGGCTTGGCGGGCGTGCCGCCCGTGGGCCCGGCCACGCCGGTGATGGCGAGCGCGACCTGGCCGCCGCCCTTATTCAGTGCGCCGGCCGCCATCTCGCGCGCCGTCTGCTCGCTCACCGCGCCGTGGCGTGCGAGCGTCGCCTCGGCCACGCCCAGGTCCTCGCGCTTGGCGGCATTGGAATAGGTGACGTAGCCGCGCTCGAACCAGTCCGAGCTGCCCGCGACGGCCGTGAGCGCCATCGCCACCCAGCCGCCGGTGCAGGACTCGGCCGTCACGAGCTTCGCGCCCTTCGCCTTCAGCGCTTCGCCCACCTTGCGCGCGAGCGCGTTCACGGGAAGACGAAGCGCCTGGCGAGCGCCAGCACGAGCAGGGTGTAGCCCGCGGCGAGGAGGTCGTCGAACATCACGCCGAACCCGCCCTTCATGCGGCTCTCGAGCTGGCGGATGGGCGGCGGCTTGACGACGTCGAAGGCGCGAAAGAGGACGAAGGCCGCCGCCTGCCAGCGCCAGTCCTGCGGCGCGATCGCCAGGACGAGGAGGAACGCCACGACCTCGTCCCAGCACATGGCGCCATGGTCGGCGACGCCCAGGTGCCGTCCGGTCAGCTCGCAGGCCCAGACGCCGACGGCGAACAGGAAGGCGAGGATGGCGAGCAGCACCAGCGGCGGATAGTAGGGGCCGAGCAGCCACCAGAGGGGAAACGCCAGCAGCGTGCCGGCGGTGCCGGGGGCGAAGGGCGCGAGCCCCGCGCCAAAGCCCAGGGCGATGAAGTGCGCCGGGTGCGTGAAGGCGAAGCGCGGATGCGGGCGCAAGGCGCTCATGCGGCGAAGTGATCGTAGCCGCGCTCGATGGCCATCGGCGCGCCCCGCTCGTCCAGCACCTGGAGCTTCCCCGGCCCTGGCAGAACCGTGCCCACGCGGGCGAGTGGCAGCTCGCCGGAAAGCCGCTCGATCGCCGCGCGCTTCGCCGGCGGCGCGGTGAACGCCAGCTCGTAGTCGTCACCGCCCGAGAGCACGCAGCGGCGCTCGAGCGCCGGATCCGCGATGCGATGCTTGGGCAGCAAGGCGTAGTGCACTTGCGCGCCGACCTTGGAAGATTCCAGCACATGGCCGAGGTCCTGCGCGAAGCCGTCGGAGACGTCGATCGCCGCGCTGGCGAGGCCGCGCAAGGCCTCGCCCAGCGCCACGCGCGGCTCTGGCGCGTGCAGGCGCTTCGCTGCCGCCGCATCTGCCGGGTTGCTGAGCGCGTAGGCCGCGCCGCCCAGCTCGCCCGACACCCAGACGTCGTCGCCCGCGCGCGCGCCGTCGCGGCGCAGCGCGTTGCCCGCCGGCACCTCGCCGAGGATGGCCACGCACAGCGCGAGGGGACCGCGGGTGGTGTCGCCGCCGATGAGATCCACGCCGAAGCGCTCGGCGAGGGCGTAGAAGCCCGAGGAGAATGCGGCGAGCCAGGCGTCGTCGGCGCTCTCGAGCGCGAGCGCGAGCGTCGCCCAGCGCGGCGTCGCGCCCATGGCCGCCATGTCCGAGAGGTTCACGGCGAGCACCTTGTGGCCGAGCAGGCGCGGATCGTCGCCGGGGAGGAAATGCCGCCCGCCGACCAGCAGGTCGGTGGCCACCGCCAGCTCCATGCCGGGCGAAGGCGCGACCAGGGCCGCGTCGTCGCCCACGCCGAGCACCGCGCGGCGCGCGGGCCGCGAGAAGTAGCGGCGGATGATCTCGAATTCGGACGGCACGGCCGTCCTCAGGCGGGTTGCTTCCTGCGCCCGGTCTCGTCCGGGCGCAGCCCGGCGGCGAGCTTCTCCAGCACGCCGTTGACGAACTTGTGCCCGCCGGTGCCGCCGAAGCTCTTGCCCAGCTCGACCGCCTCGTTGATCACCACCTTGAACGGCGTCTCGGGCTGCGCGGCGAGCTCGAAGGCGCCGATGTACAGGATGGCGCGCTCCACCGGCGAGAGGCGCGCAAACTCGCGGTCCAGGCACGGCGCGATCAGCGCCTTCAGCTCGTCCGCGCGCTCGCGCACGCCGCGCACGAGCGCCTCCGCCAGCCCGCCGTCCGCCTCGCCTTCCTCGCCGAGCGCGCGCAGCTGCTCGA
>DATFEJ010000337.1:0-11273 GCA_035251235.1 Burkholderiales bacterium
GCCGTTCTTCGGCAACCCGGTGGCCGTGGTCATCGGCGCCGAAGGGCTGGAAACGGCGCACATGCAGCGCATCGCCCACTGGACCAATCTCTCCGAGACCACGTTCCTGCTCCGGCCCACGCAGTCCGGCGCCGACTACCGCCTGCGCATCTTCACGCCGCGCCAGGAGTTGCCCTTCGCCGGGCACCCGACGATCGGCAGCGCGCACGCGGCGCTGGAGAGCGGCTTCGTGAAGGCGCGCGACGGCAGGTTGAAGCAGGAATGCGGCGCCGGCGTGCTCGACCTGACCATGGAAGGCGGCCGCATCTACGTGCGCGCGCCGCAGCCCAAGGTCTCGCCGGCCGTGGTGCCGCTGTTCGGCGGCTCGCAGGCCCTGCGCGTGGACGTCGGCCCGGTGTGGATCGTGGTCGACCTCGGCGACGCGGCGGACGTCGACAACCTTGCGCCCGACCTCACGGCCATCGCGGAGCTCAGCGACTCGATGCGCGCGAGCGGCGTCACGGTCTTCGGCCGAACGGGCAAGGCCGACGCGCCCATCCACGTGCGCTCCTTCGCGCCGGCGCACGGCATCCCGGAGGACCCGGTGTGCGGCAGCGGCAACATTTCCGTGGCCGCGTTCCTGCGCGAAACGGGGCTGCTGAAGGAATTCGGGCCGCTGTACACGGCGCGCCAGGGCATGCAGGTCGGGCGCGACGGGCGCGTCTCGGTGCGCGTCAGCGCCGGGGCGATCGAGATCGGCGGCGAGGCGGTGACCTGCGTGGACGGGACGCTGCGCGCCGTCTAGTCGATCCGGCAGGCCTCGTCGAACGACAGGCGCGGATTGCGCGGAAAGACCTTCGCCGGATCGGCCTGGCCGAGGTTGATGAGGAAGTTCGACTTCCAGCGCCCGTCCGGGAAGAACGCCGCGTCGAGCTTGGCGTTATCGAAACCGGACATCGGCCCGCAATCCAGCCCGAGCGCGCGCGCGGCGATGATGAAGTAGGCGCCCTGCAGCGAGCCGTTCCTGAGCGCGACGCGATCCACCATGGCCTTCTTGTCCTCGCCGACGAATCCGTCCTTCGCCTTCGGATTGTTGGGAAAGGTCTTCGGCAGGTTCTCGTAGAAGCGCGAGTCGTAGGCGATGATCGCCGTCACCTGCGCCTTCATGGTCTTGTCGAGGTTGCCGGGGCTCAACGCGGGCGCGAGCTTGTCCTTCGCCGCCTTCGAGCGCACGAAGACGATGCGCATCGGCTGCGTGTTCATGGTGGTCGGACCCCACTTCATCAGGTCGTACACCTGGCGCAGCTTCTCGTCGCTGACCGGCGTGTCGAGAAAGCCCTGCGGCGTGTGAGCGTCGCGGAAGATCAGGTCGAGAGATTTGTCGTCCAGCATTTTTCTTCACCTCCTCGGCCGATGTTAGCATCGGCCGCATGGAGCTTTCGCGCTGGATTCGCCCCGGCGACGGCGTGGTTTTCGGCCAGGCCTGCGCCGAGCCGCAAACGCTGGTCGAAGCACTGGTGGCGCAGCGGCAGGCCTACAGAGGCGCCACGCTCTTCCTGGGAGTGAACTGGTCCGGCACGGTCAAGCCCGAGCATGCCGACCATCTGCGGCTCACTGCCTACTGCGGCTCCGGCCACAACCGCACGCTCGCAGACGCGGGCGTGCTGGACATCCATCCGCACCCCTATTCGCAGCTCGCGAGCCTGATCCGGCAGAGGAAGATCAAGGCCGACGTCGTTCTGCTCCAGGTCAGTCCGCCCAATGCCAAAGGCGAATACAGTCTCGGCCTGTCGGCCGAATATCTGGTCCCGGCGCTGGAGGTGTGCCGCGCCGTCATCGCCGAGGTCAACGACCGCGTACCGTGGACCTACAGCGACCGGCTGCTCAAGCGCTCGGATTTCGCTGCCTTCATCGAGACCTCGCGCGAGCCCGTCGCCTTGCCCTACGGCGCGCCGGGCGTGCTGGAGCAGGCGATCGCGCGCCACGCGCTCGAGTTCATCCCGAACGGCGCAACCATCGAGACTGGGCTCGGCGCGCTGCCGGACGCGCTGCTCGCGCTGCTTGGCGAGCGCAAGAATCTGCGCATCCACTCCGGCTCGGTCGGCGATGGCGTCGTGGATCTCATGAACAGTGGGGTCGTCGCGCAAGCCGACGGCGGCGTCCTCATGGGCACGCGCAAGCTGTTCGACCACGCGCGCGAAAATCCGCGCCTGCGCTTGCGCTCGGTCGAATTCACGCACCACCCTCGCGTGCTCGGCGGCATCGAGCGCTTCGTGGCGATCAACTCGGCGATCGAGGTGGACTTTACCGGCCAGGTCAACGCCGAGGTGGCCAAGGGCAGCTATCTCGGCGCGGTAGGCGGCGCGCTCGACTTCATCCGCGCGGCGAATCATTCGCCGGGCGGCGTGTCGCTGATGTTGCTGCCCGCCGCCCGCATCGTCGAGAAGCTGCAGGGGCCGGTGGCCACACCGCGCAGCGAAGCGGGCGTCATCGTCACCGAGCGCGGCGCCGCGGATCTGCGCGGACTGACGCTGCGCGAGCGCGAGGCGCGCCTGCGCGCCCTCGCTAGCGGAAGTTCCTGAGCTCCTTCACCGTCCAGAACGGCGCCACCGCCAGACCGACGGCACATAGCGACAGCGCAAACCCTGCGCGGTAGCCGCCGGACAGGTCGTGCAGCACGCCGCCCATCAGGGAGCCGAAGGCAGCGCCGATGGCGTTCGCCGCGTAGATCATGCCGTAGATGGTGGCCACTTTCGGCCCGGCGAACTTGCGCGTGGCGATGGCCGAGACGACCGGGCCGCGCACGCCCATGCACAGGCCGAAGACGGCGACGAACACCACGAGCAGCGCCGCCGACGGCCAGTACGACAGCGCGGCCAGGACAACCACCCCGCTCGCCGTGCCGGCGAAGCTCGCGCTCACCACCTGGCGAAAGCCGAAGCGCTCGCACAGCAGCCCGCTCATCGACACCGAGACGACCGACAGCATGCCGATCACGCCATAGGCGCTCGCCGCGGCGAGCGGCGAGATCCCCAGATCGATGAGGAACACGACGAGCTGGACGAGCACGGTGAACATCGCCGTGGCGGTGAAGAAGAACACCTGGGTGAGCGCCCAGTACATCCTCGAGCCGAGCGCCGCCCGCGCGGTCCAGCCCTGCCCCGCGACGCGCCCTTCGCGCGTCGCCACGCTGTCCTGCAGCCCCAGGGTGAACTTCCTCCAGGGCACGCCGAGCGCGGCCACCGGCACGCCGAGCAGCAGCACGCCGGCGAGGATCTGGTAGGTGGTGCGCCAGTCGAGCAGCTGGATCAGCCATTGCGAGAGCGGCACGAAGACCAGCCCGCCCATGCCCGCCGCCGAGAAGGCGATGCCGATGGCCGTGGAAAGCCTCACGCGAAACCAGCGCGTGAGCAGCGCCGAGGCCGGCACCATGCCGACCAGCCCCACGCCGACGCCGATCATCACCCCGACGAAGAGGTAGAACTCCCAGAGGTTGCCGAGCGACGAGGCGAGGAAGAAGGCCGCCGACAGGCAGAGCAGCCCGCCGCTGTAGGTGACGCGCGGGCCGAAACGGTCGAACAGCGTCCCCGCGAGCGGCGCCATGAACGCGCCGACCAGCAGGTACATGGAGTAGACGCTCGTCAGCTGCGAGCGCGCCCAGCCGAACTCGCGCTCGAGCGGCAGCAGGAAGACGGCGTAGGTCTCGCCGCTGCCGCGCCCCAGCAGGTTGAACAGGAACACGGTGGCCAGCACGGCGACCGCGGTGCGCCCCTGGGCGGTCAACGCGGCGCCGGGTCCAGGCCGTACACCTGGCGCAGGTAGGCGAGATAACCCGGATCCCGGCTCACGGTCTTGCCGGGCACGTCGGAGACCTTGGCCACCGGCTGGCCGTTGCACTCGGTCATCTTGATGACGATGTTGATCGGCTCGAAGCCGACGTCGTTGGTGAGGTTGGTGCCGATGCCGAAGGCGGTCCTGGCGCGTCCATGGAAGCGCCGCGCGATCTCGATGGCCAGGGGCACCGACAGCTGGTCGGAAAAGATGAGCGTCTTGGTGCGCGGGTCGACGCGGTTCTTCCGGTAGTGGGCGATCATCTTCTCGCCCCAGGCGAAGGGGTCGCCCGAATCGTGGCGCGCGCCGTCGAACAGCTTGCAGAAGTACATGTCGAAGTCGCGCAGGAAGGCATCGGTGCCGTAGGTGTCCGAGAGCGCGATGCCCAGGTCGCCGCGGTACTCCTGCGCCCACTTGTCGAGCGCGAACACCTGCGCGTCGCGCAGCCGGGGGCCGAGCGCCTGGCAGGCCTGCATGTACTCGTGCGCCAGCGTGCCGAGGGGCGTCACCGCGTGGCGCATGGCCAGCATGACGTTGGACGTGCCGGCGAAGAACTGCGGGATCTCCTCCTTGAGCGTGCGCACCAGCTCCTCATGCCAGGCGAGCGAGAAGCGGCGCCGGGTGCCGAAGTCCGAGATGCGGAAATCGAGCTCGGGCTCGACGTTGCGCACCAGGTCGATCTTGGCGCGCAGGCGCCGGCGCCCTTCGGCCAGGTCCGCGCCGGGCTGCGTGCGGCGGAAGTACACCTCGGAGACGATCGCCAGCACGGGGATCTCGTACAGGATGGTGTGCAGCCACGGCCCGCGGATGACGATGTCGAGCTCGCCCTGCGCCTCGCCGCGCGCCACGCGGATGTACTTGCCGTTGAACTGGAACAGGCCGAGGAAATCGACGAAGTCCGACTTCATGAAGCGCAGCGTGCGCAGGTAGGCGAGCTCTTCCTCCGAGAAGCGCAGCCGGCACAGGTCCGCGATCTCGCGCGCGATCTCGTCCAGCCAGGGCGTGAGGTCGATGTCCGGGGTGCGGCACTTGAAGCGGTACTCGACCTGCGCGCCGGGAAAATGGTGCAGCACCACCTGCATCATGGTGAACTTGTACAGGTCGGTATCCAGCAGCGAGCGGATCAGCATGGTGCGGATTCTACCGGGGGCGCCCCGGCGCCGGGCCGCGGGCGGCTTGCACGCCGCCCGATACTGGATATAATTCCATCACTGGATGTAGACACAGTACCGGGAGCGCCATGGGCACCGCCGAACCGCTGACCGAACGACAGGCCGAGATCCTGAAGCTGATCCGCGAGCTGACGGAATCCTCCGGCTTCCCGCCCACGCGCGCCGAGATCGCCGAGAAGATGGGCTTTCGCTCGGTGAACGCCGCCGAGCAGCACCTGCGCGCGCTGGAGAAGAAGGGCGTCCTCGACATCCTGCAGGGCGCCTCGCGCGGGCTGCGCGTCAGGGACAAGGTCGCGCCGCGCGCCGGCCGGCTGATGGAGCTGCCGGTGATCGGGCGGGTCGCGGCCGGCAGCCCGATGCTCGCCGAGGAGCACGTGCAGGGCCGCTACCAGGTCGACCCGAATCTGTTCACGCCGCGCGCCGACTACCTGCTGCGCGTGCGCGGCATGTCGATGCGCGACGCCGGCATCCTGGAGGGCGACCTGCTCGCCGTGCATCGCACGCAGGAGGCACGCAGCGGCCAGGTGGTGGTGGCGCGGCTGGCGGACGAGGTGACGGTGAAGCGCCTGCGCCGCCGCGGCCACAGCGTGCAGCTGCTGCCGGAAAACCCCGACTTCGAGCCGATCGAAGTCGATTTGCGGCGCGACCCGCTGACCATCGAGGGCGTGGCGGTCGGCGTCATCCGCAGCGGCAGAGGGCTTTAGCCCGCCCCGGGCAGGGCGGACCTGCCGATATAATCGGGGCGGACGTCACCCGCCCCCCGATGAATTCGCCCAGCGCCGACCCCGACGCCCACGCGCCCGCACGCGACGCCTCGGCACGCGCGCAGAACGGGGACCGCCACTCGGACCCGCAGAAGGTCCTCGCCGACCGCGTCGAGCAGCTCTACAGCCAGATGCCGCTCGGCATCGTCTTCACACTGGTGATCGGCGCGATCGCCACCTACGAGCTGTGGGACAACCGCACCCGCGAGCTGGTGCTGTTCTGGTGGGGTCTCGTCCTGCTGGTGACCGCGGCGCGCACGGCGCTCTGGCTGGGCTACCGCAAGAGCGAGAGCCGGGTGAGCGAGGCCGGGCAATGGCTGCGCTGGCTGGCGATCAGCGCCCTCGCCAACGGCGCGAACTGGGGCTTCGCCGGCGCGGTGTTCTTCCCATCGCATACGGACGAGCAGCAGGTGTTCCTCGCGTTCCTGCTGGCCGGCATCGCCTCCGCCGGTATCCCCACCTATGCGGCGTCCTGGCCGATGTTCGCCATGTACGCCGGCGCCGTCGTGCTGCCGTTCGCCTACGTGCTGGCGAATTTCGGCAACCGGCTGTTCGCCGAGATTGCCCTGCTCGTCCCGCTGTTCTACCTGGCCAACGTCGGCATCGCGTATCGGCTCAACCAGGTGTTCCATTCCGGCTACCGGCTGCGCCACGCCTACGGCCGGCTGACGGAGGACTACACCACCCTGAACCAGCGCCTCGAGCGCCAGCTGGTGGAGCTCGAGGAGGCGCGCCGCCAGGTGGAAGCTTCGGGACGCAAGCTCGCGCTGTTCGCCGAGCGCGCGCCCATCGCCGTGCTCGAGCTGGACAACCAGGGGCGCATCCTGCGCATCAACCACGCGGCCGAGAACCTGTTCGGCTGGCCCTCGAACGAGGTCGCGGAGAAGAACCCATCCGTCAAGATCCTGGTCCGCCCGGAATACCACGCCGAGTTCGACCGGCGCTGGCAGGAACTGATGGCCTCGCGCACGCCCCTCGCGCACCTGCGGGTGCGCAACCCGCGCCGCGACGGGCTCGAGCTGGTGTGCGAGTGGAACGTCACGCCGCTCGTCAACCCGGAGGGCGAGATCGTCGGCGTGATTGCGCAGGGGCAGGACATCACGCGGCAGATGGAAGCCGACAAGCTCAAGAAGGAGTTCACCTCGACGCTCAGCCACGAGCTGCGCACGCCGCTCACGTCGATCATCGGCTCGCTGCAGCTCATCAACTCCGGGGTGCTCGGCGAGGTCGACAAGGATGTCGCCGACCTCACCGGCGTCGCCGAGCGCAACGGCCAGCGCCTGCTCGACCTGATCAACGACATCCTCGACATCGAGAAGATCGAGTCCGGCAACCTGACCACGGTGCCCGAGGTGCTGTCGCTCGACGAGCTGGTGCGCGAATCGCTGGTGCTCAACCAGGGGTTCGCCGAGCGCTTCCACGTGCGCTTCCGGGTGAGCGGCGCCCTGCTGCCGGTCAGGGTCAACGCCGACCGCAAGCGCCTGCTGCAGGTCATGACCAACCTGCTGTCCAACGCGGCCAAGTTCTCGCCGCAAGGCGAGGCGGTCGAGGTGGCGATGGAGGACCTGGGCGAGCGGGTGCGCGTCAGCGTGCTCGACCGGGGCCCCGGCATTCCGGAATCGTTCCGTTCGCGCATTTTCGGGCGCTTCGCGCAGGCCGATTCCAGCGTCACGCGCCAGAAAGGCGGCACGGGGCTGGGTCTCGCCATCTGCAAGCGCCTGATCGAGCTGATGGATGGCCGCATCGCCTTCGCCGAGCGCGAGCAAGGCGGCACCGTCTTCCATTTCGACCTGCCCAAGCATGCCGCCTGAAGGCGAGCGAGGAAACTGATGCCCGCAAGACCTTTGCAACGCGTCTGCTATGTCGAGGACGACGAAGACATCCGCAAGATCGTGCGCATGACCCTGGAGCGCGTCGGCAAGCTCACGGTCGAGGTGGTGGGCGACCCGCTCCTGGCCATCGAGGCCATGAAGGCGTTCAAGCCGGAGCTGGTGATGCTCGACTGGATGATGCCCGGCATGGACGGGCCGACCCTGTACCGGCGCATGCGGGAGGTACCGGAAGTGCGCGACATCCCGGTGGTCTTCATCACCGCCAAGGCTTCGGAGAAGGAGCTGAACGAGCTGCGCTCGCTGGGCGCCGCCGGCACCATCTCCAAGCCCTTCTCGCCCAAGGACCTGCCGGAGCAGCTGCGCTCGATCTGGGCGAGCCTGCCCTGAGGGCGGAGCCCGGGCCCGGCGCTCAGGCGTTCTGGGAGAACTTGCGGGTCAGGTAGCCGAGGACCTCGTCGGCGTTGCGGAAGCGCGCGTCGCGGTCCTTCTCCAGCAGCTTGTCGAACAGCCGCTGATACTGCTGCAGGCGCTCAGGCAGCGCAGGCGGCGGCGTGTTCAGGTGGTGCAGCGCCACCTCGACCGCCGTCTCGCCCTCGAACAGGTGCGCGCCGAGCATCATCTGGTAGAGCAGCACGCCTGCGCTGTAGATGTCGGTGCGCAGGTCGAGCGCGCGGCCCTGCACCTGCTCCGGGCTCATGTAGCGCGGCGTGCCGAGAATCTCGCCCTTGTTGGTGCGATCGATGGAGTCGACGTGCTTGGCGACGCCGAAGTCCACGATGGCGAGGCTGCCGTCGGCGCGGAACATGAGGTTCTGCGGCTTCAAATCGCGGTGCAGGATGCCCTGCTCATGGATGTCGCCGAGCGCGAGCATCAGCTCGCGGAAGATGCGCAGCGCCTCCTCCGGCGGCAGCGGCTTGCTGTCCAGGCGCCGGTTGAGGTCGCCGCCCTCGCAGAACTCCATCACCAGGTAGGCGTTGTCGTCCTGCACGCCGTGCGCATGCACGCGCGCCACGTGGCGGCTCTGCACGCGCTCGACCAGGTTGTACTCCTCGACGAAGCGCGCCAGGGTGCGCTTGTCCTGCATGATCTCGCTGCGCAGGATCTTGACCACCAGCGGCTCGTCGTCGGACTCGCGCGAGGCGAGGTAGACGCGCGACATGCCGCCCTCGCCGATGAGGCGCAGGATCTTGATGCCGGGGATCTTCAGGCGCGCGCCGAGGACGTGCCCCTCCATGCGCGCGGCGATCTCGGGGGAGACCGTCTTCTCGACCTTGCCGTGCGCGACGTCGCGGATCGCGGTGACCAGGCGCTCCCTGGTGAGCTCCTGCTTGCGCTGGTAGTCGGCCGCGCCGAGCTTCATGGCGCGCACGGCGATGATCTCGCTGCCGGCGCCGGTCAGGAAGATGATCGGCGGGCACTTCGGGCGCTTCTTCAGCGCCTCCAGCCAGCGCAGGCCGTCGCCGCGCCCGAGCATGTAGTCGAGGATGATGACGTCGTAGGACTGCAGCGGGAATTCGGGCCCGGGGAGATCGCGCTGCAGCGGGTCGTACTCCGCGATGTCGCCGGCCGGCCACTGCTGGCGGATGTACTGGACGAGGAGATTGCGCAGGTCGGGGTCGTCATCGATGATCAGCACCCTCATGCCGCGGCCCTCGCGGCCGCGCGCACGGCGAACACCGGGATCGGCTCGGTGCGCCCGCGCAGCGTCACGTCGCCGCGCCCCTCGACCTCATGACCGCCGACCAGGTGCCGGATGCGCTCGTACACCGGGCCGCAAACCAGGACCTCGCCGGCGGCGGCCAGCTGCATGAGGCGCGCCGCGGTGTTGACCGGATTGCCGATGATCGTGTAGTTGGCGTAGTGCTCCGAGCCGACGTTGCCGATGATGGCGTCGCCCGCGCAGATGCCGATGCCGATGCCCAGCGCCAGGCCGTGCCGCTTCTGCCAGCCCTTGGCCACGGGGGCGAAGCGCTCGACCATGTCGAGCGCGGTGCGCCAGGCGCGCTCGGCCGCATCCTGCTGCGGGAAGGGCACGTTGAAGCCGACCAGCAGGCTGTCGCCGGCCATGTTGAAGATGGTGCCGTCGTGCTGGTAGGCCGCGTCGGTCAGCACGGCGAAATACTCGTTCAGCATGCCGACCACCGAGCCGACCTCGGTCTTCTCGGTCATGCGCGTGAAGCCGCGCAAGTCCGCGAACAGCGCGACCAGGCTGGTGCGCTGCGCCCTGCCCTGGAAGGGGTCCCCCTGCTCTCCCGCGTCGGCGATGCGCTCGGCAAGGCGCGGCGAGATGTAGCGCGAAAAGGCCTTGCGCACGGCCTCTTTGCGCTGCACCTCGGCCGCCAGGCGCCGGCTTTCCAGCTCCTTGCGCGTCTCGTGCAGGCGGCGCAGCGTCTTCACGCGCGCCACGAGCTCTTCGCGCTTGACCGGCTTGGAGAGGAAATCGTCGGCCCCCGCCTCGATGCCGCGCACGCGGCTTTGCGAGTCCTCGAGCGCCGTGACCAGCACGACCGGGATGAGCGCCGTGCCCTCGTCGCTCTTCAGCCGGCGGCACACCTCGAAGCCGCTGGTGCCGGGCATCATCACGTCGAGCAGCACCAGGTCCGGCGGGCAAACGCGCACGCTGGCGAGCGCTCTTTCGCCGTCCGACGCCGTCTCGACCTTCAGCCCTTCCTGCTGCAGCAGCATGGCGAGAAACGCCACCATGTCGGCGTCGTCGTCGACCACCAGCACGCGAAACTCCGCGCGCGCGACGGCCGCAGCGCGCGCGGCGTCCGTGTCACTCATAGACGACCTTGACCTTCGACAGGTAGTCGGCGTACTCGCCGACGGCGGCGGCGAGCGCGCCGCGGTCCGCCTTGGCGGCGGCGTCCTCGATGCGCTTGCCGATATCCGAGACCGTGATGAAGCCGTACGAGCGGCCCACGCCCTTCATGCGGTGGCCGAGCTGCTTGAGTTGCTCGAAATCGCTCGCGGCGACGGCGCCGCGCAGGGACTCCACCTCCTTGACGCGATTATTCATGAAGGTCGGGATCAGGTCCTCGAGATCCTTGGCGATGGTAACGGTGAGGTTGGTTTCGGTCATGTCGGAGGCGATTATAAGCGGACGGCCCAAGGCCGCATTTCGGGATTGTCAAAGCCCGTCAGAGGGTTAGCATCAGTGAAAATCCCGCGAAAGCGCGAGCAGCCGGCCCAGCAGCGCGCTGTGGTCCTCCAGCCGCCCGGCAATCAGGTGGACGACGTCGCCGTCGCGCTCGATCCGGCCCTCGACCGCGAGCAGGCGCGCGCCCAGGAGCGCCCGCCGCTGGCGCTCGGCGACATCTCGCCAGACCACCACGTTCACGCAGCCGGTCTCGTCCTCCAGGGTGACGAAGATCACGCCGCTCGCCGTGTCGGGGCGCTGGCGGCAGGTAACGAGCCCTGCAGTCCGTACTCGGCTGCCATGCACCCGGCCATGCAATGCGGTTGCCGGCATCAATCCCAGGCCGCCCAGGCGCGGGCGCAGAAGAGCAAGCGGATGCCTGCCGAGCGTCAGCCCGAGGCTCGCGTAATCCGCGACGATGTCCTCGCCCTCCCCGGGCGGCGGCAACGGCAGCGCGGCCTCTCGCAGGGGAGCCTCCCGCAGCACCCCCGCGTCGCGCCGCACCCCGGCGGCGGCCCAGTGCGACTGGCGCCGATGCCCTGCCAGGGCGGCCAGG
>DATFEJ010000338.1:0-3859 GCA_035251235.1 Burkholderiales bacterium
CTCGCGCCGCGCCCCGGGGGCGGGCTGGCGGCGCGCCTCGTCCTGGGGACTGCGGCGTGAGCGCCCGGTCGTCTTGACCCGGGTCAAGGCGGCAGCGCCGCTTTTTTGTTGCAATGCAACTTGAGAGTGGGATAGCGGTCACATAGATGCTTATCTTGCAAATAGATAAGTAGCTTACTTTGAGTGATGCATTAGTAATGCACCGCACCAAACGACCGCCTCAATACAGCTGATGGAGTTGCAGATGACGACCACCGAACTCGAAGCCTTTTACGACCGCCTCGACAAGATCCGCATGACGCCCGCGGACCGCGCGCTGGCCAAGGTCCGCCTGGCGCAGGCTGAGAACTTTGCCGCAGCGGTGCATGGGGCCGTTACGGCCCTGAAGAAGCTGCTGCCGGGCCAGGGCGGCAAACAGTTAGGATCTGTAGGGGCCTGAACATCCATGACGGATCGCGATGGCGATCCGCCAGCCGGCGATCTACTGTGGGGCCATGAAAACCGCATACGAACCGCTGTACGCCCGCGTGGAAGCCCTGCCGCTGCCGCGCGCCGAGCGCGACCTGGCCCAAGCGTATCTCGCGGATGCCACCGCCTTCGCCGACTTCCTCTACGGTGCGCTGGCGGCGCTGGCTCGCTTCACCGCAGCGCGTAGCGCCCAAGCACCTCGTAGCTCGGGCCTTCGGCCGACAGCGTAGAGCCGACCAGCAGGAGCTCCGGCACCGGCCATTCCAGCGCCGGGACCGGGGGCAGGTGGCGCGGTGCACGCGCCTTGCGGATCAGCGTCACGTGCGCCGCGTAGCGGCGCGTCTCCCCCAGCGCCTGTGCAAGCCGGCCCAACTCGGGCGGCGTCTCGTGCGGTCCAGCCCAGACGATGCGGTTGTGCTCCCAGTAGCGAGCCTGCTCGATGACGAACGCACAGCCGGGCAGGCGCACCGCCGCGGCGGTGGCTCTCGCCTCGTCCGGATCCGCGTCGCCGAGAAACGCGAGCGTCAGGTGAATCGTCTCCGGGCGGGTGACGCGTCCGCCGCAGTCGCGCTGCGCCCCGTGCGCCCAGCGCGCCAGCGCCTCGGCCACCCCGGCCGGCGGCCAGGAGGCGAAGAACAGCCGCATCAGCGCTCGACGAAGTGCTTGCGCGTCAGCGCGGCGAGCGCGCGCAGCGACGGATCGGCGGACCTGTCCAGCTCGGCGGCGATCAGCTCCTGCTCGCGCCGGCCGCGGTTCTGCGAGAGCTTCCAGCGCGTCTCCAGGCGCGTCACGGCGATATCGAACGTCACGATGCCCTCGAGCATCTGATCGACGTACTCCGCGCGCAGCGCGTCGAACTTCGGCAGCCAATCGGGATCGAGCTCCGCGACCAGGCGGCGCTGCGACGCGTGCTTCACTTCCTTGTCGGAAGTGACCTGCACCTTGCCGTAAGCGTGCACCGCCGCGTAGTTCCAGGTGGGCACCCGCTCCTTCGCCTCATACCAGCGGGGAGACACGTAGGCGTGCGGCCCGGAGAACACCACCAGCACCTCGTCCTCGAAGAACTCCTGCCACTGCGGATTGGGCTTGGCCATGTGCGAGTGGATCACCAGCCCCAGCGCGCCGTCCTCGACCGTCACCGGCAGGTGGGATGCCATCGGCACGCCGCCGGTGCCGGTCACCAGCAGCGCGAAGCTGTTGGCGCGCATGAACTCCACGAGCTCGCGCCGATCCTCGACGCGGTTGTACGGCGGCGAATACATTCTCAGTCCTCCTCGATGAGCGCGACCGCCATGGCGGCGATCCCCTCGCCCCGGCCGGTGAAGCCCAGGCCCTCGGTGGTGGTGGCCTTGAGATTGACCGCGCCGGGCGCGACGCCCAGGTCCTGCGCGATGTTGGCAGTCATGGCGCCGAAGTGCGGCGCGAGGCGCGGCGCCTGCGCGATCACCGTGGCGTCCACGTTCACTACGCGCCACCCCGCGGCCGCGAGCTTCACCGCGACGTCGCGCAGCAGGCGCCGGCTGTCGATCTCGGCGTACTGCGCGTCGGTATCGGGATAGTGCCGGCCGATGTCGCCCAGGCCCGCGGCGCCGAGCAGCGCGTCGCACACCGCGTGCAGCAGCACATCGGCATCCGAATGCCCTTCGAGCCCGCGGTGATGCGGGATGTGCACGCCGCCCAGGACGAGCTTGCGGCCCGGCACCAGCGCGTGCACGTCGAATCCCTGGCCCACTCTCATGCGCGCCTCGCCAGGATCGCCTCGGCGATCGCCAGGTCTTCTGCGTAGGTCACCTTCAGGTTCTCGCGGCTGCCCAGCACCAGCCGCGGCCGCAGCCCCATGGCCTCGAGGGCGCTCGATTCGTCCGTGACCGAGGCCGGCGCCTTGCCGAGCGCCTCGGCGAGCAGCCCGGCGCGGAACATCTGCGGCGTCTGCGCGAGCCAGAGCTGCGCGCGATCCTCCGTGCCGGCGACGCGCTGCGCGCCGCCCTCGTCCTTGCCCGCGCGCTTGACGGTCTCGGCGATTGGCATGGCGAGGATGCCGCCGATCTGATCGTCGCGGCACTCGGCGAACAGGCGCTCGAGGTCGGCCGCGGGCAGGCAGGGACGCGCGGCGTCGTGCACCAGCACCCAGTCGTCGGCCTGCACCGCCGCCATCGCCGCCACGATCCCGTTGAACACCGAGTCGCGCCGCGTCGCGCCGCCGCAGTACAGCGGCTCGAGCCGCCCGGCGAACGCGCTCCAGTCGCAGCTGCCGAACGCGGCGTCGCCCGGCGTGAGCACCACGAACACCATCTCCACGGGCGGCCGGCACACCGCGGCGACCGCGTGCCAGAGCATCGGCTTGCCCGCGAGCGTGGCGTACTGCTTGGGCAGCGCGCCCGCGATACGGCTGCCGCTGCCCGCGGCGGGAATCAGGGCGACGCAGGTCAAAGTAAAAACCTCATGAATTCAAGCAAGTATAATGACAATCAGGATGCTGCGCGACCCGCTCCCCGGGGATCCGCGCCCGGCGGGACTCGCGGGCTCGGCGGATGCGCTCGCCCTTTGCCGCCTGGCGGCCGCGCACGCGCCGCTCGCCGCGATCACGGCGACGGCGCGCGACGCGCAGCGGCTGCTCGAAGAAGTCTCGTGGCTCGCACCGCAGTTGCGCGCCTGCCTGCTGCCCGACTGGGAGACGCTGCCCTACGACGCGTTCTCGCCGCACCAGGACCTGGTCTCGGAGCGGCTGGCGACGTTGTACCGCATCCAGCGCGGCGACTTCGACCTCGCCATCGTGCCCGCGCAGACCGCGCTGGTGCGCCTGTGCCCGCCCTCCTACCTCGCCGCGCGCACGTTCTTTCTTGCGCAGGGCGAGCGGCTGGACGCCGAGGCGCTGCGCGCCCAGCTCGCCACGGCGGGCTACCAGCACGTCACGCAGGTGGTGGCGCCGGGCGAGTTCTGCTTCCGCGGCGGGCTGATCGACCTCTTTCCCACGGGCAGCCGGCTTCCCTACCGGCTGGATCTCGACGACGACCGGATCGACGCCATCCGCACCTTCGACGTGGATACGCAGCGCACGCTCTACCCGGTGAAGGAAATTCGCATGCTGCCGGCGCGCGAGTTTGCGCTCGACGACGAAGGGCGCGCGCGCTTCCGCAGCCGCTGGCGCGAGCTCTTCGAGGGCGATCCGTCGAAGAAAGGCGTGTACCGCGACGTCTCGGCCGGCGTCGCCGCGGGCGGCATCGAGTACTACCTGCCGCTGTTCTTCGACCAGGCGGCGACGCTGTTCGACTACCTGCCGCCGCAGGCCGCGCTCGCGCGCCTGGGCGACGTGCCCGCGGCGGTGGACGCCTTCTGGCGCGACGCGGCGTCGCGCTACCGGCTGCTCGGCGGCGATGCCGAGCGACCGCTG
>DATFEJ010000291.1:0-18423 GCA_035251235.1 Burkholderiales bacterium
CCACGGTGCTCGCCACCGCGAGGGCCATGCCGAGCACCAGGCCCGCGCCGTGGCTCCAGCCGAAGGCGCGCGCCAGCGCCCAGCCGGCGAGCGCCGCGACGGCGCTCTGCGCCACCGCGCCCGGCACGGCGATGCGCCAGACGCGCAGCAAATCCTTCGGGTGAAAGTGCATGCCGACGCCGAACATCAGCAGGATGACGCCGATCTCCGCCATCTGCGCGGCGAGCGCCGCATCCGCCACGAAGCCGGGCGTGTGCGGGCCGACCACGATGCCCGCGAGCATGTAGCCCACCAGCGTCGACAGGCCCAGGCGCTGCGTCGCCCAGCCGAACGCCAGCGCGACGGCCAGGCCGCCGGCGAGCGTGACGATGATGGACAGGTCGTGCATCGCCCGTTTCTACCACACGGTTTCCAAATGGGGACTGTCCCCATTTAGCCGTTCAGCGCATCAGGCTCGGGAGGTAGAGCGCGATCGACGGGAACAGGATCAGGATCGCCAGGCGGAGGATGTCGGCGCCGATGAAGGGCAGCACGCCGCGGAACACGGTGGTGGTCTGCACCTGCGGCAGGAGCGTCGAGAGCACGAAGAGGTTCATCCCCACCGGCGGGCTGATGAGGCCGATCTCGACGATGGTCACCACCAGCACGCCGAACCACACCGGGTCCAAACCGAGGCCCACGATCAGCGGGAAGAACACCGGCAGCGTGAGCAGCACCATGGACAGCTCCTCCATCGCGGTGCCGAGCACGACGTAGATCAGCATGATCGCGGCCACCACCAGCACCGGGTTCACCTCGAAGCGCGTGACGAAGGCCCTGAGGTCGGCGGGCATGCTGGTGATGTTGATGAAGTCGGCGAAGATCAGCGCGCCGATCAGGATCATGAACAGCATCGCCGTGATGCGCCCGCTGTCCACCAGCGACTGGTAGAGGGTCCTCCAGGTGAGGGCGCGGCGCCACAGCGCGAACACCATGGCGGCGAAGGCGCCCATGCCCGCGCCCTCGGTGGCGGTAAAGAGGCCTCCGTAGATGCCGCCGATGACGAACAGGAACAGCAGGGCCACCGGCCAGATGCCGGCGAGCGAGGCCCAGCGCGCCTTCCAGGCGACGCGCTCGCCCGGCGGACCGGCCTTCGGGTCGCGCCAGCAGGCCCACTGCACCGCCCCGCACAGCAGCAGCGCGCCGAGGGCGCCGGGCAGGATGCCGGCGGCGAACATCTTGCCGATGTTGGTCTCGGTGAACACGCCGTAGATCACCATCAGCGTCGAGGGCGGGATCATGATGCCCAGCGTCCCTCCCGCGGCGATGGCCCCGGCCGAGAGCGTGTCCGAGTAGCCGAAGCGCTTCATCGACGGGTAGGCGACCTTGGCCATGGTGGCGGCGGTGGCCATCGAGGAGCCGCAGATCGAGCCGAAGCCCGCGCAGGCCACCACCGTCGCCATGGCGAGGCCGCCGCGCAGGTGGCCGATGAAGGCGTAGGCGGCGCGGAACAGCTGCTCGGCGATGCCGGCGCGCGCCACGAAGGTGCCCATCAGCAGGAACAGCGGCACCACCGACAGCGTGTAGTTGCGCCCGGTCTCGTAGACGTTGGTCTGCACCACGGCGAAGGCCACGGTCCAGTTCCAGTCGCGCATGTAGGCGTAGCCCACCACCCCCGTGATCGCCATCGAGAAGGCGATCGGGATGCGGATGAAGCACAGCACGAGCATCGCCGCGAGGGCGACCAGGCCCTCGATCATCGGCTGCCCGGGGCGAGCGCGCGGTACAGGTGGATCAGGCCGGAGAGCAGGATCATCGCCACCATGAAGTAGACGAACGGCCCGACCGCGATGCGCAGCACGTCGGTGGTGTCGCCGTAGCCCGAGATGCGCTGCGCCTTGAGCCACATGAACCAGGTGAGCGCGAACATCAGCGCCGCGCACACCGCCTCCATCACGCGGCTCAGGGCGTTGCGCGCGCGCGCGCCCAGCCAGCGGTCGATGAGGTCCATGGTGACGTGCTCGTTGGCGTGCGTCACCAGCGGCAGGCCGGCGAAGATCAGCACCAGCAGCAGGAGCTCGGTGACCTCGAAGCCGCCGCGCAGCGGCCGGCTGAAGACGTAGCGCAGGACGACGTCCACGAAAGTGAGCGTCATCATGCAGAACAGGATCGCGGAGGCCGCGATGCCGAGCGCCGCGTCGGCGCGGCGCTCCCAGGCCCGTTCGTACGCGGGGCCGACCCCGTCCTGCGGCGTCACTTGCCGGCCGCGACCTTCTTCAGCTCGGCGCGGAACTCCGCGAGGATGGCGGGCGCGTCGGCGCCCTTGGCGTTGGCCTTGGCGATCCAGTCCTCGATGATCGGGTCGGAGCGCTTCTTCACTTCGGCCTGCAGCGCCTTGTCGGCCTGCACGATCTTCACCTTCGCCTTCTTCAGGGCGTCCAGGCCCTTCTGGTCGGCGGTGTCCCAGGACTTGCCGTTGCTGCGCGCCGCGTACTCGAAGCCGTGCTTCTCGATGATCGCCTGGTCCTGCTTCGAGAGCTTCGCCCACTTGTCCTGGTTCATGAAGAAGCCGAACGCCGAGCTGTACATGCCGCCCGGGAAGATCGTCGCCTGCTCGAGCACGGTGTCCAGCTTGAACGAAACCACCGACTCCAGCGGGAAGAACACGCCGTCGGCCACGCCCGACTTGAGCAGCTCGTAGGACTCGGGCGCGGGCTTGACGAACGCCGAGGCGCCCAGCGCCTTGGCCACCGCCTCGGCGACGCCGCCGCCGGTGCGGATCTTCAGGCCCTGGATGTCGCCGATGCCCTTGACCGGCTTCTTGGTGAACATCTGGCCGGGGCCGTGCGTCCACACGGCGAGCAGCTTCACGCCGTTGTACTCGCCGAACTTGTGGAAGTGCTTCCAGTGGATGCGCGAGTAGGCGACCGAGTTCACCTCGGCGGTGTTGCCGGCGCCGGGCAGCTCGGGCATCAGCGGGAACACGTGGCGCGCGGGCGTGTAGCTCGCGGTGACGTAGGACAGGTCGACGAGGCCGTCGCGCACCGCGTCGAAGGTCCCGGGCGGCGCGGCGGGCGCCTTGGGCAGCGACTGGAACTTGACGCGCCCGCCGGTCGCTTTTTCCACCGTGCTCGCCCAGTTGGCCTGCCACAGCGTCAGGTGGTGGGTCGGCGGCACCCACGACGAGAAGGTGAGCGTCGTCTGCGCGGCAGCGGGCTGCGCGGCGAAAGCGCCGGCGACGAGCGCGGCAAGGGCGAGTTTTTCTTTGGTTATCATGGTCTCCTCCGGAAAGTGTCAGGGGCCCTCCCGGCCCCTTGTGGCGCCAGTGTATCAAGAGGAGGCGGGAATGGGAGCGCAAGGCTGGGTGGATCTGCGCAGCGACACGGTGACGCGGCCCTCGGCCGGCATGCGCCGGGCGATGGCCGAGGCCGAGGTCGGCGACGACGTGTTCGGCGACGACCCCACCGTCAACCGGCTGCAGGAACGCGCGGCGGAGCTTTTCGGCTTCGAGGCCTCGCTCTTGTTCCCCACCGGCACGCAATCCAACCTCGCCGCATTGATCTCCCACTGCCAGCGCGGCGACGAGGTGCTGGTGGGCATGGAGGCGCACACTTACCGGTACGAAGCGGGCGGCGGCGCGGTGCTCGGTTCGATCCAGCCGCAGGCGATCGTCAACCGGCCCGACGGCACGCTCGACCTCGCGGAGGTGGAAGCCGCGATCAAGCCCGACGACCCGCACTTCGCGAGGACCAAGCTGCTCGCGCTGGAGAACACCATCACCGGACGCGTCATCCCGAGAAATTACTTCGACCAAGCGCTTGCGCTGGCGAAGCGGCGCGGCCTCGCCACGCATCTCGACGGCGCGCGCATTTTCAACGCGGCGGTGAAGCTCGGGTTACCGGTGAAGGAGCTGTGCCGCGGCTTCGATTCGGTGTCCTCGTGCCTGTCCAAGGGCCTCGGCGCGCCCGCGGGCACGATGCTCCTGGGCTCGAAAGACCTCATCGCGCGCGCCAAGCGCGCGCGCAAGATCCTCGGCGGCGTCATGCGCCAGGCGGGCATCCTCGCCGCCGCCGGCCTGTACGCGCTCGAGCACAACGTCGAGCGCCTGGCCGAGGATCATGCCAATGCGGAGCGGCTGGCCGCGGGGCTGGGCGTGGAGCCGCCTTCGTCGAACATGGTTTTTGTGCCCTCCGTTTCGGGACTCGTCGAGCATCTGGCCAAGCAGGGCGTGATCGCGCTGCCGGGCGCGCGCCTGCGGCTGGTGACGCACCTGGATGTGGACCGAGCGGGCATCGAACGGGCGATCGCGGCGTTCAACAGCTTTAAATAGGCTTTAAATAGGGACAGTCCCCATTTGCAACGGCGCAAATGGGGACTGTCCCTATTTACGCCGCGTCGGGAGGGGTGGCGCTCTTCGCGCCGAGCTGCGCCCAGGCGATGCCGGCCATCGCCGTGGCGGCGCCCGCGATCTTCAGCCAGGTGAAGGTCTCGCCGAGGGTCCACCACGCCACCAGCCCGGCGACCGGCGGCATGATGTATTGCAGGGGGGCGCTGCGCGCCAGTCCTCTGACCGAATTGACCCAGGCCCACACGATCCAGCCGAGGAAGGAGGACACGGCGATCGCCCAGAAGACGCCGAACCACACTGACGCGGGCACGGCGGCGAGCGGCGCATCCAGGAATGCGGGCAGCGTCGCCAGCACGAGCGGCGGCGCGCCGAAGAGGAGCGAATAGCACATGAGGTTCAGCGGCCCGTAGCGCTCGACCAGCGGCTTCGCGATCACCGTGTAAAGCGAAAAGAGGGACGCGGCGACGAGCAGCACCAGGTCGCCCGCGCCGGCGAGCGCCGCGCCGCGCGCGAACTTGTCCGACAGGAACACCACGATGCCGGCGAAGGCGACCAGCGTGCCGGCGAGCTGGCGGCCGTGCAGCTTCTCCGCGCCGAGCAGGGCGAGGATGAGCAGGGTGAACAGCGGGCTCGAGGTGAGCACGAGCGAGGAGGAGAAGGCCGTCGACAGGTCGATGCCCCACATCACCAGGCCGACGTGCGCCGTGTGGCCGATGAGGCCCGCGGCGACGAAGCGCGGCAGGTCGGCGCGCCGCGGCCAGGACTTCGGGAAGTGCCGGCGCGTGACGACCAGCAGCAGCGCGAAGCCGAAGAGCGGCATGGCGAGGAAGCGGATGAACAGGAACGGCCAGACGCCGAGCTCGGCCAGCACCACCTTGGTGATGGCGAAGTTGACGCCCCAGACCACCATGAGGGCGATGCCGGCGGCGAGGGCCCATTTCTGCATTGCCACTCCAATCTACAATACCGGGACGCCATGAGACCCGAGAATCCCGACCCGGTTCAAGCCCGCCCCGCGGTGCGCGCGCTCACCGCCTCCAAGATCCGCGAGCTGGTGAACGCCGGCATCGGGCGCAAGGACGTCCTGCCCTTCTGGGTAGGCGAGCCCGACGAGCCCACGCCCGATTTCATCCGCAAGGCGGGCATCGCCTCGATCGAGAAGGGCGAGGTGTTCTACTCGCACAACCTCGGCATCCCGAGCCTGCGCAAGGCGCTCGCCGAGTACCTCACGCGCCTGCACCGGCCGACCGGCGCCGCCGAGGTCGCGGTCACCAGCGCGGGCGTGAACGCGCTGATGCTCGTCTCGCAGCTGCTGCTCGCGCCGGGCGACCGCGTGGTCGAGGTGGTGCCGCTGTGGCCGAACCTGCAGGAGATCCCGAAGATCCTCGGCGCGCAGGTCGACACCGTGGCGCTCGAGTTCTCGCCGCAGGGCTGGCGGCTCGACCTGCAGAAGCTGCTCGACGCGCTCAGGCCCGGCACCAAGGCGCTTTACCTCAACTCGCCCAACAACCCCACCGGCTGGACCATCTCGCGCGACGAGCAGCGCGCGATCCTCGAGCACTGCCGCCGCCACGGCATCTGGATCTTCGCCGACGATGCCTACGAGCGGCTGTATTATGAAGGCAACGGCATCGCTCCGTCTTTCCTCGACCTCGCGGACGCCGCCGAGCGCGTGATCAGCACCAACACCTTTTCCAAGAGCTGGCTGATGACCGGCTGGCGCCTGGGCTGGGCGGTGATCCCGGCGGCGCTCGAAGCCGACATGGGCAAGCTGATCGAGTACAACACCTCGTGCGCGCCGGTGTTCGTGCAGCGCGCAGGCCTGGCGGCGGTGACCCAGGGCGAGCCGGTGATCGCGCATACGCTCGAGCGCTTCCGCAAGGCGCGCGACTTCCTGGTCGCCGAGCTCAATCGCATCCCCGGCGTCGAGGTGGCGCCGCCCTCGGGCACCATGTACGCGTTCTTCCGCGTGCGCGGCATGACCGACAGCCTCGCGTTCTGCAAGAAGCTGGTGGCCGAGCACGGCCTCGGGCTGGCGCCGGGCGCGGCCTTCGGGCCCGAGGGCGAGGGCTACGTGCGCTGGTGCTTCGCCGCCGAGGAGCCCAAGCTCGCCGAAGGCGTCGCGCGGCTCAGGCGGGCGCTCGGCGCTTCATAAGCGTGCGCCTGCACCACGGGCGTGCGCCCGCCTGGTGCATGGCTGGAAAAATCCCTTTGTCTTTCATGCGTTGAGGCCCTGGCACGCTCATTGCGTTTGCTCCCCGCAGGTCGTTCCTAACCACGAGGGGAAAACACATGAAGCGCCGCGCAGCACTCAAAGCACTCACCATGTCGGCCGCCATCGCGGCCATCGGGCTGGGCTCGACGAGCCTGTACGCCCAGGGCAAGACGGTCAAGATCGGAATCCTGCATTCGCTCTCGGGCACGATGGCGATCAGCGAGACCGTGCTGAAGGACACCGTGCTGATGGCGGTGGACGAGATCAACGCCAAGGGCGGCGTGATGGGCTACAAGATCGAGCCCGTGGTGGTCGATCCGGCCTCGAACTGGCCGCTCTTTGCCGAGAAGGCGCGCCAGCTCATCACCCAGGACAAGGTCGCCGTCACCTTCGGCTGCTGGACCTCGGTGTCGCGCAAATCCGTGCTGCCGGTGTTCGAGGAGCTCAATTCGCTGCTGTTCTACCCGGTGCAGTACGAAGGCGAGGAGATCTCGAAGAACGTGTTCTACACCGGCGCCGCGCCCAACCAGCAGGCGATTCCCGCGGTGGAGTACCTGATGTCCAAGGACGGCGGCTCGGCCAAGCGCTGGGTGCTGCTCGGCACCGACTACGTGTACCCGCGCACCACCAACAAGATCCTGCGCGCGTTCCTCAAGTCCAAGGGCGTCGCCGAAGCCGACATCATGGAGGAGTACACGCCGTTCGGGCACTCCGATTACCAGACCATCATCGCCAAGATCAAGAAGTTCTCCGCCGAGGGCAAGAAGACCGCGGTGGTCTCCACCATCAACGGAGACTCCAACGTCCCTTTCTACAAGGAGCTGGGCAACCAGGGCCTCAAGGCGACCGATGTGCCGGTGGTGGCGTTCTCGGTCGGTGAGGAGGAGCTGCGCGGCGTGGAGACGAAGCCCCTGGTCGGCCACCTCGCCGCCTGGAACTACTTCATGTCCATCAAGGCCCCGGCGAACGACGAGTTCACGAAGAAGTGGGCCGCCTACGCCAAGGCGAAGGGCATCGCCGGCCACAAGGACAAGCCGCTCACCAACGATCCCATGGAAGCCACCTACATCGGCATCTACATGTGGAAGCAGGCGGTGGAGAAGGCAAAGAGCTTCGACGTGACGAAGGTCACCAAGGCGATGGCGGGCCAGACTTTCAAGGCGCCCTCGGGCATCGTTTCCAGGATGGACGAGAAGAACCACCACCTGCACAAGGCGGTGTTCATCGGCGAAGTGAAGGCCGACGGCCAGTTCAACGTCGTGTGGAAGACCAAGGGCCCGGTGAAAGCCCAGCCCTGGAGCCCGTTCATCGCGGGCAACGACAAGAAGAAGGACGAGCCGGCGCTGATGGCAGAGAAGAAGTAGCATGGCCTTGCGCTGGGAAAGGGCCGCGATCGCGGCCCTTTTGGTTTGCCTTGCCGGCGCGGCGCAGGCGCTCGACCCGGCGGCGGTGGCGAAGCTCGCCGACGACGACAACGACGTGAAGGTCGAGGCCATCGGCGCGCTGGCGGCCGAGGGCGACCCGGCGGCGATCCCCGTGCTGCAGCGCTTCGCCGAGGGCGAGGTGGAGGTCGGCGGCCAGGTCGTGGAGGTGGTCGTCAACAACCGGCTGCGCTCCGCGGTCGGCGACGCGCTCGCCGGCTTGCGGCTGCTCGCGCCCGAGCGCGCGCCGCGCCTGGCGGCGGCGAAGGAGCTCGCGGCCGGCGCAGATGGCGCCATGCTGCCGTTGGTGAAAAGGGCGCTTGCGCTGGAGAAGGACGCCGAGATCCGGCCGCTGCTCGAGCTGGCGGCGGCCGCCATGGAGCTGAAGAGCGGCGACAAGGCCGAGCGCGTCGCCGCGATCCGCCTGCTGGGCGAGGCCACCAGCCCCGGCTCGAAGACGCTGCTCGCGGAAGCGGCGCGCGACGCCGACGAGGACATCCGCTTCGAGGCGCAGAAGAGCCTGCGCGCGGTGGAGGGGCGCCTCGCCTGGGGCGAGCGTGCGGGGCTGCTGTTCGCCGGCGTGTCGCTGGGTTCCATCTTGCTGCTGGCGGCGCTCGGCCTCGCCATCACCTACGGGCTGATGGGCGTGATCAACATGGCGCACGGCGAGCTGATCATGATCGGCGCCTACACGACCTACGTCGTCCAGGTGCTGTTCCGGAAGACGGGCTTGTTCGACTGGTACCTGCTCGCCGCCGTCCCGGCGTCGTTCATGGTCGCCGCGGCGGTCGGCATGCTCCTCGAGCGCGTCGTCATTCGCTGGCTGTATGGCCGGCCGCTCGAGACGCTGCTCGCCACCTGGGGCATCAGCCTGATGCTCATCCAGCTGGTCAGGACGATGTTCGGCGCGCAGAACGTGCAGGTGGAAAACCCCGCCTTCATGTCGGGCGGCATCCAGGTGCTCTCCAACGTGGTGCTGCCGTGGAGCCGCATCATGATCATCGCTTTCGCCGCGCTGGTCCTGGCGGGGATGTGGGCGCTTCTCACGAAGACGCGCCTCGGCCTGTTCGTGCGCGGCGTGACGCAGAACCGCGCCATGGCCTCCTGCGTGGGCGTACCGACGGCGCGCGTCGATTCCTGGGCCTTCGGCCTGGGTTCCGGCATCGCGGGCCTCGCGGGCTGCGCGCTTTCGCAGCTGGGCAACGTCGGGCCCGACCTCGGGCAGGGCTACATCGTGGATTCGTTCATGGTGGTGGTGTTCGGCGGGGTGGGGCAGCTCGCCGGCACGGTGTACGCCGCGCTCACGCTCGGCTTCGCCAACAAGCTGCTGGAATCCTGGTCGGGCGCGGTGATCGCCAAGATCGTCGTGCTGGTCTTCATCATCGTCTTCATCCAGCGCCGGCCGCAGGGGCTGTTCGCGCTGAAAGGCCGGGCAGTAGAGGCATGACGAGGCTCTACGGACCGAAGGGCTGGGCGGCCATCGGCGTGGCGATGCTTCTCGTCGTCCTGCTGCCCCAGTTCCTCTCCACGTACTGGGTGACGCTCGCCGGCAAGATCATGTGCTACGCCATCGTCGCCATCGCCATGGACCTGATCTGGGGCTACTGCGGGATCCTGTCGCTCGGCCACGGCCTGTTTTTCGCGCTCGGCGGCTACGCCATGGGCATGTACCTCATGCGCCAGATCGGCCGCGAGGGCCAGTACCAGTCGGACCTGCCCGACTTCATGGTGTTCCTCGACTGGAAGGCGCTGCCCTGGCAGTGGTGGAACTCGGACCAGTTCTGGTGGGCGATGCTGCTGGCGGTCGCGGTGCCGGGGCTGCTCGCCTTCGTCTTCGGCTATGCCGCCTTCCGCTCGCGCGTGAAGGGCGTGTATTTCTCGATCATCACCCAGGCCCTGACTTTCGCCGCCATGCTGCTCTTCTTCCGCAACGCCACCGGCTTTGGCGGCAACAACGGCTTCACCGACTTCAAGCGCATCCTCGGCTTCTCCATCACCGCGCCCGAGACGCGCGCCGCGCTGTTCATGATCACCGGCGCGGTGCTGATCGGCACGCTGCTCGCCGCGCGCGGGATCGTCACCTCGAAGCTCGGGCGCGTGCTCACCGCCATTCGGGACGCCGAGACGCGCGCCGCCTTCTGCGGCTACAACACCGTGCACTACAAGGCGGCGGTGTTCACGCTCTCGGCGGTGATCTGCGGCATCGCCGGCGCGCTCTACGTGCCGCAGGTGGGCATCATCAACCCGAGCGAGATGTCGCCCGCCAACTCGATCGAGATCGCCATCTGGGTGGCGCTCGGCGGGCGCGGCACGCTCATCGGCCCGGTGATCGGCGCCGGCGTGGTGAACGGCGCCAAGAGCTTCTTCACGCAGGCCTTCCCCGAGTACTGGCTCTACTTCCTCGGCGCGACCTTCATTCTCGCCACGCTCTTCCTGCCGCAGGGCATCGCCGGTCTCGCGCAAAAGCTGCGCAGGGTGAAGGCATGAGCGCCTCGGCCGTTGCGGCGAACGAAAGCGGCAGCCTGGGGCGCGTCAGCGCCGGCGGGCTCGACACCACGCACGGCGCGGTCCTGTACCTCGAGGACATCTCGGTCAGCTTCGACGGCTTCAAGGCGCTCAACCGGCTGTCGCTGTCGATCGACGTGGGCGAGCTCAGGTGCGTCATCGGCCCGAATGGCGCGGGCAAGACCACCATGATGGACGTGATCACCGGCAAGACGCGGCCCGACGAGGGCACGGCGTTCTTCGGCCAGACCATCGACCTCGCGCAACTCTCCGAGGCGGAGATCGCGCACGCCGGCATCGGCCGCAAGTTCCAGAAGCCGACCATCTTCGAGAACCACACGGTGTTCGAGAACCTGGAGCTCGCCATGAAGGCCGACAAGCGCGTGCGGCGCACGCTGATCGCTCGGCTGTCCTCGGCCGAGCGCGACCGCATTGCCGAGACGTTGCGCCTCATCCGCCTGGCGGATGCCGCCGAGCGCACGGCGGGCCTCCTGTCGCACGGGCAGAAGCAGTGGCTGGAGATCGGCATGCTGCTCATGCAGGAGCCCAGGCTCCTATTGCTCGACGAGCCGGTGGCCGGCATGTCGGACGACGAGACCGAGCGCACGGCGGAATTGTTTTTGTCGCTGGCCGGCAGGCATTCGCTGGTGGTGGTCGAGCACGACATGGCGTTCATCGAGAAGATCGCGCGCAAGGTGACGGTGCTGCACGAGGGCAGCGTGCTGGCCGAGGGGCCGATGGCCGAGGTGCAGGCCGACCCGCGCGTGATCGAGGTGTACCTCGGCCGATGAACCTCGCCGTCTCCGGGCTCAACCAGTATTACGGCGGCAGCCACATCCTGCGCGAACTGGCGTTCGAGGTGCCGGCGGGCAAGGTCACGGCGCTCCTCGGGCGCAACGGCGTGGGCAAGACCACGCTGCTGAAGACCTTGATGGGTCTGGTTCCCGCGAAGAGCGGCGAGATCCGCCTCGGCGACAGGACGCTGACGCACGCGGCGCCCTACGAGCGCGTGCGCGCGGGCATCGGCTACGTGCCGCAGGGGCGCGAGATCTTCCCGCGCCTGACGGTGGCAGAGAACCTGGAGATGGGCCTCGCCACGCGGCCGCGCGGCGAGAAAGTGCCGGCGCGCATCTACGAGATGTTTCCCGTGCTCGGCCAGATGCTGCGCCGCCGGGGCGGCGACCTCTCCGGCGGGCAGCAGCAGCAGCTCGCCATCGGCCGCGCGCTCGCCATGGGGCCCAAGCTCCTCATCCTCGACGAGCCCACCGAGGGCATCCAGCCCTCGATCATCAAGGACATCGAGCGCGCCATCCGCGCGCTCGCCGCCACCGGCGAGATGGCGATCCTGCTGTGCGAGCAGTACTACGACTTCGCACGGTCGCTGGCCGACCAGTACCTCGTCATGGAGCGCGGCGAGATCGTCGCGCGCGGCGCCGGCGCCTGCATGGAGCGCGACGGGGTGAAGCAGCTGCTGGCGGTATGATCGCCGCATCATGCAGCTCGCCGAGCCCGTCGCGCAGTCCTGGAAGGCCGAGCTCGAGCTCGGCTTCGCGGCGCGCGAGGGGCGCACGGTGCTCGCCGAGCGCCGGCACGACGGGCCGCTCGTCGTGCAAAAGCCCCTCTATCCGGAAGGCGACGGAGTGTGCCACGCGATCGTCGTGCATCCGCCGGCGGGCATCGCGGGCGGCGACGAGCTGGCGCTCGCGGCACGCGCCGGCGAGGGCGCGCATGCGCTGCTCACCACGCCGGGCGCGGGCAAGTGGTACCGCTCGGCCGGGCCGTGGGCGTCGCAGCGCCTCGCCTTCGAGGTCTCGGGATCCCTGGAATGGCTGCCGCAGGAGACCATCGTCTTCGATGGCGCGCGCGCGCGGCTGGAGACCGAGGTGCGCCTGCACGGCGACGCGAAGTACCTCGGCTGGGAGATCCTGTGCCTCGGGCGCACGGGGTCGGGCGAGAAATTCTCGCGGGGCGAATTGCGCTTGAGCACGAAGCTCTACCGCGACGGCAGGCTGCTGTGGCTGGAGCGCGGCCGCCTCGAGGGCGGCGGCGCGCTGCTCGATTCGCCCGCGGGGCTGCACGGCATGCCCGTATGCGCCACGCTGGTGGCCGCTTCTGCTTTTCCCATGATCGACCTCGCGGCTTGCCGCGAGGTCGGAAGCCTTGCAGTTACGCAGCTCCCGGGCGTGCTCGTCGCGCGCTATTTGGGACGCTCGACGGAGGAGGCGAGGCACCTGTTTGTACGGCTGTGGGCCGTGCTGCGCCCCGCGCTCTTCGGGCGCGAGGCGCAGGCGCCGCGCATCTGGAGCACCTGAATGGAATTGACGCCGAGGGAAAAGGACAAGCTGCTCGTCTTCACCGCCGCGCTGCTCGCCGAGCGCAGGAAGGCGAAGGGTCTCAAGCTCAACTATCCGGAAGCGGTGGCCTACATCAGCGCGGCGATCCTGGAAGGCGCGCGCGAAGGCAGGACGGTATCCGAGCTCATGGGCTGGGGCGCGACGCTGCTGAAGCGCGAGGAGGTGATGGAAGGCGTGCCGGAGATGATCCCCGACATCCAGGTCGAGGCCACCTTCCCGGACGGCACCAAGCTCGTTACGGTTCACCATCCGATTCCGTGACCATGCGGCAGGAAAGCATCCTCAGCCTCGGCCCGGAGGGCTTCCACCGCGTGGCCTACACCGACTGGGGCGACGCCGACAACCCGCACGTGGTGCTGTGCGTGCACGGCCTGTCGAGGAACAGCCGCGACTTCGACTACCTGGCCGAGGCGCTGCAGAAGGACTACCGCGTGGTGTGCATGGACGTGGTGGGCCGAGGCGAGAGCGACTGGCTGGCGGACCGCTCGGGATACAGCTTCTCGACCTATCTCTCGGATGCCGCTGCGCTCGTGGCGCGCGTCACCACGCCAGTGCCGGGCGGCTTCTTCCGCGAAAAGCGCGCGCGCTACCTCGACTGGGTGGGCACCTCGATGGGCGGGCTGATCGGCATGCTGCTCGCCGCCAAGCGCAACTCGCCCATCGGCCGGCTGGTGCTGAACGACGTAGGGCCGTTCGTGCCCTGGAACGGCCTGTTTCGCCTCAAGGGCCACGTCGGCCGGCCGCGCGGCTTCGCCTCGCGACGCTCGGCCGGGGAGTACATCCGCGAGACGTTCGCCACCTTCGGGCCGCTCACCGAGCCGCAGTGGGCGCACCTCATCGAGCACAGCGTCAAGCAGCACGAGGACGGGCGCTGGCATTTCCGCTTCGACCCGGCGATCGGGCAATGGAACGCGCAGTCCGACCCGGAGCTGCCGATCGGCCCGGAGTTCCTGCGCGGCATCGACCTGTGGAGCGTGTGGAACGCGGTCGACTGCCCGGCGCTGGTGCTGCGCGGCGCGCAATCCGACGTGCTGCTGCCGGGGACGGTGAAGGAGATGCGCCGGCGCAAGCCCGGCACGCAGGCGGTGGAGTTCGAGGGCGTGGGACACGCGCCGGCGCTGTTCGACCGCCAGCAGATCGACGTGGTGCGCGACTTCCTGCGGCAGCGGCGCGCGAAGACCAAGGCGAGGAGGGCGGGCGCATGATCCCGGGTGAGATGCAGGTCGCGGCGGGCGAGATCGAGCTCAACCACGGCCGCAAGACCGTGACGCTGCAGGTGACCAACGCAGGCGACCGGCCGGTGCAGGTCGGCTCGCACTATCACTTCTTCGAGACGAACGACGCGCTCAAGTTCGAGCGCCAGTCGGCCTACGGCTTTCGCCTGAACATCGCCGCCGGCACCGCGGTGCGCTTCGAGCCGGGGCAGACGCGCACGGTCGAGCTGGTGGCGCTCGCCGGGGAGCGAAAAGTCTACGGCTTCGCCGGCAAGGTGATGGGGAAGCTCAAATGAAGATTTCGCGCCAGGCCTATGCCGAGATGTTCGGCCCGACCACGGGCGACCGCGTGCGCCTGGCCGACACCGGGCTGTGGATCGAGGTGGAGAAGGATCACACCGTCTACGGTGAGGAGGTGAAGTTCGGCGGCGGAAAAGTCATTCGCGACGGCATGGGGCAGGGCCAGCGCCTGTCGCGCGAGGTCGCCGACACGGTGATCACCAACGCGCTGATCGTCGATCACTGGGGCATCGTCAAGGCCGACATCGGCCTGAAGCGCGGGCGCATCTGGAAAATCGGCAAGGCGGGCAATCCCGATATCCAGCCCGGCGTCACCATTCCCATCGGCGCCGGGACGGAAGCGATCGCGGGCGAGGGCATGATCGTCACCGCGGGCGGCATCGACAGCCACATCCACTTCATCTGCCCGCAGCAGATCGAGGAGGCGCTCATGTCGGGCGTCACCACGATGCTGGGCGGCGGCACGGGCCCGGCCACTGGCACCTTTGCCACCACCTGCACGCCGGGCCCCTGGCATTTGTTCTCCATGCTGGCGGCGGCCGAGGCCTTTCCCATGAACCTCGGTTTCCTCGGCAAGGGCAACGCGTCGCTCCCCGGGCCGCTGCGCGAGCAGGTGAAGGCGGGCGCAATCGGCCTGAAGCTGCACGAGGACTGGGGCACGACGCCGGCGGCCATCGACTGCTGCCTCGGCGTGGCCGACGAGATGGACGTACAGGTCGCCATCCACACCGATACGCTCAACGAGTCGGGCTTCGTCGAGGCTTCGGTCAAGGCGATGAAGGGACGCTCGATCGCCACCTTCCACACCGAGGGCGCGGGCGGCGGGCATGCGCCGGACATCATCCGCGTGTGCGGCGAGCCGAACGTGCTGCCCTCGTCCACCAACCCGACCATGCCCTACACGGTGAACACGATCGCCGAGCACCTCGACATGCTGATGGTGTGCCACCACCTGGATCCGGCCATCGCCGAGGACGTGGCGTTCGCCGAATCGAGGATCCGGAAGGAAACGATCGCCGCGGAGGACATCCTGCACGACCTGGGCGCTTTCTCCATGATGTCCTCGGACTCGCAGGCCATGGGACGGGTGGGCGAGGTGATCCTGCGCACCTGGCAGACCGCGCACAAGATGAAGGTGCAGCGCGGCAGCCTGAAGGGCGACCCGAAGACGCACGACAACGCGCGCGTCAAGCGCTACGTCGCCAAGTACACCATCAACCCGGCGATCACCCACGGCATCGCGCACCTGGTCGGCTCGGTCGAGGAGGGCAAGCTCGCCGACCTCGTGCTGTGGAAGCCGGCGTTCTTCGGCGTGAAGCCCTCGCTCATCCTGAAGGGCGGCATGATCGCGGCGGCCGCCATGGGCGATCCGAACGCCTCGATCCCGACGCCGCAGCCGGTGCACTACCGGCCGATGTTCGGCAGCTTCGGCAAGGCGCTGCGCACCTCGGTGACCTTTGTCTCGCACGCGGCGCTCGCCAACCCGCAGCTCGCGCAGCTGGGCTTGCAGCGGCCGCTCGAGGCGGTGAAGGACGTGCGCCGCGTGGGCAAGAAGGACATGGTGCACAATTCCTGGCAGCCGAAAATCAGCGTGGACGCCGAAACCTACGAAGTGCGCGCCGATGGCGAGCTGCTGGTGTGCGAGCCCGCCAAGGTGCTGCCGATGGCCCAGAGGTATTTCCTTTTCTGATGCTCGAAATCAAAGCCAAGCTCAAGATCGCGCGTGCGGCCTACAAGCTGGAGGTGAAGGGGCAGCTCAGGCTGCCCTTCGACTCCCGGCAGAAGAGCCGCCTGAAGACCAGGCTCGTCTCCGGCGAGGAGGTGGCGCTGATGCTGCCGCGCGGCGAGATCCTGCGCGGCGGCGATCTCGTCACGGCGTCCGATGGCCGGGTCATCGAGGTGCTGGCCGAGCCGGAGAAGCTGCTGCACATCGAGTCCGATGCCCTGGCGAAGGTCGCCTACCACCTCGGCAATCGACACGTGCCGGTGCAGGTGGGCAAGGACTTCCTGCGCATCGCCGAGGACCACGTGCTGGAGGAGATGGTGAAGAAGCTGGGCGCGAGAGTGAGCCACGTGCAAGCGCCGTTCGAGCCGGAGGCCGGGGCCTATGCGGGCGGGCACCACCAGCACGACGAGATGGGGCACGGCGGGAAGATCCACGACCACGGCCACGACCACGATCACGACCACGATCACGATCATCACGATCATGACCACAAACATCACAAGCATTGATCCCCGGCTGCTGCAGCTGGCGAGCCCCACGCTGCCGGTGGGCGCGTACAGCTATTCCGGGGGACTCGAGGCGGCGATCGAGGCCGGGTTCGTCACCGATGCGCGAAGCGCGCAGCGCTGGATCGGCGACGTGCTCGAGCATTCGGTGATGAAGATGGAGGCGCCATTGCTGCTGAAGATGATCGAGCAGCCGAGCCCCGAATGGAACGAGAACTTCCTCGCCAGTCGGGAGACGGACGAGTTGCGTGCCGAGACCGTGCAGATGGGCTATTCGCTCAATCGCCTGCTGCCCGAGCTGGGCATCGGGCCCTGTCCATTCGAGGAGCCGTCGTTCCCGGCCGTGTTCGCACATGCCGTGCGCGCCTGGGGCATCCCCGCGCGCCAGGCGCTCACCGCGTACCTCTGGGCGTGGCTGGAGAACCAGGTGGTGGCGGCGGTGAAGGCCGTGCCGCTCGGCCAGACCGACGGCCAGAAGATGCTGCTTGCGCTCGGCGCGAAGCTCGGCGAGGTGAGCGAGGACGAGCCGGGCAACTTCGCGCCGGGGCTCGCGATCCTCTCCTCGCGCCACGAAACCCAATACTCGAGGCTGTTCCGCTCATGACATTGCGCATAGGGATCGGCGGGCCGGTGGGCTCGGGCAAGACGGCGCTGACTCTGGCGCTGTGCAAGGCGCTGCGCGACCGGTTCGACATCGCCGCGGTCACCAACGACATCTATACCGAGGAGGATGCGCAGTTCCTGGTGAAGAACGAGGCGCTGCCGCCCGAAAGGATCATCGGCGTGGAGACGGGCGGCTGCCCGCATACCGCAATCCGCGAGGACGCGTCCATCAACCTCGAGGCCGTCGCGCGGCTGATGCGGCGGTTTCCGAAATTGGATCTCGTGCTGATCGAGTCGGGCGGGGACAACCTCGCCGCGACCTTCAGCCCGGAGCTGTCCGACCTGACGCTCTACGTGATCGACGTGGCGGCGGGCGACAAGATTCCGAGGAAGGGCGGACCCGGGATTACCAAGTCGGACCTGCTCGTCATCAACAAGATCGACCTCGCGCCGATGGTCGGCGCGTCGCTGGAAGTCATGGAGCGCGACTCGAAGAGGATGCGCGGCGCGCGGCCGTTCGTGTTCACCAACCTGAAGACGGGGCAGGGCCTCGCCACCGTCATCGAGTTCATCGAAAGGGAAGGAATGCTATGCGCAGCGCAGCCGCAGTAGCCCTGTTCTTTTTCGCCACGGGCGCGCAGGCGCATCCGGGGCATGGACTGGCGACGCTATGGCACCTGCTCACCGAGCCGGATCACCTGGCGTTGATCCTGCTGCCGGTCGTCGTGGCGGTCGGGTGGTGGTGGCACGGCAAACGCCGTTAAATAGGGACAGTCCCTATTTTTCTCATCTGCACTGCGTTCGCAAATGAGAAAAATGGGGACTGTCCCCATTTAATGCAGCTGCGGCTTCTTCAGGAAGTCGCCGCGGTCGGCGGACGCGATCCGCACGTCCACCTGCGCCGTCCCGCGCGCGAAGGTGAGCGGCACCTCGACCCCCGCCGGCCCCAGGCTCCAGACCTTGCGAAACAGGTTCGCGAGGCCGGTGACGCGCTCGCCCGACACGCCGACCACGACGTCGCCGAGCTTCACCCCGGCGCGCTCGGCCGGCCCGCCGCCCGCGAGGCCCGCCACGACCAACTTCTCGCCGATCTCGGTGGCATACATGCCGAGCCACGGCCGCGCCGGGCGCTGCGCGCGGCCGCGCTTCACCAGGTCCTCGAGGATCGGCGCGAGCAGGTCGACGGGCACGAACATGTTGCCCTGCACGTTGTTCTCGCCGCGGCGCTCCTCGACCAGCAGCGACCCCACGC
>DATFEJ010000213.1:0-2564 GCA_035251235.1 Burkholderiales bacterium
GGCGGACCGCGCGGCGCCTTGCGGCGCGGGCTCGGCGGCTGGCGTGCCGGCCGCCGCAATGTCTTCCGACTGAATTTCCAGCGGGGAGGTGATCGGCGGCAGCTCGTCGCGCGTCACCACGCGCCTTTCTTCGGCGGGCGGCGCGTCCTCCGCGAGCCGCAGCTCGTCCGTGCCTTGCGCCTCGCCTTCGCGCGTGCGCTTTTGCGCCTCTTCCTTGGCCTTCTCGGCCTTCTTCAGCGCCTCGAGCAGCAGGCTCATGTCACCGGTCCGCCGGCGCGCCCGCGGCGTCCGAATTGCCTCTCGGCCGCGTGAGGAAATTCTCCGTCGGCAGCAGGTTGCGGAAGCGCGCGTAGTCGCCGTCGACGCTCGCGTCGTTGATCACGGTGGCGCGCAGGAAGATCACCAGCTCGGTCTTGCGCGACACCTTGCGCTCCTGCGCGAACAGCTTGCCGAAGAACGGGATCTTGTTCAGGCCGGGGATGGTGTCCTCGACGTTCTCGATCGAGTCCTGCATGAGGCCGCCGAGCACCGCGGTCTGGCCGCTCTGCATGCGCAGCATCGAGTCGAACTCCCGCGTCTCGAACACCGGGATCAGGTTGGGGGACGCCGTCGACAGCGCAGGGTTCGGGTCGACCGCGTCGGCGACCTTGCGCCGGATCGTCGGCCGCACGTTGAGCACCACGGTCTCGGCTTCGCTGATCTGCGGCAGCACGCTCATCATGAAGCCCTCGGCCGCCACGTTGGGCGTCGTCTCGAACGACGGCGGGACGACCACGCCACCCACGCCTCCCGAGACCGTTACCGGCGTCGTCGACGGCTTGATCGTGAAGTACACGATGTCGCGCGTCACGCGCAGCAGCGCGATCTGGTTGTTGACCACGCTCACCTTCGGGCTGGACAGCACGCGCACGTTGCCGAAGGATTCGAGCAGCTTGATGGCGACGTTCAGGTTCTGGCTCACCACGGCGCCGCCCAGCAGGAAGGCGTTGGTGGCGATCTGGGCCGGCGTGCCGGCGGAAATCTGGTTGAACTCGACGCCGGACTGGCCGGTGTTGAAGCCCGGACGGCCGGTTTGCGTGGCGCCCGTGCGCAGCCGCTGCCAGTCGATGCCGCGCTGGTACTCGTTGCTCAGCTGCACTTCCGCGACCGTGGCCTCGATCAGCACCTGCCGGCGCACGTTCGCCATCACCGAATCGAGGAACTCCTGCACCTTGGCGTGCTGGCGCGAGGAGGCGCGCACCAGGAGCACCCCGCTTTCGCGGTTGCCGATCACGTTGCCCGCGGACTGTCCGCCCGGCGCCGCGGCTGCGCCCGCCGCCGGCTTGGCCGTGGGCCCGCCGCCGAGGATGTCCTGGATGTTCTGCACCAGCGTATCCCAGAGCTGGCTGTTCGCGGCGACGTCGACTGTCGCCGTCGAGCCGGTCCCCGTCGTGCTCCCGCCGCCCCCGCTGCCGCCCCCGCCGCCGGCGGTTCCTCCGCCGAACTGCGTATTGGTCTGCGATTGCATCTTCAGGTTGCGCGAGGCGGTGACGAAGTCGACCCGGTAGGTGCGCAGGAACGGCGTGTCCGGCAGGACCTGGAGGTTCGGGCCGCTCAGCTCGTAGCGCATGTCGACCTGCCGGGAGATGCGTTCCAGGAGCTGCGGCAGGGTCTGGTCTACGGCGTTCAACGTGACCGACCCCGTGATCCCGGGGTGCACGTCGATGTTGATCCGGGCGTCGCGCGCCAGCGCGAAGAGCAATTCCTGGGCGGGCACGCCATTGACGACGACGCTGTAGGTTTCCGGCGCCGCCTTGGGCTCGGGCTTGGGCAGGACCGGGGCAATCTGGACGGGCGGGGGAATGCTGCCGGCAGCCGGGACCGGCGGGGGAAGGTCGACGCCCAGGTGCGTCGTGGACGGCTTGGCCGGCTCCTGCGCACAGCCGACCAGGGCGCCCGCCAGCACGACCACCGACAGCGTCAGCTTCCAGTGCATGAGTCCCCAGCCTCTCCCTGAGAAAACTAGCATAGCACGGTCGCGCTTGAAGAAAAGTCGCTAAGAGTCTGTCTCGGGAGAGTTTTCAGGATTTTGCAAATCCCTCCTCAAAGAACCCGCCGGACCTCCGCATAGGTCCTCGGCACCAAAGGAAACTCGCGCTGATACTTCGGCGGCAGGGCTCGGGCGGCCTGCAGGGCCTCTTCACGGCTGGGGAAGTCGCCATAGGTCGCCCAGATGCGGTACTTCCCACCCTCTCCAGCCACCGGCACGATGTAGACGTTGTCCAGCGGCACGAGATCGCGCGCGCGCATCAGGAACCGCTCGACCCTGGCGGCGTCGCTGTTCTCCGTATAGTAGAGCTCGAGCGTAAGGCGCTCATCCGCCGCCGCATCGAGCTGCTTGCGGGTCGCCTCCAACCGGGACGCGAGCAGCGGCTGTCCTCTCGAGGAGTACGCGGAAATCCGCTGTACCTGCGCCCGGTCGAGCTGCGGCGGGGGAGGTGCAGCCTTCGGGGGCTCAGGGGGCGCTGCCGGAACGGGTGCGGGCGCCGTGGGCGCGGGTGCGGGCGCCGTGGGCGCGGGTGCGG
>DATFEJ010000286.1:0-8153 GCA_035251235.1 Burkholderiales bacterium
CACGCGGGGAGGCGACCGAGGTTACTTGCGCGCGCTCAACTTTCCTTGGAGCTGCTCGCCCGCCGCCGTGCGGATGACGAGCTCGCCCCCATCGTACTCTCCCGGCGCATTCAGAAACGCCGTCACCGCGACGTCCGACCGGTACAGCACCCCTCCGGTCCCCATGATCGGATCGTCCAAATGCTCGCCGTACACCATCCCTGGCCGGTAGCGCGCATACAGCGGGCTCGCCGCATGCAGCGGCAGCGCGCCGTTGCGGTACATCGGGTGACGCGTCAGAGCGCCCATCACCAGCCGATCGAGCCGCTCCACATCTCCCGCGCCGCGATCGCGCTCCTCATTCTGCTTCACCCGCCGCGCAGCGACCCCGGCGGAGAGCTTCCCGTCCACGAACGGCGCATCCGCGAGCCACTCGCGCGCGAGCTTCAGCTCGTCGGCCTTAAGTACGCCGGGAACGATGAGCAGCATCAGGTATCCGGCTGCGGCATCGGCAGCCCCGCCAGCCTGCCGATGCTGCGCACCGGATCGGTAGGAAACAAGCTGTAGATGTGCTTCTCGTAGGCCTTGCGGTCGCGAAAGCGCGCGCCCTCGCGCCGGCCGAGATCCAGCACCATCCTGTGCATGGTGGGCACGGTCTGCGTTTCCTCGAAGTAGTCGCG
Organism: Burkholderiales bacterium; assembly: GCA_035251235.1. Classification (GTDB taxonomy): domain Bacteria; phylum Pseudomonadota; class Gammaproteobacteria; order Burkholderiales; family SG8-39; genus JAABQT01. Next base: position 660 of record DATFEJ010000286.1, read on the forward strand.
GAAGTACCAGATCAGCTCCCAATGGTCCACGAACAGCTCGAAGCCGTCGTGCGCCGCCAGCGCGCGCGCGAAATCCTCGCTCCAGTCCCCGAGCTCGAGCAGGAACCCCCGCTCGTCGGTCTCGATCGTCCTGCCGTTGACTTCGAACTGCATGCCGCACGCGAAGCAGATCCAGGGGGTGGCAATGTACTTGACCCCGGACTGTAGCGCGCCAAGAACGGCGCAGCGAGCGGCCTAGGCCTGGGCGGCCCGCGCGGCCGCGTAGACGGAAACGCGATCGCGCCCGGCGGCCTTGGCCTCGTACAGCGCCCGGTCGGCCGCGAGCAGCAGCGCGTCGGGGTCGCCCGCGTGGTCGGGGTACAGGGCGATGCCGAACGACGCCGTGACGCCGCCGACGGACCGGCCCCGATGCCGCGGCTCGAGCCCGTGGATCGCGTCCCGCAGCGCGCCTGCCCGGAGCTGCGCGACCTCGAGCGTCGCATCGGGCAGCACGAGCGCGAACTCCTCGCCGCCCAGGCGGCACGCCATGTCGCCCGCGCGCACGTGCGCCTGCAGGAGCCGCGCCACGCCGGCCAGCACGCGATCGCCCGCGTCGTGGCCGAAGCGGTCGTTCACCGACTTGAAGTGGTCGAGGTCGATCATCACGATGGCGAGCGAGCGCGCGCCGCGCCGCGCGCGCGTCCAGGCGCGCCGCAGGAATTCCTCGAGCGAGCGGCGGTTGGCGAGCCGCGTCAGCGGATCGGTGCGCGCCTGCTCGCGCGCCTCGCGCAGCACGCGCTCGAGCTTGTGCCGGCTGCCCTCGCGCTCGGCGACCGCGGCGCTCAGGATCAGGCCGGTGACCACGATGGTGCTGATGAACGCGAGCAGCAGGATCAGCGACAGGTTGAGCGGCTCGAGGGCGAACGGCCCCCGCCCGTCGACGGTGTGCCACACGGCGACGGCGCACACCCCCGCGATGGCGCTCGTCACCTCGCGCCGGCTGAAGCGGAACGCCGCCCAGACGATGAACGGCAGGATGAGGAACGTGAGCGGGACGGGCGCGAAGGGAGCATGGTCCTGGCCGAAGACCAGCGTCGCGACCGCGAGCAGCGACGCCGCCAGCCCCGCCAGCTCCAGCACCCTCGCCCGGCTCCAGGCGATCCTGTGGCGCAGGACCCAGGTCAGCAGGAGCGGCGTGACGATGATGATTCCCGTGGCGTCGCCGTGCCACCAGGTGCCCCAGTTGTCGGCGAAGTTCTCGCCGGCGACGGCGCCCTCCAGCAGCATGGCGCCCGTGCCGATCGTGGCGGCGACCGCCGAGCAGACGGCGGCGGCCGCGACGAACAGGACGACGTTGCGCGCGCGATCGAAGAACGGGGGCGCGTCGGCGATGTAGCGCCTCACCAGCGCCGCGCCGCAGAGCGCTTCCAGGGTGTTGCCCCCCGCGATGACGAGCGCCACGAAGGGCGAAGACGAGACGCTCAGACTGGCGAGCGCGGCGCCGAGCCAGATGCCCGGCCAGAGCCGGTCACCGCGCGCCAGCAGGGCCGCGAGCGCAATCCCGGCCGGCGGCCATAGCGCCGTGGCGTAGCCCGGCGGAATGGCGAGCAGCAGGGAGGCCTTGGCGGCCGCATAGTAGGCCGCCGCCAGCATGCCCGCCTGCCCGGCGCGCAGCAGCCGCCGCTTCCAGCGTCCAGACTCGCGCAAATCCAAAGCGAGGCATCCTTTCCTCCCCCTGCGAGCATCCTACTCGCGCGATGGACGGCGCCGCGCGCCGCGCCGTGAACGAAGTCACGGTGCCGCGCTCGCGATCGCCGCGATGCATGCGGCCTCAGGCGAAGCACACCCAGGTCGTGGCGATGTACTTGACCCCGGACTGCAGCGTGACGCCGCGATGCACGTGCGTCCAGAACGGCGGGAACAACACGAGCTTGCCCTGCGCCGGACGCACCAGCACCCCCTGCAGCGGAAACTCCGTCTCCCCGCCCGGCCCGGGCACGTCGTTCAAATACCAGATGGCGACCATCTGGCGCGCGCTGAACTCGCCCGGCCCGCCGTCGACGTGCCAGTGGTAGTACTCCCCGGGCAGCGTCCTTTGCAGGTTGTAGCCGATGTCCTTGAACTTGTTGGCGGCGAAGAAGGGAAACTCCAGCGCGAAGGCGTTGAAGGTCGAGACGAGCTGCTGCGCGAGGATCCGGTCGATGTCCTTCCAGTCCTCGCGCCCGCTGATGCGCAGGTCGGTAGAGCGCTTGACCTGCGGCACCACCTCGCCCGCCTGCCCGATGCGCCCCGGCGCCTGCTGGTCGGTGGAGGCCTCGAAGCGGCGGATGGCCTCCGCGCACACGTCGGCCGGCAGCGCGCCCTCCTTCTCGTAGATGAAGGAAAGGGGCTTCACCTCGCGGATGCGCGCGTCGGCGAGCGCCATCAGGCGTACAGCAGCTCGGTGTTCTGCATCTCGCCCGCGGCGTCGACGTCCACGCCCACTGCGCCGGGCATGCGCAATGCGATGTAGGCGGCCATCAGCATGGCGGTAGCCTCGTTGCCTTGCGTGATGCTGGTGAGCAGCCGGTCGGCGACGATCTGGCAGCGCTGCAGCCGGTCGGGATGTTTGACGAACGCGCGGCTCATCTGCCAGCCGCGGTCCATGTCGCGGTCGAGCTTGGCGTGGAATCCGGCCGAGTCGCGCAGCAGGTCTTCCGGCAGCTCGATGGCGTAGACCTGCTCGCCGATGACGACCCTGAATTGCATAATATCGACCTCGTTACAGTCTATACAGGAGCACCTGTCATGGGCAGCCCCTACTACGACGCCATCGACCAGATGCAGAAGAAGCACGTCGACCCGGAGTACATCAACGGCTGGGCGTCGGGCTTCCTGCACAACCCCAAGCGCGAAGAGCAGCGCAAGAGCGAAGCCTACGACGCGGGCTACGCGGCCGGCCTGGAAAAGAAGGCCGGCGGCTACGAGGCCTGGATCAGGAAGTAGCGCGCTCGGCCGCCGCGCGCCACTTCGCGGCCTCGGCGGGATCGCTCGCGACCCCGAGGCCCTTGTCGTACATGGTGGCGAGCATCGACTGCGAGCCGGCGAGGCCCTGCTCGGCGGCCTTGCGGAACCAGCGCGCGGCTTCCGCGTGGTCGGCCCTGGTGCACTCGCCCTGGAAGTACATGAACCCCAGGCCGTGCTCGGCGAGCGCGTAACCCTGCTCGGCGGCCGCGCGCATCCACTTCACCGCGATCGCGCAGTTCTTCACCATGCCGAGGCCCACCTGCGCCATGATGGCCACGCGGTATTGCGCCTCGGGTGCGCCGCGCTCGGCGAGCGGCTGCAGCAGCTGCATGGCGCGCGCGAACTCCTTCGCCTCGAAGGCGGCAATGCCGCTCGCCATTTCCATATCCAGTCCTGACATCGCGTCCTCCCGCGTCTATTATCCCCCGCATGGCCATCATCAGCAGCCGCCCGCAGATCGCGCTAGTGAAAACCCGCTGGCGCAAGAAGGGCCCGCGCACCGTGGAGGAGCGCGCGGGCGTCATCGGCGCCAACGTCTGGAAGATCGCGCTCGAAGTCTTCAAGCACATGGAGAAGGAGGGCTTTCGCTTCGGCTCCGACCGGCTGACGACCGAGGTGATCTCGGAGTTCATCGCCTTTCTCGTGCAGCTCGCCGACCGCGCGGTGTACGGCAAGCTCGCCGAGGAGGAGCGCGCCGCGCTCATCGGCGCCGTGGTGCGGCACCTCGCGGCGACCATGGAGAACAACCAGCAGGATCTCTTCGGGCCGGGCGAGTACCGCAAGGCCTTCATCGACCTCTTGAACGCGCGCTTCGGCGAGTACGCCGGCTTCGAATACCGAGACGGCGAGCCGGCCTATCCGTGCCTACGCTATTTCGCCGGCAAGGTGGCCGACGCGATGGCTCCCGGCGACAACAAGTGGGTGGTCGAGCAGATGATCGACATCGAGGCGCCCGAGATGGTGCGCCTGGTCAGGAAGCTCGTGGAGCAGGCGGCGGCAGCAGAGCCTCCAGCGCCGCCTCGCGCTCCGCGGGAGTGAGCGCCAGCAGCCCGCGCGCCGCCTCGAACCAGCGCTCGCGCCCCTCGCGCACTGCCCGCCACAGCCGGTCCGGGGTGCCGCTGCGCGCGTAGTCCTCGTAGGCCTCCAGCGCCTGCGGGAAGAGCTGGCGGCGCAGCGCGTCGAAGGTGGCGAAATGAAAGTGCAGCGCCGGCGCGTTGCCGCGCTCGAGCAGCGCCGGCAGCGTAGAGAGGCAATCGGCCAGCAGGTCGCGCACCGCGCGCATGGCGATCTCCGCGCGCGTGGCCGAGGCCGCGAGCGCCGTCTCGCCCCAGGCCGCGCCGAGCAGATCCCCGGCGCGCGCCTCGCCGATCTCGTGCAGGATCATGGACTCGGTCTCGTTCTCCGCCATGCGCGAGAGAGCCCGCTCGGGGTCGGCGAGGAAGTCGTAGCCCGCCAGCACGCGCGCCATGGCGCCGCCCTGCTTGCGCCACTGCCACTCCTCGATTTTCTCCCACAGATAGCGGCGCACCGACTCCAGGCGCACGAAGACGGTCCGTCCCTGCAGCATCGCCGGCGGCGCGGCGAGCTCGCGCGCGTACTCGCAGGAAGACACGCAGATGGTGAGGCCCTCGCGCTCCTCGATGCGCTCGAGCACGCCGAGGAAGAACACGGGCTTGCCCATGCGGCCGTAGCCCGCGCCGTAGACGCCGCCCTGGGGCAGGAGCTCCCGGTTCGCGGCCGCGGCCTCGAAGGGATCGAGCGCGCCGCTGGCGAGCGGCAGCAGCTCGAATTCGCTTTCCTCGATGTCCTGCCAGGACTGCTCGCGCGACTTCAGCCACTCGCCCAGCTCGTCCTTCGGCAGGGCGCGCCCGAACGGCAGCTCGTTCTCCCAGCGGTAGTACTCGCGCATCTTCAAGAGGAACGTGCACATGCCGTAGTCGCCCGCGTGGCGCGCATCCGATATATCGCAGTTGCGCTGCACGGCCTGCGCGAGCTCGGGAAGTTGGCGTAGCATGATGGAAGGTATGCATTCACTCTAGCACCACCCGGCATGGCCAGGACCGCCAAACCCAAGCCCCACGTCACGCTCGACATGAAGGGCGCCGCCTGCCCGGGGCCGCTGCTCGGCGCGCGCCGCGTGCTCGACGACCTGCTCGCGGGCGAAGTGCTGCTGCTCATCTCCGACTGCCCCGGCACCAAGGACGACCTGCAGTCCTGGCCCAAGTACGCCGACGTCGAGATCCTGAAGACCGAGAAGCTGGCGCGCGGCGGCACCGCCTACTACATCCGCAAGGGCAAGGCGCAGCGCGTGTCGGCCAACGCGGTGCTCGACATGCGCGGCACCACCTGCCCCGGCCCGGTGATCGAGGCGCGCAAGCTGCTGAACGGCATGCGCAAGGGCGAGGTGCTGCAGCTGATCAGCGACTGCCCCGGCATCCGCGCGGACGTGCGCAGCTGGGTGAAGGCCACCGGGCAGGACCTGGCCGACGCGCGCGAAAGCGCGCCCGGCGAGTACGTGTTCCACATCCGCAAGCGCTGAGGACGACATGACGAGCCTGATCGACGAAATCCGCGCCGGCGGCCCGCCCGCCGCCCCGGACCCCGCGTTTCCGCACGCGCCGGAAGGCTGGACGCGCGCGCGCGCGCTCGAGGCCGCCAAGCAGGAGGGACTCGAGCTCGGCGAAGAGCACTGGACGGCGCTGCGCGCGCTGCAGGAGTACTACGCCAAGCACGAGACGCCCGGGGTCAACATGCGCGAGCTGCACGACGCGCTGGACGAGAAGTTCCACGCCCGGGGCGGCATCCGGCACCTGTACGTGCTCTTTCCCGGCGGCCCGATCGCGCAGGGCTGCCGCATCGCGGGACTGAAGGCGCCGGCGGGCGCCATCGACCGGGGCTTCGGCAGCGTCGCCTGAAAAAGGGTGAAAAAGGGGGTCAGATCAAGATTTCCGTGCGCGCACGGAAATCTTGATCTGACCCCCTTTTTTACTTGCGCTTCAGGAAGAAGAGGTACTCCTTGCCGGCCTCGGACTGCGAGAGCAGCTCGTTGCCGGTCTGCTTGGCGAACGCCTGGAAGTCCTTCACCGAACCGGGGTCGGTGGCGACGATCTTCAGCACCTGGCCCGAGGCCATGTCGGTGAGCGCCTTCTTGGCGCGCAGGATGGGGAGCGGGCAGTTGAGCCCGCGGGCGTCCAGCTCTTTGTCGAAGTTCATGGGCAAATCCTAGTCCGTCGTTGCGTCAAAGTCATCAGCCGAAGCGCGCCAGCAGCTCGGCCACCTCTTCGGCGCGCGTGCCGCGCGCCTTGTCGCCCTGGGGCGGGTCCTGCTTGATCATGCACGACACCATCTCGTAGAAGGCGCGGTCGAGCGCCTTGCGCGCGGCGGCGAGCTGCTGGGCGATGTCGCCGCAGGGCTCGTCCTCGCCGATCATGCGGCGCACCGCGCGCACCTGGCCCTCGATGCGCGCCAGGCGCGCGTCCATGGCCTTCTTCATCTGCTCGTCGTGCATGGTGGGCTTGGCCATGGGGCGCAATATACACCGCCGGGTATATGGATAGGCTTCCTTGCTCTATGGTGCGCTGCGACATAAGAAATAGCCACGCACCCATTAGAGGAAATATCTGGCGCATACTCCCGCCGAGTATTAGCGTTCATCCCCGAGGAGTGACCATGTCCGACGCATCCGATCTCGACCGCCTGATCAACGAGCGCCTCGACGCGCTGCTGCCCAAGAAGCTCGCCGAGCTGCGCGAGAAGCAGACGCCGTCGCTCTGCATGATCGCCACCAAGGGCACGCTCGACTGGGCGTACCCGCCGTTCATCCTCGCCTCTACAGCCGCCGCGTTGGGCTGGAAGGTGTCCATCTTCTTCACCTTCTACGGCCTCGGGCTGCTCCGCAAGGACATCAGCGACCTGAAGATCAGCCCGCTCGGCAACCCGGGCATGCCGATGAAGATGCCCTTCGGCCCCGACTGGTTCAAGGGCATCAACTGGAACATCCCGAACGCGGTGCAGGGCATCGTGCCGGGCTTCGAGAACATGGCCACCATGCTGATGAAGCAGACCATCCACAACAAGGGCGTGGCCGGCATCGAGGAGCTGCGCGCCGCGTGCATCGAGAACGGGGTCGAGCTGATCGGCTGCCAGATGACTGTCGACCTGTTCGGCTACCAGCCGTCCGATTTCATCACCGAGGTGAAGGAGTACTGCGGCGCCGCGACCTTCCTGCCGAAGGCGCGCGACGCGGACGTCAGTCTTTTCATATAGGGGGATGCACATGAGGAAGCTACTGCTCGCCGCTGCCACCGCCGCCGTGCTCGCGCCGGGCGCGGCGCTCGCCACCACCGGCTATTTCGCGCACGGCTACGGCATCAAGGCGAAGTCGATGGGCGGCGTCGGCATCGCGCTGCCGCAGGACGCGCTCGCCGCGGCGTCCAACCCGGCGGGCATCGCGTTCGTCGGCAACCGCATCGACCTGGGTGCGGAGTGGTTCACGCCGGACCGCGGCGC
>DATFEJ010000079.1:0-6483 GCA_035251235.1 Burkholderiales bacterium
CGCAGGATCAGGCTGCCGGGGTCGCCCTGCAGCTCGCGCTCTTCCAGCCAGGCCTGCAGCGGCGCGCCCGTCTGCACTTCGAACTCCGCGGCCAGCTCGGCGCGCTCCGCGCCCTCGCGCACCTGCGCGGCGTCGGCCCGCCCGCCCACCAGCAGCTCGAGCGCATCGACGAGGATCGACTTGCCGGCCCCGGTTTCCCCGGTCAGCACCGTGTAGCCGGCGCCCGGCTCCAGCTCGACGCGCTCGGCGATCACGAAATCGCGCACCGACAGTGCCCGCAGCATGGCCTTCAGTCCGGGTCCGGGCCCCTCTGCGCGGCCTCGCTCCAGGAGAGCTTCTCGCGCAGCATGGCGAAGTAGCTGTAGCCCGGCGGATGGACGAAGCGCACGGAGTGCGCGGCGCGCCTGAGGACCAGGCGGTCGCCCTGCGCGAGCTCGGTGAGCGCCAGGCCGTCGAAGTGCGCGCGCGCGTCCAGGGCGCGCAGCAGCGACACCTCGATCACGCTGCGGTCGCTGACGCTCACCGGCCGGGCCGAGAGCACGTGGGGATTGAGCGGCACCAGCGCGAAGGCGGCCACGCCGGGCTGCAGGATCGGACCCTGGGCGGAGAGCGCGTAGGCCGTGGAGCCGGTCGGCGTCGCCACGATCAGGCCGTCGGCGCGCAGCGCGTAGACATATTCGCCGTCGATGCGCACCTCGACCTCGATCAGGCGGCCCTGCGACCCCTTGCCGACCACCGCCTCGTTCAGCGCCACCGTGCGCAGCACGCTCGTCGGGCCGCGCAGCACCTCGGCCTCCAGCAGCGCGCGCTCCTCCATGGCGTACTTGCCGTCGAGGATGGCGCCGACCGACGCCTGCATGTCCTGCAGGGCGATGTCGGTCATGAATCCCACGCGCCCCTGGTTGATGCCGGCGAGCGGCACCTGGTGGTGCGCCAGGCTGCGGGCCGCCGCCAGCATGGTGCCGTCGCCGCCGAGCACCATCGCCAGGTCGGCGAACGTCCCGATGCGCTCCAGGTCGAGCGCGTCCTCGCCGTCGCCGATGCGCGCCGCCGTCTCCCGCTCGACGCGCACCTCGCAGCCGCGCGCGCGCAGCAAGGCGCGCAGCGCCCGCAGCGAGTCGGCGATTTCCGGCGTGTGCTTGCCGATCAGCGCGATGCGCGTAAACGCCGGCTTGGGCATCGCGGCATTCTAACCGCATGTGTAGAATGCAGCGCATGCTCGATCAACGCGCACAGCTGCTGCTCAAGACGCTGATCGAGCGCTATATCGTCGAGGGCCAGCCGGTCGGCTCGCGCACCCTCTCCAGGCATTCGGGGCTCGACCTTTCCCCGGCCACGATCCGCAACGTGATGTCGGACCTGGAGGAGCTCGGCCTCATCGCCAGCCCGCACACCTCGGCCGGACGCGTGCCCACGCCCGCCGGCTACCGCTTCTTCATCGACTCGCTGCTGGTGGTCAAGCCGCTCGAATCGCGCGAGCTGCACCAGCTCGAGGACCAGCTGCACGCCGACAATCCGCAGCGTGCCATCCAGTCCGCGTCGCAGCTGCTGTCGCAGCTGACCAGGTTCGCCGGCGTGGTGATGACGCCGCGCCGCCGGGCGCTCGCTTTCCGCCAGATCGAGTTCCTGCGCCTGTCGGAGAAGCGCGTGCTGCTCATCATCGTCACGCAGGACGGCGACGTGCAGAACCGCGTGCTGTTCACCGAGCGCGACTACACGCCGGCCGAGCTGGTGTCGGCCGCCAACTACCTCAACCAGAACTACGGCGGGCACAGCTTCGAGGAGGTGCGCCAGCGCCTGCGCGAGGAGCTGCGCGAGATCAAGCAGGACATGATGCAGCTGATGAACGCGGCGCTCGAGGCGGGCAACCGCGCCATGGCGGAAGGGCCCGAACCCTACGTGCTCTCGGGCGAGCGCAACCTGCTCACCGTGCAGGACCTGTCGCAGGACCTGCGGCGGCTGCGCCAGCTGTTCGACCTGTTCGAGCACAAGACCACGCTGCTGCAGATCCTCGATCTCTCGCTGCGCGGCCAGGGCGTGCAGGTGTTCATCGGCGGGGAGTCCGGCGTCTCGGCGCCGGACGACGTCGCCGTGGTGAGCGCCCCGTACCAGGTGGACGGCGAGGTCGTGGGCACGGTCGGCGTGATCGGGCCGGCGCGCATGGCCTACGACCGCGTGGTGCCGGTCGTGGACATCACCGCGAAGCTCCTCTCCAGCGCGCTGTCCAAGCCCTGAACGGCATCCTGCTCGTCAACCTTGGCACGCCGGCGGCACCGACGCCGGCCGCGGTGCGCGCCTATCTCGCCGAGTTCCTGTCCGATCCGCGAGTGGTCGAGCTGCCCCGCTGGCTGTGGCTGCCGATCCTGCACGGCATCGTGCTGCGGCGCCGGCCGGCGCAATCGGCCGCGAAGTACGCCAAGGTCTGGACCGCCGAGGGCTCGCCGCTCGCGGTGCACACCGCGCGGCAGGCGCACTTGCTGCGCGCGGCCACCGGACTGCAGGTGGAGTACGCCATGCGCTACGGCGAGCCCGCCATCCCCGACGTGCTGCGCCGCATGCCGGCCGCGACGCGCGTCGTCCCGCTGTACCCGCAGTACGCCCGCAGCACGACCGAGTCCGTGCGCGACGTCGTCGGCGGCGGCGTCGAGTTCGTCGAGCAGTTCCACGACCACCCCGCCTATATCGCCGCGCTGGCCGCGCTCGTCACCGACCTGCCGGACGTGCTGGTCATGAGCTTTCACGGGCTGCCGCAGCGCGCCGTCGAGCGCGGCGACCCGTACCAGTCGCAATGCCTGCGCACCGCCGAGCTCCTCGCACGTGCATTGCGCTTGCGGCCCGAGCAGTATCGCGTCACGTTCCAATCCCGCTTCGGCCCGGCGCGCTGGCTGCAGCCCTACACCGCCGACGTGCTCGCCGAGCTGGGCGCGGCGCGCACGCCTCGCGTGCACGTCCTGTGCCCGGGCTTCGTGTCCGATTGCCTGGAGACGCTGGAGGAGATCGCCCTCGAGGGCGGCGCGATCTTCCGCGCGGCGGGCGGCGGCGAATACCGCGCGCTGCCCTGCCTGAACGAGTCGCCGGCCTGGATCGCGGCGCTGGCGGCGATCGCTACTTCTTCGGCCTGACCTTGTCGTCGACCTTCTTGTGCGCCTTGCCGACGCTGCCGGCCACAGCGTTGCCGGCATTGTCCAGGGCGCGGCCCGTGGCCTTGGCGCCCCGCTCGATTGCCTTGCCGGCATTCTGCATGCCGCGCTCCACCGCGTTGTCCGCGGCAACCGCCGGCCATGCCGCCGCCAGCATCAGGATCAGCCAGATTCTCATCTGAGGTCCTCCTAGCCGCGCGCCGCCAGCTGCATGTTGGCGTGCATCAGGCGCTCGACCAGCACCCGCATGAAGGCCTTGTTGCACGCCACCTGGCAGGCGTCGGTGGAGGCGCGCAGCGCCGCCACCTTGATTTCGATCACGGTGATGTCGCCGAGCGCCGTGATGGTGGTAGTGCGCCGCTCCACGCGGTCGTCGAAGTACAGCATCTGGCCGAAGCATCCGCCGCGCTTGAGGGTGTCGAGCGTCTTGCCCGAGAGCGTCACCCCGACCGTGCCCGAGACGAGCAGGTAGAAGCTCTCGCCCTGGTCGCCCTCGCGCACCACGGCCGTGCCGGCGGGAATCTTCTTCCACGAGCCGATGCGCACCACCTCCCACAGGGCGACGTCGCCGAAATCCTCGAAGAACGCCATCTGCCGCAGCTCGTTGAACTTCGCCGAGTCCGAGACGCCCGAGACGCGCAGCGCGCCGAACGCCTGGCTGAGGTCCTTGCCGAAGTCCAGCCACGAGCGGTAGCGCTGCGCCGGGTCCTTGTGGATGGCGCTCATCACGATCTTGTCGAGCAGCGGCGGCAGGTCGGGCCGCAGCGTGGAAGGCTGCGCCGGCGGCGTGTTGAGGATGGCGTAGGTGAGCGCTGCCTGGGTGGTCGCCTGGTACGGCAGGCGGCCGGTGAGCAGGCGGTACATGGTGACGCCGAGCGAATAGATGTCCGTCTGGTGCGTCAGCGGCTCCATGCGGATCTGCTCGGGCGACATGTAGGCGGGCGAGCCCACGCCGGAGATCTGCGTGGTCTCCTGCCCGACGCGCTGCTGGAACGAGGCGCCGAAGTCGCTCACCTTGGTCTCGCCCGCCGCCGAGAGCAGGATGTTGCCCGGCTTGATGTCGCGGTGGATGACGCCGTGCTGGAAGGCGTACTCCAGCGCGCGGATGCACTTGAAGATGATCTCCACCACCTTGTCCAGCGGCAGGAGCGTGGCGACGTCGGCGTGCGCGTCGAGTGCCGTGCCGGCGATGTACTCCATGACCAGGTAGCTGTGGTCGGGCTCGGCGACCGCGTCGAGGATGTCGACGATGTGCGGATGGTTGAGCTTGCCGGCGAGCGAGGCCTCCGTGAGGAACGCCTTGTGCATCATGCGCTCGGTCTGCGGGTCGGCGTGCTGGTCGAACAGGAACACCTTGATCGCCACCTCGCGGTTGGCGAACGGGTCGCGCGCGAGGTACACGTGACTCGTGGCGCCCCGGCCGATCTCGCGCAGGATCGGGTACTTGCCGACCTGGACCTGGGCGTCGACGGGCGCGGCGGCGGAGTGCACGTCAGGCTGCGGCGGCATGGGATCCCGGCGCGATCAGGTCGGCGATATGGCGCAGCAGCTCGGCCTCCGAGTACGGCTTGCCGAGGAACGCGTTCACGCCCAGCTGCGCGGCCTGGTTGCGGTGCTTGTCCGCGGTGCGCGACGAGATGACGACGATGGGGATGTGGCGCGTGACCGGGTCGCCGCGCACGTGGCGCGCGAGGTCGAAGCCGTCCATGCGCGGCATCTCGATGTCGACCAGCAGGATGGAGGGCAGCACGTATTTCAGCTGCTCGAGGGCGTCCACGCCGTCCTTGGCGGTGATCACCTGGTAGCCCTCGCGCTCCAGCAGCCGGCCGGTCGCCTTGCGCACCGTGAGCGAATCGTCCACCACCATCACCACGGGCTGCACCGAGACCGGCGGCATCGCCGCCGGCGACGCCGGTGCCGCGGCGCGGCCGCGCTGCGCGAGCGTCACCGGATTGACGATCAGCGCGATCGCGCCGTCGGCGAGCACCGTGGCGCCGGCGACGCCCGGCACCCGCGCCAGCTGCGGGCCGACGCCCTTGACGACGATTTCCTGGTTGCCGACCAGCTCGTCCACGTGCAGCGCGATGCGCTGCGCGCCGCTGCGCACCAGCAGCACCGAGTGGGTGCCCAGCACCGAGGCCGCGGCGTCCGTGCCGAGCAGCTGCGCAAGCCCGAACAGGGGATACGCGCGCTCCTGGAACTGCACCTCGCCCGCCGCGTAGCGCTCCGCCAGCGCGTCGGCCTTGAGCCGCAGCACCTGCTCCACCATGGCCGAGGGCACCGCCAGCACGCTCGCGCCGGCCCGCACCAGCACCGCCTGGGTGACCGCCAGCGTCAACGGCAGGTACAGGGTGAACGTGGTGCCCTCGCCGGCGCTGGTCGCCACCTCGACGCGGCCGCCGATCGCCGTCACCTCGTTGCGCACCACGTCCATGCCGATGCCCCGGCCGGCAAGCTCGGTGACGGACTCCGCGGTCGACAGCCCGGAGGCGAAGATGAGCTGCGCCAGCGCCGCCGGGTCCTCGGTCGCCTGCGGCGCGAGCAGCCCGCGCTCCTCGGCCCGGCGCCGCAGCCGCTCGAGCGGAATGCCCGCGCCGTCGTCGCTCACCGTCAGGACGATTTCGTTGCTCTCCTGCCGCAGCTGCACCTGGATGCGGCCGCCCGGCGGCTTGCCCGCCGCGGCGCGCGCCGCGGGCGACTCGATGCCGTGGGCGAGCGCGTTGCGCAGCATGTGCTCGAGCGGCGCGCCGATGCGCTCGAGCACGCTGCGGTCGAGCTCCACCTGGCTGCCCTGGATGTCGAGCTCCGCCTGCTTGTCGAGCTCGCGCGCCGTCTGGCGCACGATGCGGTACAGGCGCTCGTCGAGCACTGAGAACGGCACCGCACGCATGCGCATCAGCTCCTGCTGCAGCTCGCGGCTGGTGCGCGCCTGGTGCGAGAGCGCCGCATCGGTCTCGCCGAGATTGCGCAGCAGCGCCTGCTGGATCGAGGCCGCGTCGTGCAGGCTCTCCGCCATCAGGCGCGTCAGCTCCTGCAGGCGCGTATAGCGGTCGAACTCCAGCGGGTCGAATTCCCGGTCGCGCTCGCCGGCGACCGACAGGCGCGACTGCATCTGGCTGTCGGCCTGCACCTCGACCTCGCGCAGCTGGGCGCGCAGGCGCGCGATGCTCTCGCTCAGGTCGCCGATCGACTGCTTGACTGCGCGCAGCTCGCCTTCGGCGCGCGCACGCGCGATGCTGACCTCGCCCGAGTCGTTGATCAGGTGGTCGAGCGTATCGGCGTTGATGCGCAGCATGGCCGCCGGGCTGGGCAGCGGCGGCTCGGCGCGCGCCGCCGGCGCGGG
>DATFEJ010000342.1:0-4251 GCA_035251235.1 Burkholderiales bacterium
CTAGCGGCCCTGCGCGCGGTACCACGCGGCAGTGTGCCGCAGTCCCTCCTCGAAATCGGCCGGCGGCCGCCAGCCGAGCTCGCTGCGCAGCGCGCTGTCTTCGACGACCAGCGAGTCCACGAGCCGCGCGCCGCCGGGCGCGAGCCGGAGCAGCGCCGGCGGAAACGGCCACAGGCGCGCGGGCCTGCCGAGCGCCCGGGCGAGCGCGCGGCAAAGATCGGGCGTCGACACCGGCGCGCCGTCAGTCACCCCGTAGATCCGGCCGCCCGGCGCGCCCGCGAGGCAGCGCAGGATGGCGTCGGCGAGGTTGCCCACGTAGAGCAGGCTGCGCCGGTTGCGAATGCTCGCCAGCGGCAGGGGCCAGCCCCGATCCACGGCGCGCATCAGCGCGAGGAAATTCGCCTTGACGCGCGGACCATAGACGAGCGGCGGGCGCAGGATCACGGGCTCGAGGCCCGGCAAGGCCATGAGCGCCTGCTCGGCGATGCGCTTGGCGTGGCCGTAGGCATCGTCGGGGCTCGCCGCCTTCGCCGAGCTGAGGTAGAGGAAGCGCCGCGCGCCCGCGGCGAGCGCGGCGCGCGCCTGCGCGATCGTGCCCTCGACGTTCACGCGGTGCAGTTCCGCGACGCTCGCACGCGCGTGCGCGATGTTGGCGAGATGCACGATCGCATCGCAGCGCTCCTCGGACGCGCGCAGCTCGTGGCCCGCGGCCGTCAATGCCGGGCACAGATGGCTGCCGATGAAGCCGGAGGCGCCGGTCACATGGATGCGCATGCGCCGCGATTATCGCCTTTAGAATAGCGGCCCCACTCCCTTCGGATATCGCCTTGAGCGCGTCGGTGGTTCCAGTGATCCTGTGCGGCGGCGCCGGCAGCCGGCTGTGGCCGATGTCGCGGCGCCTGCTGCCCAAGCAGTTCCTGCCGCTCGTCACCGAGCGCACGCTGCTGCAGGACACGGCGCTGCGCGCGCGCAGCATCGCGGGCGCGGGCGCCCCCATCGTGGTGACCAATGCCGAGCACCGGTTCCTGGTCGGCGATCAGCTGGCCGAGCTCGGCGTCGTCCCCGCCGCCGTGCTGCTCGAGCCCGAGGGGCGTAACACCGCGCCCGCGGTCGCCGCGGCGGCGCTCTTCGCCATGCGCGCCGATCCCGAGGCGGTGCTGCTGGTGCAGCCGGCCGACCACCGCATCGGCGACGAGCGCGCGTTTCGGGCCGCGGTCGGCGAAGCGGTAACGCAAGCACGCAGGGGATTCCTCGTCACCTTCGGCGTCCCGCCGACCGAGCCCGCCACCGGCTACGGCTACATCGAAGCGGGGGAGCCGCTCGGCGGCGCGGCCTATCGCGTGCGCCGCTTCGTCGAGAAGCCGCCGCTCGAGCGCGCGAAGGAATTTCTCGCCCAGGGCGGCTTCTACTGGAACAGCGGCATGTTCGTCTTCCAGGCGAAGCGCTATCTCGAGGAGCTCGAGCGGTGGCGGCCCGAGATTCTCGCCGCCGCCCGCGCCGCGCTCGAGCGCGCGGTGCGCGACCTCGATTTCCTGCGGCTGGACGCCAGGGCATTCGCCGCCAGCCCCGCCGACTCGGTGGACTACGCGGTCATGGAGCGCACCAGCCACGGCGCGATGGTGCGCGCCGACATGCAGTGGAGCGACGTCGGCTCCTGGGATGCGCTATGGGAAGCCGGCGCCAAGGACGGCGGCGGCAACGTCGCGCGCGGCGACGTCGCGCTCGGCGATGCGCGCGGCTGCTACGTGCTCGCCGCGGACCGGCACATCTCGCTCCTCGGCGCGCGCGACCTGGTGGTCGTGGAGACCGACGACGCCGTGCTGGTCGCGGCGCGCGCGCGCGCCCAGGACGTGAAGGAGATCGTCGAGCGGCTCGACCGAGCGCAGCGCACCGAGCACGTCTCGCACACGCGCGTGCACCGGCCCTGGGGCTACTACGAGGGCGTGGACGCCGGCCCGGGATTCCAGGTGAAGCGCCTGATGGTCAAGCCCGGCCACCGCATCTCGCTGCAGCGCCACCGCCGGCGCGCCGAGCACTGGGTGGTGGTGTCCGGCCTCGCGCGCGTGACGCGCGACGAGGAAGTGATCGAGCTCAAGCCCAACCAGTCCACCTACATCCCGGCGGGCATGCGCCACCGGCTGGAGAACGCCGGCGCCGAGCCGCTGCTGATCGTGGAAGTCCAGTCGGGCGACTACCTCGGCGAGGACGACATCGAGCGCTTCGAGGACAGCTACAACCGCAGCTAGCTCACTCGCCGAGGATCTCGCGGTAGCGGTCCTCGAGCGCGCCGACCAGGCGTTTCTCGGCAAACTCTTCCAGCGCCCGCGCGCGCGCGGCGGTGCCGAGGTGATCGCGCAACGCCGCATCGCCGAGCAGCAAGCGCAAGCGCTCCCGCAGCTCGCCGACGTTGCCGGCTTCGAACAGCAGGCCGGTCTTGCCGTCCTGCACGGCGTCCACGATGCCGTAGATGCGCGAGCCGATCGCCGGCAACCCGGCAGCGGCCGCTTCGATGACCACCGCGCCAAATCCCTCGCGGTAGCTCGGCAGGCACAGCAGGTCCGCGGCCGCCATGTAGCGCTCCGGCGCGTGGGTGTAGCCGACGCTGCGCGCGCGCCCGTCGCACAGGCGCCGCACTTCGGTGCCCAGGCCCTCCTCGTCCGGCCCGACGACGAGCAGCAGAGCCTCAGGAAACTGCGCGCCCAGCCCGCCGAAGGCCCGGGCGAGGTCGAGGACCCCCTTGTCGCGCGTCACGCGACCGGCGAACAGCACGACCGGCGCATCTGCGCCGATGCCGAGCTCGGCGCGCACCGCCGCCCGGGATTCGGGGTCGGGCCTGAAGCGCTGCGCGTTGACGCCGCACACGGACCCTGCGCCGAGCACGCGACAGCGCCCCGGCGCGACGATCCCTTCGCGCACAAGGAAATCGCGCTGCGAGGCGCTGTCGGCGAGCACCTCGGTGGCGCGGCGCGCGATGGAACGGTCCGCGGCGCGCAGCAGCGCGCGCATCGGACCGCGGCGCGACGCCCAGACCTGGCCGGTGAAGGTGTGCAGCCGGGCCGGGACGCCGGCGCGGCTGCCCGCCCAGGTCGAGAGCAGCCCCGCCTTGGGCCCGAAGGAGTGCACGAGATCGTAGCGCCGCTCGCGAAACAGGCAAGTGAGGCGATGGAGCGCCTGCACGTCGCCCACCGGCCGGATCCTGCGCGGAATCGCGACCGGCTCGATACGCACGCCGGGCAGGTCCTTCAGCGGCGCCTCGCCCGGCAGCGTGACCGCCAGCGACACCTCGTAGCGCGCGGCCAGGTGCCGCAAATGCGGCACGAGGAAGAAATTGACGATCAGCGGGCTCGTCGTGACGAAGCAGACGCGCTTCATGCGCCCGAGGCGAGCGACGCCACGTAGCGCCGCAGGCCCTCCTCGATCGAGACGCCGAACGCGAAGCCGAGCTCGCGCTGGATGCGCGCGGCGGGATAGCGCACGTTGCGCGTCAGCGCATCGATGCGCGCTTCGGTGAGCGGCGAGCCGGGCACGAGCTGCGCGAGGCGCGCGAGCCAGCGCAACGGCGCTTCCGGCAGGTCGCGGCTCGGCGCGGGGCGCCCGAGCGCCGCGGCGATCGCGGCGATGAAGTCGTCCCAGGGACGATCGTCCGACAGGTTGTAGCAGCCGCGCGCGGCCGCGGACGTCGCGCAGAGCAGCAGGGCCTCGGCGACGTCGTCTACGTAGACGTAGGTGGCGGTCGCCGGGCGCCGGCCGATGCGCGCGTAGATCCCGCGGCGCACCGCCCAGACGAGCTGGGCGAGCGATCGGTTCGGCATGCCCGCCCCGAAGACGATCGAGGGCCGCAGCACCACCGCCTCGAATGCGCCTGCGGCGGCTGCGGTGGACACAAGCTGATCGGCTTGCGCCTTGGTGCGCTCGTACTCGCCTTCGGGCGCGAGCGGCGAAGACTCGTCCACGATCCCTTCCCGCTGCCGCCGACCGTAGGCGCCGACGCTGCTCAACTGCACCCAGCGGCGCACGCGGCCCGCAGCCGCCTCCGCGAGCCGGCGCGTGCCCTCGACGTGCAGCGCACGCATCGCCTCATCGCGCCGCACCTCGCCCGCGCAGTGAAAGAGCACCGTCGCGCTCGCAAGGAACTCGGCGGGAAGGGCCTTCGTGAGGTCGCCGCGCACGGCGCGCGTGCCGACCGGCGCCTCGCGGCGCGTCAGCACGCGAATCTCGGTGACCTCCGGCGCGCGCTGCAGGCGCGCGACG
>DATFEJ010000351.1:0-10149 GCA_035251235.1 Burkholderiales bacterium
TCGCCGCGCTGCGCGCGGCGATCGCGGAGCACTACCGGCAGCGCTTCGGCCAGGCGCTGGCGGCGGAGCGCGTGGCGGTCACCGCAGGCGCCTCGGGCGGGCTGCTGCTGACCGTGGCGCTGTACGTCAATCCCGGCGACGAGCTGCTGGTGCCCGACCCCGGCTATCCGGGCTACCGCCATTTCGTGCGCGCCTTCGAGGGCGTGCCGCGCCCGCTCCCGCTCTCGCCCGCCGCCGATTTCCAGCCGACGCTCGAGGCGGTGCGCGCGGCCTGGACGCCGCGCACCAAGGGGCTCGTCCTCGGCTCGCCGTCCAATCCCACGGGCACGATCGCGGATCCCGCCGAGCTCGAGCGCATCGCGCGCTTCGTCGCCGAGCGCGGCGGCGTGCTGATCGCCGACGAGATCTACCAGGGGCTGGTGTACGGCGCACCGCCGGCCACCGCGCTCGGGCTTCCCGGGGAGGTCGTGCTGGTCAACAGTTTCTCCAAGTACTTCTGCATGACCGGGTGGCGGCTCGGCTGGGTGGTCCTGCCCCCGGGGCGGGTGCGCGACTTCGAAAAGCTCGCCCAGCATTTCTTCATCTGCGCGCCGAGCGCGGCGCAATACGCCGCGCTCGAGGCCTTCGCGCCGCCCACGCTGGCGCTGCTGGAGGCGCGCCGCGCGCAGTTCGAGCGACGCCGGGATTTTCTCGTGCCCGCGCTGCAACGCGCCGGCCTCAGCGTGCCCTGCGCGCCGCGCGGCGCCTTCTACGCGTATGCCGACTGCGCGGCCTTCGGCGGCGACGCGCGCCGCTTCGCCCTGCAGTTGCTGGAGGCCGAAGGCGTGGCGGCGACGCCGGGGCTGGACTTCGGATCGAACGACACCGCGCGCTACGTGCGCTTTGCCTACACGCGCCCCCAGGCCGAGCTCGAGGAAGCGGGCGCGCGCATCGCGCGCTTTTGCGCCGCGCGCTAGGTCGCGGCCCCCGCGCCCGGCACCAGCTGGCAGCCGGCGACCTTCCACTCGCCGGCCTCGCGCTGCATGACGTACAGCGCGACCCACACGCGGCCGTCGGCGCCGCTCAGCTGCACCGGGAAGATGACCGTGCCGTCCTCGACCACGGGACGCAGGAACCGGCGCGAGGCCGGGCGGTACACGACGGCGTACTGCTCGCGCACCATCGCGGCGAACGTGGCGGCGGTGCCGAAGCGCTCGCGGATGCCGGGCGAGGCGTAGGAAAAGGCGCGCGGCTCGTCGTCGCGCGCGAACGCCTCCAGCTGCGCGTCGATCACGCGGCGCATCTCGCCCACATCCGCGCTCGACAGCGCCTGCGCTCCGGCGCCGCCGGCGAACGCCAGCAAGGCGGCGGCGGCGACGGCCTGCCAGGATGGGGCGCTGCGCGGGGAGTGCATGGGGCCTCCGGGGCGGAGGCCCACTCTAGCAGGACTTCAGACCCGGGGTCGGCTGCGCTGCAGGATCTGCCTGAGCCGCGTTTGCTCGCCGAGCACCTTGGCCGCGTACTGGCTGGCGGGATCGTCGAAGGCGCCCGCGTACTTCTGCAGCGCCGCCTCGACCTCGCCGAAGCGCCGCAGGTACTCGTGCAGGACCCAGGTGCCGACGCGGATGTTTACCTCGGGATCGAGCAGCGCGCTCTCGCCGCCGTGATCGACGAGCTTCTCGGGGTGGAAGCGCGGGATGACCTGCATCAGGCCCAAGGCGCCCATCGAGCTCTCGGCCACCGGGTTGTAGCGCGACTCGACGGCCATGACGGCGAGGATCAGCAGCGGATCGACCGAGAACTCGCGGCCAGCGCGGTACGCCGCCGAGACGAAGGCCTCGCTCGCCGAATCGGCGACGCGATAGCGCCGCCCGATGAACCCGGCGATCGCCAGCTGCTCGCCGGTGACCGCTGCCGGCCCGTCATCGGCCGAGCGCACCCGAACCGGCTCCGCCGGTTCCGCGGCGAGGACCGGGAGCGCCGCCGGCGACTCGGCCGCCTCCACGGAGGTGGCCACCGATACGGCCTGCGCGATCAGCGCCCCGCGGGGCGCCGGCAAGGCCACGATGAGGACGGCGGCCAAGCCCACCAGCGCGAACAGCCCGCGGGCCACCAGGAACAGCCTGCTCAATTGATCCAGTGCCAACATGTCCACCCCCACTCGCTAGGTGCCCGAGCTCTGGCTCCCCCCAGAGTTGCTGCACCGCAGCACAGACGTCATAACATCACTAATCTTAATATACTCAAGTAGTTCTTAGAAGTCCGTACATTCGTATGGTGCGACGCCACATTAACTGTTCTGCTCGATGAACCTGATTCCCGAAGGTTTTCCGAAGCTCGTAAAATGGCGCTTGTCGATAGAGGGTGAGCCCAGCCGAGTCCTCGGCTGGGATCAAAGGAAGCCTCGCGGACCGGCCTCAGCCTTTCAGTTGCGGCCGAACGACCAAGGCGGTCCGCTGAGCTTCGAGGGCCTGGCGGGGGGCTTGCGCCCCCCGCCACATTTCCACTCGACGCCCGGTTACGGCCGGGTGCCGGTTGGGAACGGCCAAGCGGCCGCCGGATTGAGCGCGGTTTGCGCGCCCGGCATCGCGGCGGAGGATGACGGCGGTACGGCTGCCGTCATCGTTCCCGCAGAGCTGGCCTTAGGTTTAACGGGCTTCGCCTTCTTCTTCTTGGCGGATTTTTTCTTCCGGCCCGCTGCCTTCTTCTTGGATGACTTCTTAACTGCTACTTTTTTTTTTGATGATTTCTTCTTCTTCTTTTTCTTGCCGCCTTTTTTGGCTTTTTTCTTCGCCATGACTAGCTCCTTACGGGTAGTTGAACAAAGGAGCCCGACCATCTCTGGCCGGACTATTCAACCGCACCAGGGGCTCGCGCCCCGGGTGCGTGCTGAATTCCACGCGTTGCGCCATCAGCGGCTGCCTCTCGCCACCAGGTCCTGATACAGGATGTCCGGGTCGAGGCGGATGCCGCCTTCCCAGGTGACCGTGGCAGTCTCCGGATCGACGCTGACCTTCTCGAACTCGCGCACGTCGCGCCACAGCTTGAACGCTCCGATCTCCAGCAGGTTGCCCAAGGATACGCTTCCTTCCAGGCCGTCGTCGAAGCGCAGCCACAGCTTGTAGTCGTCTTCCACCTTGCAGGCGGTCACGCGGTGCACCTGGCGTCTCTCCTCTCGCATCAGTCCCAGCTCAGCGCGCCGCCCGTCTGGTACTCGATGACGCGCGTCTCGAAGAAGTTGCGCTCCTTCTTCAGGTCGATCATCTCGCTCATCCAGGGGAACGGGTTGGACGCGCCCTGGTACAGGGTCTCCAGCCCGATCTGCTGGCAGCGGCGGTTGGCGATGAAGCGCAGGTACTCCTTGAACATCGGCGCGTTCAGGCCCAGCACGCCGCGCGGCATGGTGTCCTCGGCGTAGCGGTACTCGAGCTCGACCGCCTTGCGGAACAGCTCCTGCAGCTCCTCGCGGAATGCCGGCGTCCACAGGTGCGGGTTCTCCAGCTTGATCTGGTTGACGAGGTCGATGCCGAAATTGCAGTGCATGGACTCGTCGCGCAGGATGTACATGTACTGCTCGGCCGCGCCGGTCATCTTGTTCTGTCGGCCGAGCGACAGGATCTGCGCGAAGCCGACGTAGAAGAACAGCCCCTCCATCAGGCAGGAGAACACGATCAGGCTCTTCAACAGCTGCTGGTCGGCCTGCGGCGTGCCGGTGCGGAACGCCGGGTCGGTCAGCGTGTCGATGAACGGCACGAGGAACTCGTCCTTGTCGCGGATCGAGCCGATCTCGTGGTAGGCGTTGAACACCTCGCCCTGGTCGAGGTCCAGGCTCTCGACGATGTACTGGTAGGCGTGCGTGTGGATGGCTTCCTCGAACGCCTGGCGCAGCAGGTACTGGCGGCACTCGGGGGCCGTGATGTGCCGGTAGGTGCCGAGCACGATGTTGTTGGCGGCGAGCGAATCGGCCGTGACGAAGAAGCCGAGGTTGCGCGTGACGATGCGCCGCTCGTCCGCGGTCAGCCCGTTCGGATCCTTCCACAGGGCGATGTCGCGGCTCATGTTGATTTCCTGCGGCATCCAGTGGTTGGCGCAGGCGGCGATGTACTTCTCCCACGCCCACTTGTACTTGAACGGCACCAGCTGGTTGACGTCGGCCCGCGAATTGATGATGCGCTTGTCTTCCACCGTGATGCGGCGGAACGCGTTGCCGGCGGCGAAGCGCTCTTCCCGGCCGCCGGCCGCGGGCGCGAAGGCGCTCGTCGGCGGCATTGCCAGGCTGGAAATGGTGCTCAACTTGCCTTCCTCCTCTTGCTCGAGCGCTACTGGCACGCTTCGCACTCGGGATTGTCGATGGCGCAGAACTTGGCCTCGTCGGCGAGCACGGCGTCCGCGCCGCCGTCGCTGGGCACCGCGTTCAGCTGCCCCGCCTTGGACGTCGACTTCTCCGCGTGCGTCGCGCCCATGGAGCGCAGGTAATAGGTGGTCTTCAGGCCGCGGATCCAGGCCAGCTTGTAGGTCTCGTCGAGCTTCTTGCCCGAGGCCCCGGCCATGTAGATGTTCAGCGACTGCGACTGGTCGATCCACTTCTGCCGGCGCGCGCCGGCCTCCACCAGCCAGCGGGGCTCGACTTCGAAGGCCGTGGCGTACAGCGCGCGCAGCTCGGCCGGCGCACGATCCACGCGCGCCAGGTTGCCGTCGAAGTACTTGAGGTCCGCAATCATCACCTCGTCCCACAGGCCGGCACGCTTGAGATCCTCGACCAGGTACTCGTTCACCACCGTGAACTCGCCCGACAGGTTCGACTTGACGTACAGGTTCTGGTAGGTCGGCTCGATCGACGCCGAGACGCCGACGATGTTGGCGATCGTGGCGGTGGGCGCGATGGCGATGCAGTTCGAGTTGCGCATGCCGTAGCGACGGATGCGCTCGCGCAGCGGTTCCCAATCCAGGCTCGAGGAGCGATCGAGCTCCACGTAGCCGCCGCGCTCGGCCGCCAGCAGGTCGAGCGAGTCCTGCGGCAGCACGCCGCGATCCCAAAGCGAGCCGGCGAAGGAGGAGTAGCGTCCCCGCTCCTCGGCGAGTTCCGTGGACGCCAGGTAGGCGCAGTAGGCGACCATCTCCATCGAGCGGTCGGCGAACTCGAGCGCCGCCGCCGAGGCGTACGGCACGCGCAGCAGATGCAGGCAGTCCTGGAAGCCCATGATGCCCAGGCCCACCGGCCGGTGGCGCAGGTTGGAATTGCGCGCCTTGTCGACCGCGTAGTAGTTGATGTCGATGACGTTGTCGAGCATGCGCATGGCGGTGCGCACCGTGCGCTGCAGCTTGTCGAAATCCAGCCCCTGCCCGGCCATGTGCGCGACCAGGTTGACCGAGCCCAGGTTGCACACCGCGATCTCGTCGCCCGAGGTGTTGAGCGTGATCTCGGTGCACAGGTTGGAGCTGTGCACGACGCCGACGTGCTGCTGCGGGCTCCTCAGGTTGCAGGGATCCTTGAACGTGATCCACGGGTGCCCCGTCTCGAACAGCATCGACAGCATCTTGCGCCACAGCTGCACCGCGGGCAGGCGCTTGTACAGCTTCAGCTCGCCGCGCGCCACCTTGTCCTCGTAGCGCAGGTAGGCCTCCTCGAAGGCCTTGCCGACCTTGTCGTGCAGCTCGGGCACGTCCGACGGGCTGAAGAGCGTCCAGTCGGCGTTCTCCATGACGCGCTTCATGAACAGGTCGGGAATCCAGTTGGCCGTGTTCATGTCGTGCGTGCGCCGCCGGTCGTCGCCGGTGTTCTTGCGCAGCTCGAGGAACTCCTCGATGTCCAGGTGCCAGGTCTCCAGGTAGGCGCACACCGCGCCCTTCCTCTTGCCGCCCTGGTTCACCGCCACCGCGGTGTCGTTGACCACCTTGAGGAACGGCACCACCCCCTGGGACTTGCCGTTCGTGCCCTTGATGTGCGAGCCCAGGGCGCGCACCGGCGTCCAGTCGTTGCCCAGCCCGCCGGCGTACTTGGCGAGCAGGGCGTTCTCCTTGATCGCGTCGTAGATGCCGGTCAGATCATCGGCCACCGTGGTCAGGTAGCACGAGGACAGCTGCGAGCGCTGGGTGCCCGAATTGAACAGCGTCGGCGTCGAGCTCATGAAGTCGAACGTCGACAGCACGTCGTAGAACTCGATGGCGCGCGCCTCGCGGTCCTGCTCGTTCAGCGCCAGGCCCATCGCCACGCGCATGAAGAACGCCTGCGGCAATTCGATCCTCTGGCCGCGCACGTGCAGGAAGTAGCGGTCGTACAGGGTTTGCAGGCCGAGATAGCCGAACTTCAGGTCGCGCTCGGCCTTCAGCGCGCGCCCGATGCGCGCCAAGTCGAACTCGGCGAGCGCCGGGTCGAGCAGCTCGGCCTCGATGCCGCGGCGCACGAACTCGGGGAAATAGCGCGCGTAGCGCGTCGCCATGTCCGCCTGGCTCGCCTCCTCGCCCAGCACCTCCAGCCGGATGGTGTTCAGCAGCAGGCGCGAGGTCACGTAGCTGTAGGCCGGGTCCTTCTCGATCAGCGCGCGCGCCGCCAGGATCGCCGACTTGCGCACCTCTTCCATCGGCACGCCGTCGTACAGGTCGCGCAGCGTGGTCTCCAGGATCACGGCGGGATCGGCGGCGCCCTCCAGGCCCTCGCAGGCCGAGGCGAGCAGGCGACGCAGCGCCTCCAGGTCGAGCGGCCGGCGCGCCCCCTGCTCCACCACGTGCAGCACCGGCTCGGCGGCCTGGCGCTCGCGCGCCGCCGACTTGTCCGCTGCGCGCGCACGCGCGCGCTGCTCGCGGTACAGCACGTAGGCCCGCGCCACGTCGTGCTCGCCCGAGCGCATGAGCGCGAGCTCGACCTGGTCCTGGATGTCCTCGATATGGAAGGTGCCGCCCTGGGGCTGGCGGCGCTGCAGCGCGCCCACCACCAGCTCGGTCAGCTGCGACACCATCTCGCGGATGCGCGCGGAGGCCGCCCCCTGGCTGCCGTTCACGGCGAGGAACGCCTTGGTCATGGCCACGGAGATCTTCGCCGGCTCGAAGACCACCACGGCGCCGTTGCGGCGGATGACCTTGTAGTCCGCGTAGGCCCTGCGGATCGCGGCGCTCGAGTCGGCAACGCTGGCGCCCGTCAGGGAGCTGGTGGCTGGACTCTCTTGCGCGATCTGCATGTCTGTGTCTCCCGTGCTTCGCTGCTCGCCGGCGCGCCCGCTCCGGCACCCGGTCCCGGCCCGGCCGTCCTGCCGCGTTGTTGCGGTTCTGTGACGACCTGCACTAAAACCACAATATATGGTGCTGAACCTCTGATTGCTAACTATTTCTAGTGGCCGCAATGTACCACGCGGATTTTATTTTGCAAGCGCCGCGACGCGCGCGCGGCGACGCGCGCTTTTTGCGCGCTGCAACGCGACGACTAAAGGTGGTGGCTGGAAGCGCTGACGCTACTAGATCTGGCGCTCGGCCAGCGCGCGCAGCAGGCGCTGCCAGCGGAAGCGAGCGCCGGGATCGCGCTTGCGGCCCGGCGCCACGTCGCTGTGCGCCGCGCAGGCGCGCAGCGGCAGCGCCGTCGCCAGTGCGCGGACGAGGCGCGCCAGACAGTTGTACTGCGCCGCCGTGAAGGCGCGTCCCTCGAGGCCTTCGAGCTCGACGCCGACCGAGCAGTCGTTGCAGCGCTCGCGGCCGCGCCAGCGCGATGCGCCGGCGTGCCAAGCGCGCCGGTGCACCGGCACGAACTGCTGCAGCGCACCGTCGCGGCGTACGAAGAAATGCGCCGAAACGCGCATGTGCGAAATGTCACGGAAGTACGGATGCGCGCGCGGGTCGAGCCGATGGGTGAACAGGCGCTCCACCGCGTCGCCGCCGTACTGTCCGGGCGGCAGGCTGATCGAATGCAGCAGCAGCAGGGTCACCCGCGCGCCTGGCGGGCGCGCATCGCAGTGGGGCGAAGCGAGGTAGCGCGCCGCGCGTACGCGCCCGTCGGGGCCGAGCCTCATCCTTCCTTGATGCCGAGCCGCTGCATGCGGTAACGCAGCGTGCGGAACGTGACACCGAGCAGCTTGGCCGCCGCCGTGCGATTGAATTGCGTGCGCGCCAGCGCGCCGAGGATCGCCTCGCGCTCCACCCGGTCCAGGTACTCCGGCAGCGGCACGTCGAGCGCGCCCTCGGCGCGCCGCGCGCCGGTGTCCTCCGCCGGCGCAGGACGCAGCATGAGGTCGTCCGGCGAAATCTCGCCGCCTGCGGACAGGGCGGTGGCGCGCTCCAGCACGTTCTCCAGCTCGCGGATGTTTCCCGGGAAGTCGTAATTGGCCAGCTCGGCGAGCGCCGCCGCCGACAGGCGCGCGGCTTGCGTGCCGGCGCTCTGGGCGATGCGCGCCAGGATGCTGTGCGCAATCTGCGCAATGTCCTCGCGGCACTCGCGCAGCGGCGGCATTTTCAGCTCGATCACGTTCAGGCGGTAATACAGGTCCTGGCGGAACCGGCCCGCCTCGACCAGCCGCGCCAGGTTCTGGTGCGTCGCGCTGATGATGCGCACGTCGACCGGGTCTTCCTGGGTGGCGCCGACCTTGCGCACGCGCTTCTCCTGGATGGCGCGCAGCAGCTTCACCTGCATGCCGAGCGGCAGATCGGCGACCTCGTCGAGGAACAGGGTGCCGCCGTTGGCCGCCTGGAAGAAGCCGTCGCGGTCCTGATCCGCGCCGGTGAACGCGCCCTTGCGGTAGCCGAAGAACTCGCTCTCCACCAGCGACTCGGGGATGGCGCCGCAGTTGACCGGCACGAACGGCCGGTCGCGGCGCGCGCCCTGTCCGTGGATCAGGCGGGCGGCCAGCTCCTTGCCGCTGCCCGACTCGCCGCAGACGTGCACCGGCGCCTGCGTGCGGGCAAGCTTGGCGATCAGCTCGCGCGCCTGCACGAGCGGCGCGCTGTCGCCCAGCAGCGGCGAGTCGCGCGCCGGCGCGCTCGCCTGGTCGGGCAGGGATAGCGCGGACTTGACGAGCGCGCGCAGCTGCTCGAGGCCCACGGGCTTGGAGACGTAGTCGAAGGCGCCCGCCTTGAGCGCCGCCACCGCGTTCTCGGCGCTGCCATAGGCGGTGATCACGGCGACCGGCAGGTCGATGCCCTGGGCGGCGATGTGCCTGACCAGCTCGAGGCCTTCGCCGTCCGGCAGCCGCATGTCGGTCAGGCAGAGCTCGAAGCGCCCCTGGCGCAAGCGCTCGCGCGCCTCGGCGAGCGTGCCGACCGCGGCCACGCCCAGCCCCATCTTCATCAGCGTCAGCTCGAGCAGCTCGCGGATGTCGGGCTCGTCATCGACCACCAGGACCATGCGCTCGCTCGCGGCCAGCCTGCGTTTCATGCCACCATTCCCCCGCGGCAGGCGATGCGGAAATGCGCGCCCTGCCGGTCATCGACGTATTCCAGGCGCGCATCGTTCGCGGCGCACAGCTCGCGCGCCAGGTACAGCCCGAGGCCGGTGCCCTTGCTGTCGGTGGTGAAGAACGGCTCGAACAATTGTCCCTGGATGGCGGCGGGCACGCCGGGCCCGTTGTCGATGATGCTCAATTCTACGTGCTCGCCCAGGGCGCGCGCGGCGAGCTGCACCGCGCCCGGCTCCGCGCGTGCGTGCCGCACCGCATTGCGCAGGAGGTTCCACACGACCTGGCGCAGGTGCTCGCGGTCGAATTCCACCCAGACATCGCGCCCCGGCTGGATGGCGATGCGCTCGGCCGGCACGGCCTCGTTGGCGACGAACTCGCCGAGAAACAGGCGCAGCCAGGCGCTCAGTGCGATGCGCTCCGCGGCGACGCGGTCGCGGCGGTTGAGCTGCAGCACGTCCGCCACCAGCTGCTCGAGGCGCACGGTGTTGTCCAGGATGATGCGCGTCAGCCGGCGCCGGTCGGGATCGCGGCGCTCCTCGGCCAGCAGCTCCGAGGCGTGGCTGATCGCCGACAGGGGGTTGCGGATCTCGTGTGCGATGTTCGCGGTCAGGCGGCCGAGCGCGGCGAGCTTGAGCTGCTGCGCCTGCTCGCGCGAGCGCGTCATGTCCTCGACGAACACGACGGTCGTCTGGTCCTCCGTGCCGGTATCGAGCAGCCGCGCCCGCACCTCCCGGCCGCGCGCCTGCAGGTCGATCGACACGGCGGCGCGCGCCCCGGCGTCGCGCCAGGCGCG
>DATFEJ010000152.1:0-9052 GCA_035251235.1 Burkholderiales bacterium
CCCGGCGCCGGCTGCGCCGCGCCGCCCGCCGCCGCCGTCAGGTCCTCGAAATCGAACTTGCCGCCCTTGGCGCGGATGACGCTCGCCTTGAGGCCCGTCACGCTCACCTCGTCCACCAGCACCTCTCCGCGCAGCAGCGGCAGGAGCTTGACCGAGACGTGCGCGGCGTCGAAGGCGGCGAAATCGTGGGCGCTGGCGCGCCGCGACAGCGTCACCTTGCCGATCCTGGCGCCGATCGAGGGCCAGAAGGCGAGCCCGATGTCGCCGTGGAACTTGAGCGTGCGGCCGGTGCGCTCCTTCACCAGCTTCTCGATCTCGCTCTTGTAGGCGTTGGGGTCGAAGGTGGCGGCCACGATGGCGGCCGCGGCGACGACGAGCAGCAGCAGCCCGCCGAGCGCGTACAGGGAATACTTCAGCCATTTCATGCGGGTTTCCTCCCGGCGATGCCGAACGGGACGTGGCCGGTGGCGACGTGCCTGCCGGCCGATTCTACGTGGCCGCGCTGGTCGTCAAAATAGAAATCGGGCTCGAAGGCCTTGAGGAACTCGCCCTTGTCCAGGCCGCCGAGAAACAGCGCCTCGTCCACCGCGATCTTCCAGTGCATCAGGGTCTTGATGGCGCGCTCGTGGGCCGGCGCGCTGCGCGCCGTGACGAGCGCGGTGCGCAGGCGCATCGGCGCCTTCGCCGTCTGCAGGCGGTGCAGCGCCTCGAGCAGCGGCTTGAACGGCCCGGGCGGCAGTGGCGTGTCGACGCGGTCGGCCTCGTGGCGCGTGAAGGCTTCCAGCCCGTCCTTCTGGAACACGCGCTCGGCCTCGTCGGAAAAGAGCACCGCGTCGCCGTCGAATGCGATGCGCACCTCCTCCGCGTGCCGGCTCGCGGCCTGCGCCGACTCGGGCACCACGCGCGCCGCCGGCACGCTCGCGTCGAGCGCCGCCATGACATCGCGCTCGTTGGCCGACAGGAAGAGGTTCGCGCGCAGCGCATCGAGATACCGATAGGGGTCGCGCCCGCGCGTGAACACGCCGCGCTCCACGCGCAGGCCCTCGCGCTGCGCCGAGCGGAACACGCGCAGGCCGCTCACCGGGTCGTTCTTGGAGAGGATCACCACCTCGACGCGCTGCGCGTCGGGCGCGTTGAAAGCGAGGAGCTTCTGCACCAGCGGGAAGGCGACGCCGCGCTTGGCCGGCGTGTCCAGCCGGCCGAGCTGCAACGTGACATAGGCCTCTTCGCCGTCGCGCTCGAATACCCGGTTCTCCTCCTCGAAGTCGAACAGTGCCCGCGAGGAGATGGCCACCACCAGCTTGCCTTCGAAGGACACGGGCATGGGCGATTCTAGAACGCGAGCATTGACGGCGGGTAGGGTCGCGGGGCAAATTGCCTGAATCGGTCCATGCGTAACGCGGCGGCAGCGATACTGTTGACAGCGGTGCTGGCCGCATGCGCGTCCGCGCCTGCGCGCCCTGCGCTCGATGGGACTGCCTGGCGCCTTGTGAAGTTCCAGGGCGGCGACGATGCGGTCCTGGTGCCGGATGACAGGGACAAATACACCATCGCCTTCGGCGCCGAGGGGCGCGTGGCCGTGCGTTTCGACTGCAATCGCGGCAGCGGCGGCTGGAGCTCGCCCGGCCCCGGCCAGCTGCAGTTCGGGCCGATGGCGATGACGCGCGCCATGTGCCCGCCGGAATCGCTGCATGACCGCATGGTGAAGCACTGGGGCTACGTGCGCTCGTACGTCGTCAAGCAGGGGCATCTCTACCTGTCGCTGATGGCCGACGGCGGCGTCTACGAGTTCGAGCCGCTGCCGCGGTGAGCCGCAAGCGCAGCATCGTTCGCTGGGCCGCCCGGCTGGCGGTTGTCGCCGTCCTGCTGGGCGCAGCGGCGGTGTTCGTCGTTCCGCGACTTCTCGACCTTCCCGCGGTGCAGGCCAGGCTCGAGCAATGGGCGTCGCGCGCCGTGCAAGGCGAAGTGACGTGGGAGCACCTCGAAGTACGCCTCTTCCCGGCGCCGCACGGCTTGATGCGCGGCGCGCGCATCGATGTTCCCGGCAAGCTCACCGCGGCAGTCGAGCGCGTGGAGCTCGGGCTGCGGCTCTGGCCGCTGCTCGGCGGCCGCGTGGAGATCGATTCGGTGAGCGTCTTGCGCCCCAGCGTGCACATCCAGCTTCCCGCTTCCCGAGAGCCCACTACCGCGCCGGATCCGCTCGCGGCCTACCGGGCGGCGCTGCGCCCGGCCGTGGACGCGACGCAGCGCCTCATGCCCGAGGGCGTCGTGGTGCTCGAAGGCGCGCGACTGGAGCTCAACGCACTCGCGCTGGCGATCGATGCGCGCCTCGCCAGTGACGCGCAAGGTGTGTCCGTCGAAGGGACGGTGTCCAGCGAGCGTTGGGGGCGCATGCAATTGGCGGGACGGGTCGCGTCCCTCGACTTGAGCGCGAACGCGACCATGACAGTCTCCGGCGTGAAACTCCAGGAGGCGCTCCAGGCGCTCGCACCGGGTGCGGCCGCCGCGCTCGTGCTGCCGGACGCCAGCGCGCGCGTGGAGGCGCGTACCAATGCTCAGGATTCGCTCGATGCCGCATTCAGGGCGGATCTGCCGGCTGTTGGCCTGCGCCGGGGAGACCGACAGCTCGATCTGGCCGGCGTGCGCTTCGAGGGCACGGCGCGGCTGGCAGCCAGGGACCTGCAGATCGCGCTCAGCGATTTTCGCCTGGGCGAGGTGGTGCCCTCGGGCCGCGCGACGCTGCGCCTCGCGGGCGCGCAGCGCGCGCCGCAAGCAAGCCTGGAGATCGACGCGCTCGATGTCGCGCGCCTGCGCACCGCGGTGCTGGCCATCGCCGGCGACCATGCGGCGGTGC
Organism: Burkholderiales bacterium; assembly: GCA_035251235.1. Classification (GTDB taxonomy): domain Bacteria; phylum Pseudomonadota; class Gammaproteobacteria; order Burkholderiales; family SG8-39; genus JAABQT01. The sequence continues at coordinate 2,855 of DATFEJ010000152.1, forward strand.
GCGAATACGTCGCGCGCGTCGCCGGCGGCAAGGTCTCCGAGGTGCGAATCTCCGCGCAGTCCGACACGCTGAAGACGCTCGTTCGCCTGCCGAACCTGAGCGGCAGCTTGCGCTTGAGCGGCGGCGAGATGCGCCTGCCGATCCTCGAGAAGCCGGCGAGCGGCATCGGTGCGCAGCTGGTGCTCGACGGCGGCACGCTGAGAGCTCGGAAGACCACCGGGCGCGTAGGCCAGTCAGTTCTCACGGATGGCGCCATCGACATCGCGCTGGGCGCTCCACGCCACCTCGAGGCTTCGGGCGGACAGGCGTCTCTGGCGGTCGACGAGCTGGTCACCTGGCTGCGCACGCAGGAGCGGCTGGCGGATGCGATGAAGGCGGTACAGAACGTCTCGGGCGTCGCCGACGCGACCGTGCACCGGCTGCAGTTGCGCTTCGACAAGCCGGGCGCGGCGACCTACGACGTCACGGTGCGTCCGCGCCGATTGCGCGCCGAGATCGCCGGGCTACCGGCGACCACGATCGACGGCGGCTCGCTGCGGGTCAGCCCGGACGCGCTGACGTTCGATCGCGTGGGGGCTGCGGCGCTCGATGCGACCGCACGCATCTCGGGCACGGTCAGCGACTACCGCGCGCCTCGGCTGCGCGTGGAGGCGAGCGCAGACGATGCTGCGGCGGGGAGCGAGGCGATCGCCTGGATCTGGCAGCGGGCCGGCCTGCCGGCGCACGGGCGCCCGGCGACGCCGCTGCGGCTCTCCGCGCCGCGCGTGCAATGGAGCGAGGCGGGCCTGGACGCGGCGGTCCAAGTGAAATTTCCCGCCGGGCTGCGGGCCGACGCCGATTTCGGCATCCGCGGCAAGTCGCTCGACATCCGCCGGCTGGCGTTGAAGGACGCGGAAAGCGACGCGGTCTTGCGTCTCGCGCAACGCGGACCGCTGCTCGACGCCGGCTTTGCTGGCGTGCTGACCGGAGCGAGCGTGGCATCGATGCTCGCCGAAGCGACGGACGGAATCCCGGGTGATGTCCGTGGCGATTTGCAGGTCACCTATGACACGGAACGCCCGGGCCGATCGACGGCCAAGGGCAGCCTGGCCGCGGAGCGCGTCGATCTGGGCGTTTTCCTGCCAGTCCCGCTTCGGCTGGAGCGGGCCGACCTGCAGGTGGACGGCACGGTGCTGCGCATGCGCGAGGTCAGCCTCGACTGGTCGGGCCAGCGGGCAACGCTGCGCGGCGAGATCGCCCAGCGCCCGGGTGGCCTCGAGGTGCAGGCCGAGCTGGATTCGCCCGGGGTCGACTTCGACGCGCTGCTGCCGGCGCCCCAGCCGATGGCAGGAGCGCAGCCGCTGCAATGGCAGCCGCCGGACACGCGCAAGCTGTGGCCGCTGCCCGTCACGGGCAGCGTCGCCGTGCGCGCCGGCTTTCTGCAATACCACGGGCGGCGCGTCGAGCCGCTGCGCGCGACGCTCGTTCTCGAGCCGCAGCGCGCGCATCTCAAGGTCGCGGAGGCGGCGCTGTGCGGCATCGCTTTCCCTTTTTCGGTCAGCGCGCGGCCCGAGCACGTCGAGGCTGTGGTACGCCTTTCGGCCAAGGACCAGGAGCTGGAAAGCGTCGCCCAATGCCTGAGCAGTCAGCAAGTCCAGATCACCGGCCGCTTCGACCTGGCGGCCGAGCTCGCGGCCGAGGGAAAGCTGAGCGAGCTGATGCGCGTGATCGAGGGCTCGGTCAAGGCGCAGGCGCGTGGCGGCGAAATCCGCAAGTTCGCCCTCCTCGGCAACATCCTCTCGCTCACCAACGTGAAAAGCGTGCTCGAGAACGAGGTCGACCTCGGCCGCGACGCCTTCGGCTACCGCGGGATCAACGTGCTGGGCCGCTTCGGCGGCAGCAGGTTCACGCTCGATGAAGGCGCCCTGCGCAGCGATGCGTTGGGCCTGGCGGTCAACGGCGAGATCGGGTTCGACTTCCAGTCCAGGCTGACGGTGCTGGTCGCGCCCTTCAGCCGGCTCGACCGCGCCGTGCGCAGCGTTCCCATCGTCGGCTACGTGGTCGGCGGCGTATTCACCAGCATTCCGGTCGGCGTGAGCGGCGACATCCGCGACCCGCTCGTCGTGCCGCTCGGCCCGCGCGCAATCACCTCGGAGCTGCTCGGGATCTTCGAGCGCACGTTGAAGCTGCCCGCGAAGCTGGTCGCGCCGCTGGAAGCCGAGCGGCCCGCAAAGTGAGAAACGCAAGTGGAGCGGGTGAAGGGAATCGAACCCTCGTATGCAGCTTGGGAAGCTGCCGTTCTGCCATTGAACTACACCCGCGGGGTGCGCCGGAGTGTATCATTTCCCCTATGATTCAAGTCACTGTGAACGGCGCGGCGCGGCGCTTCGACGCACCGCTCGCGCTCGCCGATCTGGTGCGGCAGCTCGCCCTGCAGGACAAGAAGATCGCGGTCGAGCGCAACGGCGAGATCGTGCCGAGGAGCGCGCACGGCTCCACCGTGGTGGCCGACGGCGACCGGCTGGAGATCGTGGTGGCGGTGGGCGGCGGATGAGCGACGCGTTCGTCATCGCCGGCAAGGCGTACTCGTCGCGCCTGCTGATCGGCACCGGCAAGTACAAGGACTTCGCGCAGACGCGCGCCGCGGTGGAAGCCTCGGGCGCGCAGATCGTCACGGTCGCCATCCGGCGCACCAACATCGGCCAGAACGCCAACGAGCCGAGCCTGCTCGAGGCGCTGCCGCCTGCGAAATTCACCTACCTGCCGAACACCGCCGGCTGCTACAGCGCCGACGACGCCGTGCGCACGTTGCGGCTCGCGCGCGAGCTGCTCGACGGCCACGACCTGGTGAAGCTCGAGGTGCTCGGCGACCCGCACACGCTCTACCCGAACATGCCGGAGACGCTCAAGGCTGCGCAGCAGCTGGTGAAGGAAGGCTTCAAGGTGATGGTGTACTGCTCCGACGACCCGATCCAGGCCAGGATGCTGCAGGACGCCGGCTGCGTCGCCATCATGCCGCTCGCTTCCCTCATCGGCTCGGGCATGGGCATCCTCAATCCCTGGCAAGTGCAACTGGTGCGCGATGCGGTGCGCCTGCCGGTGATCGTGGACGCCGGCGTGGGCACGGCCTCCGATGCGGCCATCGCCATGGAGCTCGGCTGCGACGGCGTGCTGATGAACACCGCGATCGCCGCGGCGAAGGACCCGGTGATGATGGCGCGCGCCATGAAGAAGGCAGTGGAAGCGGGCCGGGAAGCGTATCTCGCCGGCCGCATGCCGAAGAAGCTCTACTCGGCGGCGCCCTCCTCGCCCACCGAAGGGACGATCGCGCCTTCCCGCAGCAAGGCGGCTTGAGGCGCACCGTCCGCAGTTACGTGCTCCGCCAGGGGCGCGTGACCGCCGCGCAGGAGCGCGCGCTCGCCGATCTGATGCCGGCCTACGGCATCGCCTACCACGAGGAAATCCTCGATCCGCAGGCGGTCTTCGGCCGCCAGGCGCCGCTCGTGCTGGAGATCGGCTCCGGCATGGGCGAGACCACCGCGGTGATCGCCGCCGAGCGGCCGGATACCGACTTCATCGCCGTGGAGGTGCACGGGCCGGGCGTGGGGAGCCTCCTGAAGCGCATCGACGAGCAGGGCCTGCGAAACCTGCGCGTCATCCGCCACGACGCGCTGCAGGTGCTCGAGCACATGATCGCCGACGGCGCGCTCGCCGGCATCCACCTCTTCTTCCCCGATCCCTGGCCGAAAAAGCGCCACCACAAGCGCCGCCTGGTGCAGCCCGCGTTCGCCGCGCTCGCCGCGCGCAAGCTCTCCCCCGGGGGCATCCTGCACGCGGCCACCGACTGGGAGGACTACGCGCGGCACATGCGCGAGGTGCTGTCCGCCGAGCCGCAGTTCGAGCCGCTCGAGGGCGGGGTAGCGCGGCCTTCGACCAAATTCGAACTTCGCGGCCTGAAGCTCGGTCATAAGGTGCTCGACCTCGTCTACCGAAAGCGCCCCTGACATGGCCCGCTGGCTCCTCCTTGCCCTCCTGCTCGCAGCGGGCTCCGCGTCGGCGTTTGAAACGCACGACTTCGACTGGGTGGACGAGAAACGCGAGCGCCCCGTTCCGGTGCGCCTGTACTGGCCCGAATCCGACCAGCCGGTCCCCCTGGTCGTCTTCTCCCACGGCATTGGCGGCTCACGGCGCGGCTACAGCTATCTCGGCGAGTACTTCGCCAGCCAGGGCGTCGCCAGCCTGCACCTGCAGCACGTGGGCAGCGACCGCAGCCTCTGGGCAGGCAATCCCTTTTCGCTCGTCGGGCGGCTGCAGGGCGCGGCGCAGGAGCGCGAGGCGCTCGATCGCGTGCGCGACCTCAGCTACGCGCTCGACCAGCTGCTCTTGCACCGGGAGTTCGGCGCGCGCATCGACCGCGCGCGCATCGCCGCCGCGGGCCATTCCTACGGCGCCAACACCGTGATGCTCGCCACCGGCGCAGGCGTCGAGCGCAACGGCCGCAGGATCGAGCTGCGCGATCCGCGCATCAAGGCGGCGGTGCTCCTGTCGGCGCCGCCGTTCTACGGCGAAGCGGATCCCAAGCGCATCCTTCAGTCGCTCACGCTGCCGACCCTGCATGTCACCGCGACCGAAGACACGATCACCATCCCGGGGTACTACTCCCCGGTCGGCGACCGGCTCGCCGTGTTCGAGGCGGTCGGCAGTCCGGTGAAGGCGCTCGCGGTGTTCGAGGGCGGCTCGCACAGCATCTTCACCAATCGCGCCGGCACGGGCGGCACGGAGCTCAATCCGCAGGTAAAGCAGGCCACGCGCGAGCTCGCGCTCGCGTTCCTGCGCCGGGTGTTCTACGGCGCGGGCGAGGCGCTCGAGCGCTGGCCGCAGACCTACGCGCCGATCCTGGCGCGCTGGGTCAGTCCAGGAACAGCTGCAGCAGCTCGTTGAGGAACAGCCGCCCGCGCCGCGTCGGGCGCAAGCGCAGCGGATCGTCCTCCAGCAGGCCCTTTTCGCGGGCAGTCGAAAGCCTGCGTGCCACCGCGGCCGCCGGCAGCCCGGTGCGCTCCTCGAACAGGTTCGACGGCACGCCCTGCACGAGCCGCAGTGCGTTGAGCATGAACTCGAAAGGCAGCTCGCGCGGCGCCACCGTCTTTTCCTGCAGCGCCCCGGCCTGCGCCATGTACTCGCGCGGCGGCTTGGGGCGCTCGTGGCGCGTGACGCGGTCGGAGAACGAGAGCTTGCCGTGCGCGCCGGCGCCCAGGCCCGCGTAGTCGCCGAACTCCCAGTAGTTCAGGTTGTGCCGGCAACGCCATCCGCGCCGCGCGAAGGCGGAGGTCTCGTAGTGCTCGAAGCCGGCCGCGGCGAGCGTCTCTTGCACCGCGAGCTGCATGTCGGCCGCCTCGTCGTGCGAGGGCAGCGCGGGCGGCCTGCGGTAGAACGCCGTATTCGGCTCGATGGTCAGCTGGTAGGCCGACAGGTGCGTCGTGCCCCAGCGCGCCGCTTCGGCGATCTCCTTGCGCGCCTCGGCCACCGTCTGCGCGGGCAACCCGTACATCAGGTCGAGGTTCACGTTGTCGAAGGCGGCCTGCGCCATCTCGATCGCGCGGCGCGCCTCGTGCGCCGAGTGGATGCGCCCGAGGGCCGCAAGCCTCGCATCGTCGAAGCTCTGGATGCCGAGCGACAGGCGATTGACCCCGGCGTCGCGATAGCCGCGGAAGCGCCCGGCTTCCGCCGTGCCGGGGTTGGCCTCCATGGTCACCTCGGCGCCGGGCTCGAGCGGCACGCGCGCGCGCAGCGCGGCGAGCAAGGCGTCGATCGACTCGGGCGCAAACAGGCTCGGCGTGCCGCCGCCGATGAACACGCTTCCCACGCGCCGGCCCCAGACCGAGGGCAGCAGGCCCTCCAGGTCGGCGATGAGCGCGGCGACGTACTCGCGCTCGGGCAGCGCATCGCCCTTCTCGTGCGAATTGAAGTCGCAGTACGGGCACTTGCGCACGCACCAGGGCAGGTGCGCGTAGAGCGCGAGCGGCGGCAGGGAGGCGAAGCGCACCTCGTGCGGCGCGCGCAGCACCGCGCTCACCGCAGCAGCTCCGCGAGCCGCGCCGCCGCCTGGCCGCGGTGGCTGAGGCGGTTCTTCTCTTCGTCCGGCAGCTCGGCGGCGGTCAGCCCGCGCCCGGGCACCAGGAACAGGGGGTCGTAGCCGAAGCCGTGCGCGCCGCGCGGCGC
>DATFEJ010000356.1:0-2819 GCA_035251235.1 Burkholderiales bacterium
CCGCCGCGCCGCCTCGCGGAGGGCGATTGCGTGCTGCTGGCGGGACCCGAGCGCATCGAGTCGGGCTGGTGGGACGGGGGCGACGTGAGGCGCGACTACTACGTCGCCGAGTGCGAAGGCGCCCTGGGCTGGATCTTCCGCGCCTGTGACGGCTGGTTCCTGCATGGACTGTTTGCCTGACTACGCCGAGCTGCACTGCCTGTCGAACTTCACCTTCCTGCGCGGTGCCTCGCACCCCGAGGAGCTGGTGGCGCGCGCGGCGGCGCTCGGCTATGCGGCGCTCGCGCTGACCGACGAGTGCTCGCTCGCCGGCGTCGTGCGCGCGCATGTCGCGGCGCGCGAGCACGAGCTCAAGCTGATCGTCGGCGCCGAGCTGCGGCTCGAGGAGGGTGCGCGCCTCGTGCTGCTGGCGACCGATCGCCGTTCCTACGGTGCGCTCGCCGGCCTCATCACGACGGGGCGGCGGCGCGCGCCGAAGGGCGCCTACCGCCTCGCACGGGCCGACGTCGAAGCGCAGGCCGCCTCCGGCCTGCTCGCGCTGCTCCTCGAAGGCGACGCGCACTGGCTCGCCGGGCATTTCCCCGGGCGCGCGTGGATTGCTGCAGAGTTGCATTGCGGCGCCGGCGACCGCGGCAAGCTCGAGTCGTTGCGCTCGCTCGGGCAGGCGAGCGGCCTGCCGCTGGTGGCGGCGGGCGACGTGCACATGCACCTGCGCACGCGCCGGCCGCTGCAGGATGCGCTCACCGCCATACGGCTGGGCACGCCGGTGGCGCGCTGCGCTCGCGCGCTGTTTCCCAACGCCGAGCGGCACCTGCGCGCACGCGTGCGCCTGGCGCAGCTCTATCCGCCGGAATTGCTCGCCGAGAGCGTGGCGATCGCCGCGCGCTGCGATTTTTCCCTGGACGAGCTGCGCTACGAGTATCCCGAGGAGCTGGTGCCTCCCGGGGAAACGCCCGCCGGCTGGCTCGCCCGGCTCGCCGGCGAAGGGCTTGCCTGGCGTTTTCCCGGCGGCGTGCCGCAGAAGGTGCGCGCGCTCGTCGATTACGAGCTGCAGCTCATCGCCGAGCTCGGCTACGAGGCGTTCTTCCTCACGGTGCACGACGTGGTGCGCTTCGCGCGCGGGCGGGGCATCCTTTGCCAGGGCCGCGGCTCGGCCGCCAACTCCGCGGTGTGCTACGCGCTCGGCATCACCGAGGTGGACCCGGTCCGGATGCAGACGCTGTTCGAGCGCTTCGTGTCGCGCGAGAGGAACGAGCCTCCCGACATCGACGTCGACTTCGAGCACGAGCGGCGCGAGGAGGTGATCCAGTACCTCTACGGCAAGTACGGCCGCGAGCGCGCTGCGCTCGCCGCCACGGTGATCTGCTATCGGCCGCGCAGCGCGGTGCGCGACCTGGGCAAGGCGCTCGGCCTCGATGCGGAACAGGTGGAGCGCGTGGCGAAGTCGCTCGCCTGGTGGGACGGCGGCCGGGTTCTGCCGGAACGTCTCGCCCAGGCCGGCCTCGATCCCGCGAGCCCGCAGCTCGGGCGTTTCGTGCGGCTGGCCGGGGAGCTGGTCGGTTTTCCCAGGCATCTCTCGCAGCACGTCGGCGGCTTCGTCATCTCGCGCGGGCCGCTCGCCGAGCTCGTGCCGGTCGAGAACGCCGCCATGCCCGAGCGCACCGTGATCCAGTGGGACAAGGACGACCTCGAGGCGCTCGGCCTGCTCAAGGTCGACGTGCTCGCGCTCGGCATGCTCTCGGCGATCCGCCGCGCGCTCGATTTCCTGGGCATGAAGATGCAGGACGTACCGCCTGAGGACCCGGCCGTATACGCCATGATCCAGCAGGCCGACACGGTCGGCGTGTTCCAGATCGAGTCGCGCGCGCAGATGAGCATGCTGCCGCGCCTGCGCCCGGAGAATTTCTACGACCTGGTGATCGAGGTGGCGATCGTGCGCCCCGGGCCGATCCAGGGCGGCATGGTGCATCCCTACCTGCGGCGGCGGCGCGGGCTCGAGCCGGTGGTCTATCCCAGCGCGGCGGTGCAAGGGGTGCTCGAGCGCACGCTCGGCGTGCCCATCTTCCAGGAGCAGGTCATGCAGCTCGCGGTGGTCGCGGCCGGCTTCACGCCCGGCGAGGCCGACCGGCTGCGGCGCTCGATGGCGGCGTGGAAGAGGAAGGGCGGCCTCGAGCCCTTCGAGCAGCGGCTGGTGCAGGGGATGCTCGAGCGCGGCTACCGGCGCGAGTTCGCCGACGCCATCTACCGCCAGATCCTCGGCTTCGGCGAGTACGGCTTTCCCGAGTCGCACTCGGCCAGCTTCGCGCTGCTGGTCTATGTCTCCGCCTGGCTCAAGCACCACCATCCGGCCGCGTTCTGCGCCGCGCTGCTCAACAGCCAGCCGATGGGCTTCTATGCGCCCGCGCAGCTGGTGCAGGACGCACGTCGCCACGGCGTCGAAGTGCGCCCGCCCGACGTGTGCGTGAGCGCCTGGGACTGCACGCTGGAATGCGGGGCGCTGCGCCTGGGCCTGCGCATGGTCGGCGGCCTGGCGCAAGCCGCGGCCGGCAGGATCGTGGCGGCGCGCGCGCAAGCCGCATTCGGCTCCGTGGAGGATCTGGCGCACCGCGCAGCGCTCGACCGGCGTGACCTGCGCTGCCTGGCGGCGGGTGGCTTTCCACGCCTGCCGCCGTCCAGCGCGCGTCCCTGCGATGCCCCGCGAGGCTTTGCAGAGCGCCCGCGTCCGCGAGGTTCTTCAGGTCCTTGCGGCTCAGCCCGGCACGCTGCGCAAGTTCCGCAACCGAGGCGCTGGGCCGGCTCGCGACGATGCGTTCGCCTGC
>DATFEJ010000364.1:0-4776 GCA_035251235.1 Burkholderiales bacterium
CGAGTCCGCCCAGGGCGTCGCCGAGCATCCCGCCGGGCGCGAGCGGCAGCGCTACCGCCAGCGAATGCAGGCGCAGCGCCTCGAGCGAGGCGCTGGCCAGCAGCAGCAGCGCGAAGCCGCCCAGCGCGATGGCGAGCGGCCGGCGGTCGATGAGCGCGCTGCGCTCGAGCCGCCGGTAGCCCCAGGCGACGCCGACCAGGCACAGCGCCACCCACCAGTAGGCCGAAACGCCGAACAGGTACAGCAGCAGATCCGCGATCCAGGCGCCGGCGCGCCCGCCCGCGTTATGCAGGACGGCCGCCGGCGCGCTGTGCGACCAGCCGGGGTCGCCGCGATCGAAGGTCAGGAAGATGAGCGCCAGGTAGCCGGCGAGCCCTGCGAGCACGAGCCAGCGGGCCTCGCGCAACAGGCTGGCGAGCTTAGCGGGAAGGGGCGCTGCTGTGGGTTTCGGCGCAGATGCCATCGCGGGCCATCGGGTCCGCGAATCTTACCGCAGGCGCTACCGTGCGCTGATGGCGCACTCCAGCTTGTCGCCGATGCCGGCCACCTGCCGGCCCGAGAGAATCGACTGGATGAACGTCGCGGGCGGCGCGAAGTGCAGCCCCGGGTCGGTCGACTGGAACAGCGGCCGCTCGCCGCGCACGATCTGGCCGAACTGGCCGGCGCCCAGGGCGAGCTCGCCCGCGCCGTTGCGCACCAGGATCTCGCCGTCGGATACGCTCACGTAGACCGCGGGCGCGAGCCGCGCGCACTCGCCGCCGCGCGCGTTCACGCAGTCGTCCACCGAGAAGGTCGTGCCGCGCACCCCGACGGTGGCGGTTTCGGTGGTCATTTCGTAATTCTCGGGATTGCGCTTGCCGATGCCGCCGGTGACCGCGCGCAGCCCGCCCTTCAGCAGCCGCACGGCGAACGCGTCCTCCCGCGGCTTGTCCTGCGTGAAGCGGAACTGGTCCAGTCGCACCGCGGTACGCGGCTTGAGGGTGAGGCTGCCGCCGTCCGCGAAGCGGAGCTGGGCGTAGCTGTCGCGCTCGGTGGTGAGGGTGTCGCCCTGCTCGATCTCCGACTGGCGCGAGAGGATGCGCACCGAGCCGTCGGCCTTCTTGACCGTCAGGGTGCCCGAGAGCTGCGCGACGCTGCCGTCGCCCGCCAGCGCGACGGCGGGCAGCGCGAGCAGGCTGGCGGCCGCAAGGAGCGCCCCGAGGAAGGTCACGATGCAGCGATGCTAGGGAGGGCAGACGCCTGCCCGCGAGGAACTAATTCACGCTCGGGGAGCGTAAACTGCTGATTCTGCTGGGATTGCCGCCCGTCAGTCGGGCAGGGCGATGGTATCGCGCAGCAGGATGCTCGAGCCGCGCATCTCGATGTAGCCGCCGGTCTGCAGGTCCTTCATGACGCGGCTGACCATCTCGCGCGAGGCGCCGATCATCTTGGCGATGTCCTGCTTGGGCAGGCGCTTGGTGACCATCTTCTGCCCGTCGACCGTCTCGGCCATGTCGAGCAGCAGGCGCGCGACCCGGCCGTAGACATCCAGCAGCGCGAGGCTGCCGATCTTGCGGTCGGCCTCGCGCAACCGGCGCACCAGGCCGCGCATGACGCCCATGGCCATCTCGGCGTTCTCCGTCATGCACTTCTTGAAGTCGCGCCGGTTGAGCACCAGCAGCTCGCAGGGCTCGATGGCGACCACGCTGGCCGAGCGCGGCGCGTCGTCGATGAGTCCCATCTCGCCGAAGAACTCGCCGCCCGTAAGGATGCTGAGAATCACTTCCTTGCCTTCGGCGTCGCTCATCATGACCTTGAAGCGGCCGGACAGGATGATGTACAGGGAGTCGGTCGGGTCGCCGGCGGCGACGATGATGGAGCCGCGCGACGCGCTGCGCCGCGTGACGAGCGTGGCGAGCGCGCGCAGCTGCTCCTCGGCAAAGCTCGCGAAGAGCGGGACGGTGCGCAGGACTGCCGGGGAGACCGTGGTTGCCATGAGCCGTGTGTTGCCGGCTATGGTAGCAAACCGGCCAAAACCTGCACTGCTAGAAGAGGTAGGCCACGCTGGCGTGCAGCCGGCCCTCCCCGGTCGCCTTGAAGGTCCCCGGGTCGGTGCCCAGGCCCGGCACGCCGCCCTCGTCCACTACCCAGCCCCAGTCCGCGCGGATGGAAAGCCGGGTGCCGTGCGTGATGCGCAGCCCCACGCCCACGCTGGCGATGCTCTGCGCCACCACGTCGCCCGGCGCCGGCTGATTGCGGCGCAGCGCGCCCCAGTCGTAGAAGACGAGGGCGCGCGCCCGGGCGCCGGTCCAGCCGGCCCAGGCGCTGAAATCCGGCGAGTACAGCTCCAGCGTCCCGCGGTAGCCGATGTCGTCGGCGATCGCCCGCTCGTCGAAGCCGCGCACGGAATCGGCGCCCCCCAGCCCGAACATCTCGCCCGACACGAGCATGTCGCGGGTGTACTGGCCGCCCAGGCCGAAGCGCATCTGCCAGTCCCCGGCGAGCGAGTGGTTGTGGTTGATCGACCAGCGCCACAGCACGTAGTACGGGTCGGGGCAGTTGCCCATGCCATCCGAGCGCGAGACCCCGTGCGGGGCATTCGGCGGCAGCTGGCAGAAGTCCTCCACGCTGCCGTCGTTGCCGCCGGGCAGATTGCGCGACACGCCGATCGACGCCGCGGTTTCGCTGTCCGGGCGGCGCAGCAGGCCCTGGTAGGCGAGCGACAGCGGCCGCACGGTGATGTCGGGCTGCAGCTGCTCATTGCTGCCGATGGCACGCACGTCCTTGAAGTGGTAGCTGCGATGGTCCCAGGAAAGCGCGACGCGCTGATCGTAGTCGCCCGCCCGGTCCAGGTAGTGCGTGAAACGCGCGCTGAACAGGCCGCCCGCGCCGCTCACGGCATACAGGTCGCCGACCGTGCCCGAGTCGACGTTCGAGTAGCCGGCGGTGAAGTCCAGCGCGTCGCCCCGCGCGTACAGCGGGATGCGCAGGCCGACGCCGACGATGAGCACCCGTTCGCTGGGCTCGAGCGCGAGCTCGCCGGTATCGTCCTCGTCGTGCGGCGAGCCGACGTACTGCAGGGTGAGGACCTGGTCGCCGCCGGCGAGGTTGGCGTGCCGCAAGCCCAGGCCGAAGCGCAGCCTGCCCGTCTCGCTCGTGCCGCTGTTGTCGAGCGTCACGCTGACCTTGGCCGGCGGCTCGTCGGTGACCCGCACGACTGCGTCGACGGTGGTCTCCTCGCCGCCGCTGCGCAGCAGCACCGTCGCCTGCTTGGCGGGGCTCTCATTGGCCACGCGCAGGTTGCGGCCGACCTGGAGAATGTTGGGCGCCTGCCCGGGCACGAGCGCGGGCACGCTCGCGCGGATGTTGGCTTCGTCGAAGTGGCGGTTGCCCTCCACCAGCACGCGGCCCAGGCGCGCCTCGAGCACGCGCAGGCGCACCTCGCCCCGCTCGAGCTCCTGCTCGGGCAGCAGGACCTGCACGGCGCTGTAGCCCGCCTCCGCGTACAGCCGTTCGACCGCCTCGAGGGCGCGCTGCACGTCGCCGAAGTCGCGCCCCGCGCCCGTGAAAGGCGCGGTCGCCTCGCGCAGGCGCGCCTGCGGCACCAGCGTGGCGCCGTCGATGACGAAGCGCCGGATCTCGAAGCGCGGCGCGGCGTCCCCCTGCGCTGCAGCGGGCGCTGCCGCCGCCATGGCGACGCAAAACGCGCCCAGCGCCCCCCAGCGTCGGGCCAAGCGCCCTCCCCTTGTTATCTATAATGCCAGCCCCAACCCAGTATAGCTGCCGCATGTCCACGCGCCATCACCGCCTCGTCATCCTCGGCTCCGGCCCCGCCGGCTATACGGCGGCGGTGTACGCCGCGCGCGCCAATCTCAAGCCCGTGCTCATCACCGGACTGGCGCAGGGCGGCCAGCTGATGACCACCACCGACGTGGACAACTGGCCGGCGGATGCCGGCGGCGTGCAGGGCCCGGAACTGATGGAGCGCTTCCAGAAGCACGCCGAGCGCTTCGAGACCGAGCTGGTGTTCGACCAGGTGAACAAGGTGGAGCTCGCCAAGCGCCCCTTCGTGCTGCATGGCGATGCCGGCACCTACACGTGCGACGCGCTCATCATCGCCACCGGGGCGTCGGCAAAATATCTCGGCCTGCCCTCCGAAGCGCGCTACATGGGCAAGGGGGTTTCGGCCTGCGCCACCTGCGACGGGTTCTTCTTCAAGAACCAGGAGGTCGCGGTGATCGGCGGCGGCAACACCGCCGTGGAGGAGGCGCTATACCTCGCCAACCTTTGCCGCAGAGTGACGCTGGTGCACCGGCGCGACAAGTTCCGCGCCGAGAAGATCATGGTGGACAAGCTGATGAAGCGCGTGGCGGAAGGCAAGATCGTCCTCGAGCTGGACACGACGCTCGAGGAGGTGCTGGGCGACGCCAACGGCGTGACCGGCGTGCGCCTGCGGCAGGTGAAGACCGGCGCGACGCAGGACCTCGCCGTCACCGGGCTGTTCATCGCCATCGGCCACACGCCCAACACGCAGGTGTTCGCCGGCCAGCTGGACATGGAGAACGGCTACATCGTGACCCGCGCGGGACGCGAGGGCGGCTTCACGGCCACCAGCGTACCCGGCGTGTTCGCCGCGGGCGACGTGCAGGACCACGTCTACCGCCAGGCGGTGACCAGCGCGGCCACCGGCTGCATGGCCGCGCTCGATGCCGAGAAGTATCTCGACCTGCAGGCCGCCTGAGGCCGCGCCGGTGTCCGACGGCGACGAGCTCGACGCGCTGCGGCAGGCGCTCGCCG
>DATFEJ010000357.1:0-2668 GCA_035251235.1 Burkholderiales bacterium
GTGGTCACCAGCGCGCGCACGCGCGGCGCCACCGGCCAGTCAGGAATGATCACGCCGCAGGCTCGCGAGCAGGCGCTTGAAGTCCGCGGGCGGCTCGGCCCGCCAGCTCATCGGCTTGCCCGTGCGCGGATGCGCGAGCGAGAGCTCGACCGCGTGCAGCGCCTGGCGCGCGAAGGCGATGCCGTGGCGCGTGCCGCGCCGGTAGGTTGCCTCGCCGACCAGGGGATGGCGGATGTGCTGGAAATGCACGCGGATCTGGTGCGTGCGCCCGGTCTCCAGGCGGCATTCGACCAGCGCGGCGCGGCCGTAGCGCTCGAGCACGCGGTAGCGCGTCACCGCGTCCTTGCCGCGCCGCGTCACCGCCATGCGCGTGCGTGCGCGTGCGTCGCGCCCGACCGGCGCGTCGATGACGCCGGCCGCCGGCGGGTCGCCCTGCACGACGGCCCAGTAGACGCGGCGCATGGTGCGCTCGGCGAGCTGGCGCACGAGGCTCACCTGCGCCTCGATCGTCTTCGCCACCACGATGAGGCCGGTAGTGTCCTTGTCGAGCCGATGCACGATGCCGGCGCGCGGCACCCCCGCGAGTTGCGGCGCATGCGCGAGCAGCGCGTTCATGAGCGTGCGGTCGGGCACGCCGGCGCCGGGGTGGACCACCAGACCGGCCGGCTTGTCGAGCACCAGCAGGTCGTCGTCCTCGTGCACCACCTTGAGCGGCATCGGCTGCGCCCGGGGCACGGCGCCGGCCGGCGGCACCGGGGGCGCGAGCTCGACGCGCTCGCCGCCACGCACCATGTGCCGCGCCGCGGCGCGACCGCCGTCGATGCGGATGTGGCCGCTCGCCAGCCAGGCCTGCAGGCGGCTGCGCGAGTACTGCGGGAACATGCGCGCCAGGGCCTGGTCCAAGCGCATGCCGGCGAGGGCGCGCGGCGCCTCGGCGCGCATGGGCGCGACGAGGGCCGCGTCCCAGTCGGCTTGCCCTTCATCCGTATAATCGCGCCCCATGAGAACAAGTGTACTGGCTCTCGCGCTGGCCGCCGCCGCCCTGCTCGCGGCGGGCTGCGGCACGGCACCGACCGCGGACGAGACGGCGGGCTGGACCGTCGAGCGCCTGTACGGCGAGGCGCGCGACGCCATGAAGGCGCGCGACTGGCAAAAGGCGATCCAGCTGCTGGAGAAGCTCGAGGCGCGCTTCCCCTACGGGCGCTTCGCGCAGCAGGCGCAGCTCGACCTCGGGTACGCGCACTTCAAGTTCGACGAGCGCGCCGCCGCCATTGCCGCCGTCGAGCGCTTCATCAAGCTCTACCCGAACCACGAGGCGCTCGACTACGCCTACTATCTGAAAGGGCTCATCAATTTCACCGAGGACCAGGGCCTGCTGTCGATCCTCTCCGATCCCGACATGGCCGAGCGCGATCCGCGCTCGACGCGCGAGGCCTACGCCGCGTTCCGCGAGGTGGTCACGCGCTTCCCGGACTCGAAGTACGCCGCGGATTCCGCGGCGCGCATGCGCTACCTGGTGAACGCGCTCGCGCGCCACGAGGTGCACGTGGCGCGCTACTACATGAAGCGCGGCGCGCATCTCGCGGCGGTCAACCGCGCGCAGCAGGTCGTGCTGAACTACCCGGACGCGCCGGCCACGGAGGAAGCGCTGTTCGTCATGATGAAGGCCTACGACGCGCTCGGCCTGAAGGACCTGCGCGACGACGCCGAGCGCGTCATGCGCCACAACTTCCCGGACAGCCCCTACTTCAAGGGCCCGGTGAAGCGCGACGTGGCTTGGTGGCGCCTCTGGGACCCGGACTGGTAATCAGAGCTTGATCCCCTCGTCCGCGATGTAGTCGCGGATGATGGTGTCCACGTCCGGGTCGGCCTGGAAGCCCATCTCGAGCGCGCGCGGCGTGCGGAAGTTCACCGGCCAGGTCCTGACGATGGCCTGGATGCGCGCGTCGGCCTTGAACACCACCCGCCCGGCGACTTTCGCGCCGGCGACGCGCTTCAAGGCCTCGAGCATCTCGGCGACGCTCGCCGTGATGCCCGGAAGGTTCAGCCAGCGCTGCGTGCCCCAGGCCTCGACCGGCAGCTCCCACGCGTGGATGAACGCATCCACCACGCGCCGCGGCGACAGCAGCCACACGCCGGTCTCGGGCGCCACCGGGCACTCGGACACCACGCCGTTCAGCGGCTCGCGCAGGATGCCGCTGGCGAACGAGGAGGCCGCGGCGTTCGGCTTGCCGGCGCGCACCACGATGGTCGGCAGCCGCAGCGAGCGCCCGTCGAGGAAACCCTTGCGCGAATAGTCCGAGACCAGGTACTCGCCGATCACTTTCTGCGTGCCGTAGGAGGTCTGCGGGTTGGCGATGGTGGAATCGTCGAGCACCGCGGGCAGCCGGCCGCCGAACGCCGCCACCGAGCTCGTGTAGACCAGGCGCGGCGGCTTCCTGCATTGCCGCATGCGCGCCAGCAGCAGCTCCGTGCCCTGCAGGTTGACGCGCATGCCGAGGTCGAAATCGGCCTCCGCCGCGCCGCTCACCACCGCCGCGAGATGGAACACGGCATCGGTGTCGGGCGGGCAAACCTGCGCGAGCGTCTTCGCGTCGGACACGTCACCCGTGACTGCCTTGAACCGCGCCTCCTGTGCCGCAGCGGGCGGGAAAGCGCCATCGAGCAG
>DATFEJ010000315.1:0-5511 GCA_035251235.1 Burkholderiales bacterium
CGCCGGCAGCGCGGCGCGCCACGCGCTGGCGCTGGGCCTCGCGCAACTGGGTCGCGAGGCGCTGGAGAAGGCGCTCGCGGCGGAATGGACGCCGGCGCTGGTGGCGCTTTACGCCGATCTGCCCGAGGTGCTGGAAGGCGCGGGTCGTGTGGAGGAGGCGCGCGCGCGCATCGAGCGCGCCGAGCGCTGGCTGCTCGAGCACGAGGGCGACGCGCAGCTGCTCGCCGCGCTCGGCCGGCTATGCGCGCACGCCGAGCTCTGGGGCAAGGCGCAGAGCTACCTGGAGACGAGCCTCGCGTTCGGCGAGACGAGCGCGACGCACCTGGCGCTCGCGCGCCTGTTGGATCGCCTGGAGCGCGGCGCGGAGGCGCAGCCGCACTACCGGCGCGCGGCGGAGCTCGCCTAGACCCAGTCGCGCGGCTTGAGGAAGTCGGTGTAGAGCCCAGCCTCCGGCGTGCCGGGCTCCGGCCGCCAGTCGTAGCGCCAGGCGACGCGCGGCGGCAGCGACATGAGGATCGCCTCGGTGCGCCCGCCCGACTGCAGGCCGAAGAGCGTTCCCCGGTCGTAGACCAGGTTGAACTCCACGTAGCGCCCGCGCCGGTAGGCCTGGAACTCGCGCTCGCGCTCGCCGAACGGCGTCGCGCGCCGGCGCTCCGCGATCGGCGCGTACGCCGGGAGGAAATGCTCGCCCACCGAGCGCACGAGCGCGAAGCAACTCTCGAAATCCGGCTCGTTCAGGTCGTCGAAGAAGATGCCGCCGATACCGCGCGGTTCCTGCCGGTGCTTCAGATGGAAGTACTCGTCGCACCAGCGCTTGAACTTCGGATAGAGCGCATCGCCGACGGCGGACTTGCAGGTGGCGTGGAAATGCCGCGCGTCCTCCTCGAAGCCGTAGTAGGGCGTGAGGTCCATGCCGCCGCCGAACCACCAGGCATCGCCCGCGGCGAAGCAGCGCACGTTCATGTGCACCGTCGGCACGTAGGGGTTCTCCGGGTGCAGGACGAGCGACACGCCCATCGCCTCCCAGGCGCGCCCGGCGAGCTGCGGGCGCGACGCGGTGGCCGAGGGCGGCAGGTGCGCGCCCTGCACGCGCGAGAAGTTGACGCCGGCGCGCTCAAGGAGGCGCCCGCCCTCCAGCAGGCGCGACACGCCGCCGCCGCCCTCGGCGCGCGTCCAGGTGTCGGCGCGGAACGCGCCGCCGTCCAGCTTCTCCAGCGCGGCGACGATCGAGGCCTGCAGGCCGAGGAAGAAATCGTGGACGGCCGCGAGGTTCACTTCTTCAGCGCGCGGTAGCCGATGTCCGTGCGGTACTGCATGCCGTCGAAGCGGATGCGACCCACCGCCTCGTAGGCGCGGCTGCGCGCGGCGCGCAGGTTGTCGCCGAGCGCCGTCACGCACAGCACGCGACCGCCGCTGGTCAGCACGTCGGCGCCGCGCGCCTCGGTGCCGGCGTGGAACACGCGGCAGTCGTCCGCGGGCGCCGGCAAGCCCGCGATGCGCTCGCCCTTCCTCGGCTCGTCCGGGTAGCCGTGGGCGGCGAGCACCACGCCGAGCGCGGCCCGCCGGTCCCATTGCGCCTCGGCGGCGTCGAGCTTGCCCTCGAGCGCCGCGTCGAGCAGCTCGAGCAGGTCGGATTTCAGCCGCAGCAGGATCGGCTGCGCCTCCGGGTCGCCGAGCCGGCAGTTGAACTCCAGCGTCTTCGCCTTCCCCGCGGCGTCGATCATCAGCCCGGCGTACAGGAATCCCGTGTACGGCGTGCCGTCCTTCGCCATGCCGGCGATCGCGGGCTGGATCACCTCGCGCATGACGCGCGCGTGCACCTGCGGCGTCACCACCGGCGCGGGCGAATAGGCGCCCATGCCGCCGGTGTTGGGCCCGGCATCGCCGTCACGCAGCCGCTTGTGGTCCTGGCTGGTGGCGAGCGCGAGCGCGTGCGCGCCGTCGGCCATGACGATGAAGCTCGCTTCCTCGCCCTGCAGGCATTCCTCGATCACGAGCTTGCCGCCGCCCGCCAGCCGGTCGATGGCCGCGTGCGCTTCGGCAACGGACTGGGCCACCACGACGCCCTTGCCCGCCGCGAGGCCGTCGGCCTTGACCACGATCGGCGCGCCTTCGCGCTCGACGTAGGCCTTCGCCTGCGTGGCGTCCTCGAACGTCGCGTGGCGCGCAGTCGGGATGCCGTGGCGCACCATGAAGCGCTTGGCGAAATCCTTGGACGATTCGAGCTGCGCGGCAGCGCGCGTCGGGCCGAAGATGCGCAGGCCCGCCGCGCGGAAATCGTCCACCACGCCGGCGGCGAGCGGCGCTTCGGGGCCGACCACGGTGAGGTAGATGTCTTCCTTCCTGGCGAAGGCGATCAGCGCGGCGTTGCCCTGTACGGCGACGTTCTCCACGCCGTTCTCGCGCGCCGTCCCGCCGTTGCCCGGCGCGACGAACACCTTCTGCACGCGCGCGCCCTGCGCGAGCTTCCAGGCGAGCGCGTGCTCCCTGCCGCCGGAGCCGATGACGAGGAGTTTCACGTCAATGCCGGAAGTGGCGGATTCCCGTGAACACCATCGCCACCCCATGCGCATCGGCGGCGGCGATTACCTCGTCGTCGCGCACGCTGCCGCCCGGCTGGATCACGGCCACGGCGCCCGCCTTGACCACGGCGTCCAGCCCGTCGCGGAACGGGAAGAACGCGTCCGAGGCGACCACCGAGCCCTTGAGCGTCAGGCCCGCGGACTTCGCCTTGAGCGCGGCGATGCGCGCGCTGTCGATGCGGCTCATCTGGCCCGCGCCCACGCCCACGGTCATGCCGCCCTTGGCGAAGACGATGGCGTTCGACTTGACGAACTTCGCCACGCGCCAGGCAAACAGCAGGTCGGCGAGCTGCGTGCGGGTCGGCTTTTTCTTCGTCACCACCTTGAGGTCGGACGCCTGCAGGACGCGGGCATCCGGGCTCTGCACCAGCAAGCCCCCGCCCACGCGCTTCAGTTCCAGCGCGTTCGTCTCGTGCGCGAGCGCCACCTCCAGCACGCGCAGGTTCTGCTTCTGCGCGAACTCCTCGCGCGCGCCGGCATCCAGGCGCGGCGCGATGATCACTTCGGCGAACTGCTTGCCGATGGCGGCGGCCGCCGCGCGCTCGAGCGTGCGGTTGAAGGCGAGGATGCCGCCGAAGGCGGAGGTCGGATCGGTCCTGAACGCCTTGCGGTAGGCGTCGCGCGCGTCCTTGCCGGTGGCCACGCCGCAAGGGTTGGCGTGCTTGACGATCACGCAGGCGGGCTCGGTGAAGCTCTTTACGCACTCCCAGGCCGCGTCGGCGTCGGCGACGTTGTTGTAGGAGAGCTCCTTGCCCTGGACCTGGCCGTAGCGCGCCAGGCTGCCGAGCACGGGATGCGCGTCGCGGTAGAAGGCCGCCGACTGGTGCGGGTTCTCGCCGTAGCGCATGTCCTGCAGCTTGGCGAACTGCAGGCTGAGGATGTCCGGCCAGGCGCGGCGCGCGCCGTCGGCGCCGAGCGAGCTCAGGTAGCTGGCGATGGCGCCGTCGTAGGCCGCGGTATGGGCGAAGGCCTTGGTGGCGAGCGCGAAGCGCGTGGCGGCGCTCACCTCGCCGGCGGCGCGCAGCTCCTCGAGCACCTTGCCGTAGTCGGCCGGGTCCACCACCACGGCGACGCCGGCGTGGTTCTTCGCGGCCGAGCGCAGCATCGCCGGGCCGCCGATGTCGATGTTCTCGATCGCGTCCTCGAGCCGGCTGTCCGGATCCGCCACCGTCGCCTGGAAGGGGTACAGGTTGACCACCACCAGGTCGATCGGCGCGATGCCGGCCGCATCGATCGCCGCCAGGTGCTCGGGCCGGTCGCGCCGCGCGAGGATGCCGCCGTGGATCTTCGGGTGCAGGGTCTTCACGCGCCCGTCGAGCATCTCGGGAAAGCCGGTGTGCGCCGAGACCTCGGTCACCGGGATGCCCTCCTTTTCCAGCAGCTTCGCCGTGCCGCCGGTGGACAGGATCTGCACGCCGAGCGCGGCGAGCGCGCGCGCGAACTCGGCGATGCCGGACTTGTCGGAGACGCTGACCAGCGCCCGCTGGAGCTTGCTCACCCTTTGATGCGCAGCTGCTGCATCTTCTTGCGCAGCGTATTGCGGTCGATGCCCAGCATGGCCGCGGCGCGCGACTGGTTGCCTTCGGTGCGGCCGAGCACCACTTCGATCATCGGCTTCTCGACGTTCTTCAGCACCATGTCGTAGATGTCGGTCGGCCGCTCGCCGTCCATGTCCTTGAAGTAGCGCTCGAGCGAGCGGCGCACGGCTTCACCGAGCTCGCTGCGCCGCGTCATGCCGCCAGCCTGGCGAAGAAGTCGTTCACCGCGGCGCGCTGCGGCGCCACCTGCTCGATGCGCACCACGTGCTGGCGGAAGCGCTCGCCGCCGGAGAGCGCCCGCGTGTACCAGCCCAGGTGCTTGCGCGCGACGCGCAGGCCCTGCGCCTCGCCGTAGAGCGCGTACAGGCCGTCCAGGTGCTCGCGCACCACGGCCTCGATCTCGGCGGGCGCGGGCGGCGCGAGCTGCGCGCCGGTGGCGAGGAAGTGGGCGATCTCGCGGAAGATCCACGGGCGGCCGAACGCGGCGCGCCCGATCATCAGCCCGTCGGCCCCGGTGCGCGCGAGCACTGCGCGCGCCTCCTGCGGCGTCTCGATGTCGCCGTTGGCGATCACCGGGATGCAGACGCGCGACTTCACTTCGGCGATGGTGTCGTACTCCGCCTGCCCGCCGAAGCCGCAGGCGCGCGTGCGGCCGTGGATGGCGAGCAGCTGCACGCCCGCCGCCTCGGCCAGGCGCGCGATGCGCACCGCGTTGCGGCGCTCCGGGCTCGGGCCGGTGCGGATCTTGAGGGTCACCGGCACCTGGACCGCGGCGACCACCGCCTCCAGGATGCGCGCCACCAGCGCCTCGTTCTCCAGCAGCGCCGAGCCGGCGTAGGCGTTGCACACCTTCTTCGCCGGGCAGCCCATGTTGATGTCGATGATCTGCGCGCCGGCCGCGACGTTGCAGCGCGCCGCCTCGGCCATCATCGCCGGGTCGGCGCCCGCGATCTGCACCGAGACGGGGCCCGGCTCGCCGGCATGGTCCAGGCGCAGCCGCGACTTGCGCGAGGCGCGCAGCTCGGGCCGCGCGGACACCATCTCGCACACCGCCAGCCCCGCGCCGAAGCGCCGGGCGAGGATGCGGAACGGGCGATCGGTGACGCCCGCCATCGGAGCGACGAACAATGCATTGCGCAGCACGTGCGCGCCGATTCTCATCAGGAAGTCAGGAGTGCGAGCGCGAAAGGGAACGGAATTCTATAAAAGTTCAGGGAAGCGCGGAAGGCCCGAAGATCATGCGCCGCGCAAAGAAACGCCTTGCCGGCGGCATGACGTCCAGGCCCGTGAGCGCCAGGCCGCGCGCCATGCGCGCCAGCGCGCCGCCGCCGGAGAAACCGCGCGCCAGCACCTCGGTGACGCCGATGGTGGCCGCCGCGTCCAGGCGGCGC
>DATFEJ010000369.1:0-3543 GCA_035251235.1 Burkholderiales bacterium
CGGCGAGCAGCGCCACGTCGCCGGCATTGCGCCACTCGACGCCGACTGCGCACGGCGCGGCGGCGAGCGCGAGCGCGAGGAGCGCGTTCAAGCGCGCGACGCCGCGGCCAGATCGGCCGCGGACAGGTTGTGGATGCGCCCGTAGCCGGCGACGAAGCGCGCTTCGCGCGGCGCGAGGCGCCAGAAGGAGAAATCGGCGAGCGTGAAGTTCACCGCCTGCGCGGGAAAGCGCGCCAGCCACGCGCGCTGGAGCGCCGCGTCCTCGCCCAGTTGCGCGACTTCGCCGCGGATCGTCACCCGCGCGAGCGTGAACGGATCCGCGCGCGCATCGTCGGTTTCGGCGATCGACAGGGCGACGCGCGCATCGGTCGCCATGTCCTGCGTGTGCCAGGCGAGCCGGCTGACGTGCACGTAAAAGGCGTCGAAGCCGGGCGCGGCGAGAAAGAGCGTCATCGACACGAGCGGCGCGCCCTGGCGCAGCGTGCCGAGGTGCGCGAGGCGCGCGCCGCGCAGCAGCCGCGCCAGCGCGGCCGTGTCCCCGGAGTTCATCGCGGCGATTGTAGTATTCTCGGCGTCCCGTGCGCTACGAGTTGCTCGTCGGCCTGCGCTACACCCGCGCCAAGCGCCGCAACCATTTCATCAGCTTCATCTCGCTCATCTCCATGGCGGGCATCGCGCTCGGCGTGGCGGCGCTGATCGTCGTGCTGTCGGTGATGAACGGCTTCCAGCACGAGCTGCGCGCGCGCATCCTGTCCGTGGTCTCGCACGTGCAGCTCGGCGCGCCGAGCGGCCGGCTCGAGGACTGGAAGAGCCTGGCGGACGCGGCGCGCCAGCACCCGCGGGTGCGCGAGGCGGCGCCGTTCGTCAACGCGCAGGGCATGCTGACGCACGGCCCGGGCGTGCGCGGCGCGATCGTGCGCGGCGTGCTGCCGGAGCTGGAGGACCGCGTGGCCGACATCGGCCGGCACATGCGCTCGGGCAAGCTCGAGGCGCTCGTCGCCGGCGAGTTTCGCATCGTGCTCGGCAGCGAGCTGGCGCGCGCGCTGGGCGCGTATCCCGGCGACAAGGTGGCGCTCATCGCGCCGCAGGGCAGCGTCACCCCGGCGGGCGTGATCCCGCGCTTGAAGCAGTTCACGGTGGCCGGCACCTTCGACATCGGCATGTTCGAGTACGACTCGGGGCTGGCGCTCGTGCACCTCGAGGACGCGCAGAAGCTCTACCAGATGGGCAGCGGCGTCTCGGGCGTGCGCCTGAAGCTCGACGACCTGTTCGCGGCGCGCGCCGTGGCGCGCGACCTCGCCGCGGCGCTCGCCCCCGAGGTCTACGCCTCGGACTGGACGCGCAGCCACGCCAACTTCTTTCGCGCGGTGGAGATCGAGAAGCGCGTCATGTTCATCATCCTCACGCTGATCGTCGCCGTGGCGGCGTTCAACATCGTCTCCACGCTGGTCATGCTGGTGACCGACAAGCAGGCCGACATCGCCATCCTCAGGACGCTGGGCGCGGCGCCGGCGAGCATCCTGCAGATCTTCGTCGTGCAGGGGGCGATGATCGGCGTCATCGGCACGCTCGCCGGCGTGGCGGGCGGCGTGCTGCTCGGCTGGAACGTGGACACCGTGGTGCCGGCGCTCGAGAACGTGCTCGGCTTCAAGTTCCTGTCCAAGGACGTGTACTACATCTCCGACCTGCCCTCGGACGTGCAGCTGCGCGACGTGGCCACCATCGGCATCGTCTCGCTCGTCATGTCCTTCGTGGCGACGCTCTACCCGAGCTGGCGCGCGGCGCGCGTCAATCCCGCGGAGGCGCTGCGCTATGAGTGACGCCGTCCTCGCCTGCGCGGGGTTGAAGAAGACCTACCAGGGCCCGGCCCCGGTGGAGGTGCTGCGCGGCGTGGACTTCGCGGTGCGCGAGCGCGAGCGCGTGGCCATCATGGGCAAGTCCGGCTCGGGCAAGTCGACCCTGCTGCACCTGCTCGGCGGGCTCGATGCGCCCACTGCGGGCACGGTGCGCGTGCAGGGGCGCGCGTTCGGCGAGATGGGCGAAGCCGAGCGCGGCCGCGTGAGGAACGCCACCCTCGGCTTCGTCTACCAGTTCCACCACCTGTTGCCCGAGTTCACGGCGATCGAGAACGTCGCCATGCCGCTCCTCATCCGGCGCCTGCCAAAGGCCGAGGCGCTCGAGCGCGCGCGCGCCGCGCTCGGCGAGATCGGCCTCGGGCACCGCTTGGAGCACCAGCCGGGCGAGCTCTCGGGCGGCGAGCGCCAGCGCGCGGCGTTTGCGCGCGCGCTGGTCACCGAGCCGGCGTGCGTGCTGGCCGACGAGCCCACGGGCAACCTCGACACGCATACCGCGGACGAGGTGTTCGACGCGATGGTGAAGCTCTCTGCCGCGCGCGGCACCGCCTTCGTCATCGTTACGCACGACGCCGCGCTCGCGGCGCGCGCCGAGCGCATCCTCGAGCTGCGCGACGGGCTACTTAAATAGGGACAGTCCCTATTTAATCAGTCCGGCGGCCACGGCTTCGCCATAGAAGCGCTCGTCGGCGAGCGCGCGCTGCAGCACGAAGCCGGGGGCCGAGCGGCGCACGGCGAAGCGCAGCACGAGCCCGGCGACGAAGACCAGCGCCCCGGGCAGCAGGTGGCCGACGAGCGCGAGCGCGACACCGGCGCCGAGCACCGGCAACAGCACGAAAGGCAGCATCAGGCGCGCCGCGACCAGCCGAGCGGCGGCGGCGCGGTCCACCTGCATGCGCAGGCGCCCCGCGCGGTAGGCGGCGACGAACTCGGCATGCGTCACGGGCGTCGCCGCCTCCTCTGCGCGCGCGCGCGCCAGGCAAGGATCACATAGACGCGCCAGCCGAGTTGCACGGCGAGGTAGCCGAGCGCGGCAAGCGTGAGCCCGAGCGCGACGAGGCCGACGGCCAGCGGCGCGCCGAGCGCCAGCATCCAGTCGAGCAGCCTGCCCATCGAGCCGAGCCAGTCGCCCCAATCCATCTGGAAGGGCTCGATCTGCGCGCGGTCCTCGCCGCCACCGAGCAGCAGGCTGCCGTAGCCGTAGGCGAGCAGGTAGAGCGGCACGATGGTGAACGGGTTCGTGTAGAGCGTCAGGAGCAGCGCCACCGGCAAGTTGCGGTGCAGCGGCACGGCGAGGATCAGCGCCGCCAGCATCTGCAGCGGCCCGGGCACGAGGCCCGCGAACAGGCCGATGGCCACCGCGCCGGCCACCGAGTCGCGGTTCAGGTGCCAGAGGTTCGGGTGGTGCAGCAGCGTGCCGAACATCGCCACCAGGCGGTTCTTGCGCACCTCGGCGGCACTCGGCACGTACTTGCGGATGAACTTGCGCGGCATGGCGTCATCCGGCGGCTCGCCGGCGCGTTGATTTTAGATGACCGCCGCCGCCCTCGCGTTCACTGCGGGCGCGCTGCTGCTGCAGCAGCAGGCCGCGCTGCCGTCCGCCGGGTGGATTGTCCTGCTCCCGGCCTGCGCGGCGCTCGCCGCCTGGCGGCGCGCGCTCGCCCTCCCCGCGGCGCTGGCCATCGGCTTC
>DATFEJ010000045.1:0-3581 GCA_035251235.1 Burkholderiales bacterium
GGCGCTTCGACAAGGGCGGCGAGCAGTTCTACGACCAGATCTCGGCGCTGCACAAGTCGGTGCGCGGCTCCGATCCCGATGCCTCGCTCTACTGGCTGGTGCGCATGCTCGACGGCGGCGCCGATCCGCTGTATCTCGCGCGGCGCATCGTGCGCATGGCGGTGGAGGACGTGGGCCTCGCCGATCCGCGCGCGCTGACGCTCGCGCTCGAGGCGGCGCAGACTTACGAGCGCCTCGGCTCGCCCGAGGGCGAGCTCGCGCTCGCCCAGGCGGTGCTCTACCTGGCGGTGGCCGCGAAGTCGAACGCTGTTTACAACGCCTATAATGCGGCGCGCGCCTTCGTGCAGGAAGACGGCACGCGGCCCGTGCCGCTGCACATCCGCAATGCGCCCACGAAGCTGATGAAGAACCTGGGCTACGGCAAGGACTACCGCTACGCCCACGACGAGAAGGATGCCTTCGCCGCGGGCGAGGACTACTTTCCCGAGGGCATGCCCCCGGTCCAGTGGTACAGGCCCACCGAGCGCGGGCTGGAGGCAAGAATCCGGGAGAAGCTCGAGGAGCTCAGGCGCCTGAACGCCGGGGCGCGCGCGAAGAAGACATGATCGACATTCAACTGCTCAGAAGCGACATCGACGCCGTGGCCAAGCGACTCGCGACGCGCGGCTACACGCTCGACAGCGCCGGATTCCGCAGCCTGGAGGACGCGCGCAAGCGCATCCAGACGACCACCGAGAGCCTGCAGGCGCAGAGGAACGCACTGTCGAAGCAGGTCGGCCAGGCCAAGGCCAGGAAGGACGAAGCGCAGGCCGCGAGCCTGATGGCCGAGGCGGCTGAAGCCGGCGAGAAGCTAAGGGCCCTGGAAGGCGAGAACGAGTCGGTGCAGGCGAAGCTGCGCGAGTTCGTGTCGCTGATCCCGAATCTTCCGCACGAGAGCGTCCCGGTCGGATCATCGTCGGATCAGAACGTGGAAGTGCGCCGCTGGGGCGCGCCGCGCAAGTTCGACTTCGCGCCCAAGGACCACGTCGACGTCGGCACGCCGCTCGGCCTGGATTTCGAGACCGGCGCCAGGCTCGCGGGCGCGCGCTTCGCGGTGATGAGGGGCGGCCTGGCGCGCCTGCACCGCGCGCTCGCGCAGTTCATGCTCGACGTGCACACGCTGGAGCACGGCTACACCGAGGTGTACACGCCGTACATGGTGAGCGGCGCCTGCGCCGACGGCGTCTCGAGCCTGGCCAAGTTCAAGGGCGACCTGTTCAAGCTCGAGGACCGGGACCTCTACCTCATTCCCACGGCCGAGTATCCGGTGACCAACTTCGTGCGCGAGCAGATGGTGCCGCTGGAAGCGCTGCCGATGAAGTTCGTCTGCCACTCGCCGTGCTTCCGCTCGGAGGCGGGCGCGGCGGGCAAGGACACGCGCGGCATGATCCGCAACCACCAGTTCGACAAGGTCGAGCTGGTGCAGATCGTGCATCCGGCGAAGTCCCGTGAGGGGCACGAGGAGCTGACGGCGCACGCCGAGGCGATCCTCAAGCGGCTGGAGCTGCCCTACCGGACGGTGACGCTGTGCACGGGCGACATGGGCTTTTCCTCGTCCAAGACCTACGACCTCGAGGTCTGGCTCCCCGGGCAGAACGCGTATCGCGAGATCAGCTCCTGCTCCAACTTCGAGGCCTTCCAGGCGCGGCGCATGCAGGCGCGCTTCAAGGGCGACAAGGGCAAGCCCGAGCCCGTGCACACGCTGAACGGCTCGGGGCTCGCGGTGGGGCGGACCCTGGTCGCGATCCTCGAGAACTACCAGAACGCCGACGGCACGGTGACGGTGCCCGCGGCGCTGCGCGCGCACATGGGAGGGGTCGAGAAGCTCGCGCGGCCCTGATAAAATCCGACCTGCCGCGGAGAGATGGCAGAGTGGTCGATTGCGGCAGACTCGAAATCTGTTGAACTCGTAAGAGTTCCGGGGGTTCGAATCCCTCTCTCTCCGCCATTCCCGCGCGCCCGCATCCGGCAGGCTGCTTGACCTACGTCAAGCAGGCGCGCCGTGCGCCGTGTACAAATGACCCTCGGGCGCAAAAGGACGGTGACGTGCGAATGCATGCATTTCTGCTGCTGCTGGCGCTGCTCGCGGGCTGCACCACGGCGGCCGATCACCGCGCCGCGGTGAAGGGCGAGGAGGCCGAGCGGCTCACGGTCGGCAAGGTGCAGCGCGAGATCCGCGTCGGCATGAGCGGCGCGGAGGTGATCCGCGTGCTCGGCTCGCCCAACATCGTGGCCACCGACGACCAGCGGCGCGAGGTGTGGACCTACGACAAGGTGTCCACGGAGACCGTGTATTCGGAGAGCCGCGGCGGCGTCGCCGCGCTGATCCTGGGCGCGGGCGGCAGCGCGGGCGCGGCCGCCGGAACGCATTACGAGGCGGGTAGCGGCGCGCGCACCACGACGCAGCGCACGCTCACCATCGTCGTCAGGTTCGATGCCAACGGCTACGTCCGCGACTTCGCCTACCACGCGACGCAGTTCTGACGAGCGCGCTGCGAGGGCATCCGCATGCGCCCTCGCGCTCGCCGTGCTGGGCGCCGCGCTGCCGGGCTGCGCGACCGAGGACGCGCAGGGCGCGATGCGGGCGCGCGACGACGCGGCCGCGCTGCGCGAGCTGCAGACGCGCCGCTTCGAGGGCATCGAGGAGGACCGGCTGCTCGCCGCGGCCGTCGCCGTGCTGCAGGACCTCGGCTTCACGATCCGCCTGAGCAACGCGCGCCTGGGATTCGCCAAGGGCGTCAAGGATCGCGAGGCGAAGGCGCCTGACCAGGTCGCGGCGGTGGTCCTGCTCATGCTGCTCGCCAGCGCGGGCGGTGGCGCCGCCCCGTCCATGCCGCCGATGCAGCAGGAGCAGACGATCACCGCGCTGCTCGTCACGCGGCCGCTCGCGGACGGCGCGCGCGGGCAGGCGCTGCGCGTGTCCTTTCACCGGTACCTGCGTCAGCCTCTGCTCCTCGAGTCGGGCGTGCTGCGCGAACCGCAGCTCTACGAGCGGTTCTTCGAGCTGCTTTCGAAGGCGATCTTCCTGGAGGCCCACAGGTTATGAAGCGGCGCAAGGCGCTGGGCGCGGTGGCGCTTGCCGCCGGGGTACTGCTTTGCAAGGGTTGCGCGAGCACGTCGCCCGAACGCGGCGTGCTCGGGGGCGGCGAGAGCCAGCTCAAGCTGCGCAGCATCCAGTCACGGGCCTACGACACGGTGGATCGGCAGCGCGTGCTGCGCGGGGTCATCGCCACGCTGCAGGACCTGGAGTTCATGATCGAAGCTGCGGATGCCGAGCTCGGCACGGTCACGGCGCGCCGGTTCGTCATGGTGAAGACGTTCGGCGTGAACAACATGATCATGACCGTGACCGTGCGGCCGTACGGCGAGACGCGCATGCTCGTGCGCGCCAACGCCGAGTTCAACAACCAGCGCGTGGACGACCCGCTCGTCTACCAGAACTTCTTCGCGGCGCTCGGCCGGTCGCTGTTCCTCGCCGGACAAGAGGTCGAGTAGGGCGCGGCCGGGTGGGCATGGGCGGCGCGGCACGAACCCTCGCTCTC
>DATFEJ010000033.1:0-5311 GCA_035251235.1 Burkholderiales bacterium
GCCGGCGCCGCCGGCGCGGGGGTCGGCGCGGGCGCGGGCGCCGCGGGTTCCTCGGTGGTCGCGCAACCCACCAGCGCGGCGAGCACGGCGACGCAAATGAACGACTGGGCGGTCCTCCTGATCATCTTATTCTCCTCGCACAGAATGCCCCGCATTTAAGCACAGGCCAAGGCCGAGGTCGAGAGGGTCCGCGTGCTAAAATTTCACGCTCGAAACAGCGCCTTAAACGGCCGCATTCCTCCTCAGAACAAGAGCCGCAATGGAACCGTTCGCCAAGGAAACGCTCCCCGTCAGTCTCGAGGAGGAGATGCGCCGCTCCTACCTCGATTACGCCATGAGCGTGATCGTCGGGCGGGCGCTGCCCGACGTGCGCGACGGCCTGAAGCCCGTGCACCGGCGCGTGCTGTTCGCCATGCAGGAGGCGAACAACGTCTGGAACCGGCCGTACGTGAAGTGCGCGCGCGTGGTCGGCGAGGTGCTCGGCAAGTACCACCCGCACGGCGACACCGCGACCTACGAGGCGCTGGTGCGCATGGCGCAGGACTTCTCCATGCGCTACATGCTGGTCGACGGCCAGGGCAACTTCGGCTCGATCGACGGCGACAACGCGGCGGCCTACCGCTACACCGAGTGCCGGCTGGCGAAGCTCACCTCGGAGATGCTGGCCGACATCGACAAGGAAACCGTCGATTTCGTGCCCAACTACGACGGCAAGGAGCTCGAGCCGGCGGTGCTGCCGACGCGCGTGCCGAACCTGCTGGTCAACGGCTCCTCGGGCATCGCCGTGGGCATGGCGACCAACGTGCCGCCGCACAACCTGGGCGAGGTGGTGGACGCCTGCCTGCATCTGCTCGCCCATCCGGGCTGCGCCATCGAGGACCTGATGAAGCTCGTGCCGGCGCCCGACTTCCCCACCGCCGGCATCATCTACGGCCTGGCCGGCGTGCACGAAGGCTACCGCACGGGGCGCGGGCGCGTGGTGATGCGCGCGCGCACGCACTTCGAGGACATGGACAAGGGCAACCGCCAGGTCATCGTGGTGGACGAGCTGCCCTACCAGGTGAACAAGAAGGCGCTGCTCGAGAGGATCGCCGAGCTGGTGACCGAGAAAAAGCTCGAGGGCGTCTCCGACATCCGCGACGAGTCGGACAAGGACGGCATCCGCGTGGTGATCGAGTTGAAGCGCGGCGAGCTGCCCGAGGTGGTGCTCAACAACCTCTATAAGCAGACGCAGCTGCAGGACTCCTTCGGCATGAACATGGTGGCGCTGGTCGACGGCCAGCCCAAGCTCCTCAACCTGCTGCAGCTGCTGCAGCACTTCCTTTCGCACCGGCGCGAGGTGGTGACGCGGCGCACGGTGTTCGACCTGAGGAAGGCGCGCGAGCGCGGCCACGTGCTGGAAGGCCTCGCCGTGGCCCTGTCCAACGTCGACGAGGTGATCGCGCTGATCAAGGCGGCGCCCGCGCCGGCCGACGCCAAGCGCGAGCTGATGGCGCGCGCCTGGGCCTCGCCCCTGGTGCGCGAGATGCTGGGCCGGGCGAGCGCCGAGGCCTATCGGCCGGAGGGCCTCGCGCCGGAGTTCGGCCTGAAGGAGCACGGCTACCGCCTGTCTGAGGCGCAGGCGCAGGCCATCCTCGAGCTGCGGCTGCAGCGCCTGACCGGCCTCGAGCAGGACAAGATCCGCGACGAGTACAAGGAAGTGATGGCGCTCATCACCGACCTGCTCGACATCCTGGACAAGCCCGCGCGCATCACCGCGCTCATCGACGCGGAGCTGCGCTCGCTCAGGGAAGCGTTCGCCGACGCGCGGCGCACCGAGATCGTGACGGTCGCCGAGGACATCTCCATCGAGGACCTGATCGCGCCGCAGGACATGGTGGTCACCTTCTCGCACGGCGGCTACGTCAAGTCGCAGCCGCTCGCCGACTACCGCGCGCAGCGCCGCGGCGGCCGCGGGCGCGCCGCCACCGCCATGAAGGAGGACGATTTCATCGAGCGGCTGTTCGTCGCGCACTCGCACGACTACCTGCTGTGCTTCTCCAACCGCGGGCGCCTGTACTGGCTGAAGGTGTTCGAGGTGCCGCAGGGCAGCCGCGCGAGCCGCGGCAAGCCGATCGTCAACGTCTTCCCGCTGGAGGAGGGCGAGAAGATCACCGCCGTCGTGCCGGTGAAGGAGTTCGACGACCAGCATTTCGTGCTCATGGCCACTGCGCGCGGCACGGTGAAGAAGACGCCGCTTGCCGATTTCTCGCGGCCGCGCCCGAGCGGCATCATCGCCGTCACCCTCGAGGAGGGCGACTACCTGGTGGGCAGCGTGCTCACCGACGGCGGCGCCGACGTGATGCTGTTTTCCTCGGAGGGCAAGGCGGTGCGCTTCGCCGAGAGCGAGGTGCGGCCGATGGGACGGCAGGCGGGCGGCGTGCGCGGCATGCGCCTGCCGGAGGAGGGCGGCCACCGGGTGGTGTGCATGCTGGTGGCGAAGGACGAAAGCCGCACGGTGCTCACCGCGACCGGCAACGGCTACGGCAAGAGGACGCCCATCGCCGAGTACACCAAGCACGGGCGCGGCGGGCAGGGCCTGATCGCCATCCAGGCGACCGAGCGCAACGGCCCGCTGGTCGGCGCCGTGCTGGTGGAGGACAGCGACCAGGTGATGCTGATCTCCACCGGCGGCGTGCTCATCCGCATGGCGGTGGCGCAGATCCGCGAGCAGGGCCGCTCCACCCAGGGCGTGACGCTCATCAACCTCGGCGAGGGCGAGCAGCTCGCCGGCATGGAGCGCATCGAGGAGAAGGACGAGGAGGGCAACGGCAACGGGCACGGCGAGGGCAACGGCGAGGGCGACGACGAGCCGCCGCTGCCAGAGGGAGACAGCCCGGCGCCCACGGTGCACTGATGCAGCGCCTGTTCAACTTCGGCGCCGGCCCGGCCATGCTGCCGGCCGAAGTGCTGGCGCGCGCCGGCGACGAGATGCTCGACTGGCACGGCAGCGGCATGGGCGTGATGGAGATGAGCCACCGCGGCAAGGAGTTCATGGCCATCGCCGCGGACGCGGAGGCCGACCTGCGCCAGCTGCTCGGCGTCCCGGCGCACTACAAGGTGCTGTTCCTGCAGGGCGGGGCGACGCTGCAGTTCGCCCAGGTGCCCATGAACCTGCTGCGCGGCAAGCGCGCGGCCGACTACGTCGTCACGGGCGAGTGGTCGAAGAAGGCGCTCAAGGAAGCCAGGAACTACTGCGAGGTGCGCGTCGCGGCGAGCTCGGAGGACCGCGCGTTCGCCTACGCGCCGCGCGACTGGAAGCTGAGCGCGGATGCCGCCTACGTGCACTACTGCTCCAATGAAACCATCGGCGGGGTGGAATTCCACTGGATTCCCGAGACGGGCGCGCTGCCGCTGGTCGCCGACGCCTCGTCGCACTTCCTCTCGCGGCCGCTCGACGTGTCGAAGTTCGGCCTGGTCTACGCCGGCGCGCAGAAGAACGCCGGTCCCGCGGGCCTGACGCTCGTGCTGGTGCGCGAGGACCTGCTCGGCGGCGCGGCCAAGGGCACCCCCTCGGTGCTGGACTACAAGCTGCAGGCGGACGCCGACTCGATGCTCAACACGCCTTCCACCTACTCGATCTACGTGGCCGGGCTGGTGTTCAAGTGGCTCAAGCAGCTCGGCGGGCTGGCGGAGATCGAGCGGCGCAACGTGGCCAAGGCGCAGGTGCTGTACGACGCGATCGACGCGGGCTTCTACTCGAGCCCGGTGGACAAGGTGGACCGCTCGCGCATGAACGTGCCTTTCCGCCTGCCCGACGAGCGGCTCGACGCGCCGTTCCTCGCGGGCGCCGAGGAGCGCGGCATGGTGCAGCTGAAGGGCCACCGCTCGGTCGGCGGCATGCGCGCCTCGATCTACAACGCCATGCCGCTCGAGGGCTGCGAGCGGCTGGCCGGCTACCTGCGCGAGTTCGCCGCGCGACATGGCTGACAAGCTCGAGGTCCTGGTCCTGAACCAGGTCTCGCCAGCGGGCCTGCAGCGCCTGCCCGCCGGGCGCTACGCGCTGCTGACCGAGTCGCGCGATCCCGACGCCGTGCTGGTGCGCTCGCAGGACCTGCACCGCATGCAGTTCGGCGCGCGCCTGAAGGCGGTGGCGCGCGCCGGCGCGGGCACCAACAATATCCCGGTGCCGGCGCTCAGCGCGCGCGGCATCCCGGTGTTCAACGCGCCCGGCGCGAACGCCAACGCGGTGAAGGAGCTGGTGATCGCCGGCATGCTCATGGCGGCGCGCAACCTCGGGCCGGCGCTCGATTTCGTGCGCGCGCTCGACCGGGCCGCCCCCGACTTCGAGCGGCGCGTGGAAGACGGCAAGAAGGCGTTCGCCGGCGCGGAGCTGCCCGGGCAGACGCTGGGCGTCATCGGCCTGGGGAAGATCGGCAGCCTGGTGGCCGACGCGGCCATCCGCCTGGGCATGCAGGTGGTGGGCTACGACCCGGACATCACGGTCGAGGGCGCCTGGAGCCTGCCCTCGCAGGTGCGCCGCGCCAGCTCGGTGGACGAGCTGCTCAGGGCGAGCCGCTTCGTCACGCTGCACGTGCCGCTCGCAGAGCGCACGCGCCACCTCATCGGCGCGCACAACCTCGGACAGCTGGGCGCGGGCGCCATCCTGCTCAACTTCTCGCGCCAGGGCATCGTCGACGACGCCGCGGTGCTGGCGGCGCTCGCCGCGGGGAAGCTGCACGCCTACGTCACCGACTTCCCGACGCCGGCGCTCATCGGCGTGCCGGGCGTGGTGGCGCTGCCGCACCTGGGCGCCTCGACCGGCGAGGCCGAGGACAATTCCGCCGTCATGGCGGTCGAGCAGCTGCGCGAGTACCTCGAGCACGGCAACCTGCGCAACGCCGTCAATTTCCCGGAGGCGGTCATGGGGCGCGAGTCGCCCTACCGGCTGGCGATCGCCAACGCCAACGTGCCCGACATGCTGGCGCGCATCTCGCATGCCATGGGCGAGCGGGGCATCAACATCCACAACATGCTGAACAAGTCCCGCGGCGAGGTGGCCTATACCCTGGTCGACGTGGACAGCCCGGTGCCGCAAGGCGCGCTGGCGGCGCTGCGCGCCATCGACGGCGTGCTCGTGGTCAGATATCTTCCGCTCGAGCCATGAGCGGCGACATCGACAAGCTGCGCGCGCAGATCGACGCGCTGGACGACGAGCTGGCGGCGCTGCTGCAGCGGCGCGCGCGGCTCGCGCAGCGCATCGGCGCCCTGAAGGGGGGCGCCCCCGCCTACCGCCCGGAGCGCGAGGCGCAGATCCTGCGGCGCGTCGCCG
>DATFEJ010000110.1:0-11588 GCA_035251235.1 Burkholderiales bacterium
TGGTCGTGGGCGCGATGACGCTCGCGCGGAGCCTCGGCGACGCCGCGCTGCGCGAGCGGCTGCTCGCCGCGTGCCGCGAGCAGGCCGTCGAGATGCTGGAGCGCGGCGCCGAGCCGCCGAGCTATTTCTGGGAGCCGGCGCGGTAGGTCAGGAAGGCCGCCGGATGCGACGTGGAAGCGGCGTGCATGCGCTGAATCAGCGCTCGAGGGCCCGCGCCGCCCAATGCGCCCAGCCGAGCAGCGCACTGTCCCCGTCCATGGGCCCGACGAGCTGGATACCAAGCGGCAATCCGTGCGCCCCTTTGCCGAAAGGCACCGTGACGCAGGGAACGCCGAACAGGGTCCAGGCGCGGTTGAACACCGGATCGCCGGTGCTCGCGTGCGAGCGCGGGGCTTCGCCCGGCGCGCTGGGCGTCAGCAGGAAATCGACCTCGCGCATTGCGTCCGCCAACGCGCGGCGGCACTGGCGCGCGGTCTCGCGCACCGCGTCGTAGTCGGCGCGCGTCACCTGCCATGCCTCGTCGAGGCGCGGCTTCAGGCTCGTGCTGATCTGGTCGGGGTAGGTCAGGTACTCCCAGGCGAGGGCGCGGGCGCTCTCGTAGCCCATGATCACGCCGTGTCGGTCGAAGAGCGCTTCGCTCCCCGGCGGCAGCTCGAAATCGCTCACCGCAGCGCCGGCCTTCGAAAGGCGCCCGGCGGCCTGCTCGAGGTTCGCCTGGGTCGCCGCGTCGGCGTCCTGCCAGCGCGGCGTGCGGCAAAGGCCGATGCGCGGCTTCCTGCCTGTGAAGGAAGCGAAATCCGGGGCGGGGCGGCCGGACAGGACTTCGAGCGCGAGCGCGAGGTCTTCCGGCGCCCGCGAAAAGATGCCGATGGTGTCGAGCGACTCGGCGACGAACTTCGTCCCCTGGCGGTTGATGCTGCCGAAGCTCGGCTTCACGGCGAAGGCGCCGCAGTAGGCGGCGGGGCGGATGACCGAGCCGCCGGTCTGCGTGCCGAGCGCGAGCGGCGCCATGCGGTCGGCCACCGCCGCTGCGGAGCCGCTGGAGGAGCCGCCCGGGGTGTGCGCGGGGTCGTGCGGGTTGCGCGTCGGCGAGGGGTGGTTGTTGGCGAACTCGGTGGTGACCGTCTTGCCGAGGACGAGGCACCCGGCGCGGCGCAGCAGCGCGACGCAAGCCGCGTCGGCCCGCGGACGGTGGCCGCTGTAGATCGGTGAGCCGTATTCGGTCGGCAGGCTCTCGGTGTCGATGATGTCCTTCACGCCGAAAGGCACGCCGTGCAGGCGGCTGCGACGCGGCACCTGGTCGAGCTCGCGCGCCTCGGCGAGCGCGTTCTTGGCGTGGATGAACGCCCAGGCGCGCACCGCGTCGTCGCGCTCGGCGATGCGCTCGAGGCAGGCTGCGGCGAGCGCTTCGGCGGTCAGCTCGCGCGATTCGATCAGCCGCGCGGCCTCGGCGGCGGAAAGCTCATTCAAGGGTTTCGGCATAGGCGCAGAGTACAACGCGCGCGGGCTCGTCGTCTCGACGCGACACCGGCGCCGCGCGCGTGTCGCCGCGGCGGGACACTTGCGCGCCGCAAGCGTTTGCGCGAACTTTGCGCCGAAGAAGAAGAACACGCATCGCTTCTTGGGGACATCGTAGGGGCAACCAGCAGGAGACGACGATGAACGCAAGACTCGCATGCCTGGGTGGCGCGGCCATGGCGGCCGCCGTCGCCCTCGGCGGCTGCGTGACGCAGGGAACCTACGACAAGCTCGAGGCGGACAAGGCGCAGGAGGTCGGCACGCTGCAGGCGCAGCGCGAGAACCTCGAGCGCGAGCGCAATGCGCTGCGCGACGACAAGGCGGTGCTCGAGAAGGAGAAGGTGCTGCTCGAGCAGGACAAGTCGGCGCTCGAGCTCGAGAAAGCGAAGCTGCTCGACGCGAGCCGCCAGACGCAGAAGCAGTACGACGCCCTGGTCGCCGACCTCAGCCAGGAGCTGAAGAAGGGCGAGCTGCAGGTGCGGCGCTACAAGGACATGCTGACGGTGGAGGTGGCCGAGCAGCTGTTCTTCGACTCCGGCCGCGCGGCGCTCAAGGACTCGGGCAAGGCGGTGCTGAAGAAGGTGGCCGGCGCCCTGAAGTCCTACGAGGACAAGGCGATCCGCGTGGTCGGCCACACCGACAACGTGCCGATCGCGAAGGCGTACCGGAAGGTCTTTCCCTCCAACTGGGAGCTGTCGTCGGCGCGCGCGACGACCGTGGTGCGCTTCCTGCAGGAGGCGGGCATCGAGCCGGAGCGCCTGGTCGCCACCGGGCGCGCCGAGTACGCGCCGGTCGCGCCGAACGACAGCGAGGCGGGGCGCCAGAAGAACCGGCGCATCGAGATCACGCTGGTCGAGCGCGGCCTGCTCAAGGAGCGCGACGAAGCGCGTTGAGCGGGGCCGGGCCATCCTTGCGGCCGTGAAGACGGCCGCAAAGAGCCCGCCCCGATGCCCAGGCACCCCAAGGGCCCGCAGGGCATGGCGCCCAAGGTCAGCCCGGGAATCCCGGCCGCCCCCGGTCGAATATCCCGTGCTACATTGGCGGCCGCGTGATCTGATGCGCGACCAATTCAGGAAGAGACAGACATGGCTACCGGTACCGTAAAGTGGTTCAACGACGCGAAGGGCTTCGGATTCATCACGCCGGATGACGGCGGCAAGGATCTGTTCGTCCATCACAGCGCGATCCAGGCCTCGGGCTTCAAGTCGCTGAAAGACGGCCAGAAGGTCTCTTTCGACGTGACGCAGGGACAAAAAGGGCCGGCGGCGACCAACGTCAAGCCGCTGTAGAGCCCCGCACCAGCGAGGCTGCTATAATGGCGGCCTCGCAGTTGGACCCATCAAAAGCTGGCCGCGGCCGGCTTTTTTGTTTCCGGAACCCGTAAAGTGATCGTCGCCTCCGGCATCGCCATGCAGTTCGGGGCCAAG
The DNA here is from genome assembly GCA_035251235.1 of Burkholderiales bacterium. Taxonomy (GTDB): domain Bacteria; phylum Pseudomonadota; class Gammaproteobacteria; order Burkholderiales; family SG8-39; genus JAABQT01. Next base: position 2,946 of record DATFEJ010000110.1, read on the forward strand.
CCCCTGTTTTCCAACGTCACCGTGAAGTTCGGCGGCGGCAACCGCTACGGCCTGATCGGCGCCAACGGCTGCGGCAAGTCGACGTTCATGAAGATCCTGGGCGGCGAGCTGGAGCCCTCCGCCGGCACGGTGGCGATCGACGCCAACGAGCGCGTGGGAAGGCTGCGCCAGGACCAGTTCGCCTACGAGAACGAGCGCGTGCTGGACGTGGTGATGATGGGCCACGAGGAGATGTGGCGCGCGATGCAGGAGCGCGACGCCATCTACGCCAATCCGCAAGCCGGGGAGGAAGAGTACGTCCGCGCGGCGGACCTGGAGCACAAGTACGCGGAATACGGCGGCTACACGGCCGAGGCGCGCGCGGGCGAGCTGCTGCTCGGCCTGGGCGTGCCGAAGGGGCAGCACGACGGGCCGATGAGCGCGGTGGCGCCGGGCTGGAAACTCAGGGTGCTGCTGGCGCAGGCCCTCTTCGGCGACCCGGACATCCTGCTGCTCGACGAGCCGACCAACAACCTGGACATCCACAGCATCCGCTGGCTGGAAGACGTGCTCAACCGCCGCACGAGCACCATGGTCATCATCTCGCACGACCGGCACTTCCTGTCCAGCGTCTGCACGCACATGGCGGACGTCGACTACGGCCAGATCCGCGTGTACGCGGGGAACTACGACGACTACATGGAAGCGTCGACTCTGGCCAAGCAGCAGCTGGAAAAGGACAACGCCAAGGCCAAGGACCGCATCGCCGACCTCGAGGACTTCGTGCGGCGCTTCCGCGCCCACAAGGCCAAGGCGCGCCAGGCGACCTCGCGCATGAAGCAGATCGAGAAGCTGAAGGTCGAGGACGTGGTGCCCTCCAGCCGCCAGTACCCGTTCATCCGCTTCCTCGTGGACCCGAAGGACAAGCTGCACCGCCTCGCGGTGGAAGCGAAGGGGCTCTACTACGGCAAGCTCGACCTGAGCATCGAGGCGGGCGAGAAGGTGGCGATCATCGGCCCCAACGGCGTGGGCAAGACCACGCTCCTGAGATGCCTGGCGGGGGAGCTCAAGCCGGACGGCAAGGGCTTCGTGAAGTGGGCCGAGAAGGCGCGCACCGGCTACTGGCCGCAGGACCCGGCGGACGAGTTCAAGAGCGAGGACACGCTCGCCGAGTGGCTGGGCCGCTGGCGGCGCAAGGACCGCGCGCAGGACGAGCAGATCGTGCGCGCGACGCTCGGGCAGCTGCTCTTCTCGGGCGACGAGCAGAAGAAATCCCTGCGCGTGATCTCCGGCGGCGAGGGGCAGCGCATGATGATCGGCAGGCTGGTGCTCGACATGCCGAACGTGATGCTGCTGGATGAGCCGACCAACCACCTCGACATGGAATCCATCGAGTCGCTGAACGGCGCGCTCGACAAGTACCCCGGCACGCTCGTCTTCGTCTCGCACGACCGCGAGTTCGTGTCCTCGCTCGCCACGCGCATCCTCGAGTTGAAGCCCGGCGGCGAAGTGATCGACTTCCGCGGCAGCTACGAGGACTACCTCGCGGGCGCGAGCACGGCGCTCGCCGCCTGAGTCCCGCCGGGGCTACTCCTTCCCCGAGGCGCCGCCGTACTGCAGCAGCCGGTCGCACTCCCGCTTGACCACGGCGTAGCACTCGCACACCCGCCGCTCCAGCCCCGGCCGGTCGAGCACCGCGATCTGCCCGCGCTGGTAGCGGATCAGCCCGGCATCCTGCAGCCGCCCGGCCGCCTCGGTGACGCCCTCGCGCCGCACGCCCAGCATGTTGGCGATCAGCTCCTGGGTCATGCGCAGCTCGTTGGAGGCGAGCCGGTCGAGGCTGAGCAGCAGCCAGCGGCACAGCTGCTGCTCCACCGTGTGGTGCCGGTTGCACACCGCGGTCTGCGACATCTGCGTGATCAGCGCCTGGGTGTAGCGCAGCAGCAGGTGCTGCAGGGGCCCGCCGCGCTCGAATTCGCGCTTGAGGATCTCCGCCCCCAGCCGGTAGGCGTGGCCGGCGCATTGCACGATCGCGCGGCTGGGCGTGCTTTCCCCGCCCATGAACAGCGACACGCCGACCAGGCCTTCGTTGCCGGCGACCGCGATTTCCGCCGAGGCGCCGTTCTCCATCACGTAGAGCAGCGACACGATGCCCTCGGTCGGGAAGTACACGTGCGCCTGCCGGTCGCCGGACTCGTACAGCGCCCAGCCGAGCGGCAGGGCGACGGGCTCGAGCGACGGCTGCAGCCGCCCGAAGTCTTCCTCGGGCAGCGAGGCGAGCAGGAGATTCCTCGCAGGCGGATGCGGCGCTGCGGATGCGACGGTTGCGTTCACGGGACACCTCCGTCTGCCTGGCGCGGGTCCTTTCCAGGGACCCGTGTGACCAAGGTCGCGGCGCGAAAATTATAACGTGCTGCTGAGTGCGCTAGCGCACAGAACGGCAAGGCCGATCGCGTGAAAGTGAACGCACAATCAGCGTGCAAATTTCACAGCGCTTCTCTTTTTGTCCCATGCGTACGCGCACCCTCCTTCCCCCTTTCGCGTATGCGGGCATCCGGCCCCGACTTCCCAACCGGGGCCGTTTTTTTTGATGGTCGACCTTCACGCGGAGGGCGCGCAGGTCGCGCAGCTGTGGAACGGCAGCGAGGCGTCGCACGTGCCCCTGTCCGTGGCTGCGGCGTTCACGTTCCACCACACCCGACACAATGACGCGGTAGCGCTGTCCACGGACGAGTACGCCGTCGCGCTGGACATCGCCGCCGCCGCGCTCGCCTGCCTGGTTCCCGTGTATGCGCCGGATCGCCGCGGCGAGCTGATTCCCGTGCGCATCGATTTCGCGCAGCAGAGGTTCGGCGGCGGCGCAACCGAAGTGCGATGCGCCGATGGGTCAGTTGTTGCGCCACTAGCGGTCGTGCGCAGCGACGTGCTGCCCGCGCTCATGAAGATCGAACGCTCGGGCATCGAGTACCTGGCGCCCCGGGGCGCGCAGGGTCCCGTGTCCTGGACGGGAGGCTCCCGCCGCTAGGCCGCCTTCGCCTCCCCGGCGAGGATGCAGATCAAGCTCCGCTCCTGAATTCCATTCCCGCCCGGCATGGAAGAAACCGCAGTAGAGTCGCCCCCTCGACGAAGGAGGGACGGCTCATGTTCGACCACATCGGCTTGCGGGTGAAGGACCTCGAGAAGGCGAAGAAGCTCTACGCGGCGATGCTCGCGCCGCTCGGCCACGTGCTGGGCCCGAGCGGCGAGGGCTACGCGGGCCTCGGCCCGAAGGACAAGCCCAGGCTCTGGCTGCATCTGGACGAGAAAGGCGGCGGCGCGCACGTATGCTTCAGGGCCGAGACGCGCAAGCAGGTGGATGAGTTCCACGCGGCGGGCTTGAAGGCGGGCGCAAAGGACAACGGCAAGCCGGGCCTGCGCACCGACTACGCGCCGAATTACTACGGCGCCTTCCTGCTCGACAGGGAAGGCAACAACGTGGAGGCCGTCTGCTACAAGTGACCGCGAACTGCCGCCGCAGCGCCTAGCGCGGGCTGAAAGTCCGCGCGAAGAAGACCGGCTCGCGCGGGTTCCTCAATCGGTACATCTGCGCCGGCCGGTTCGGCCCGCGCCGGATCTTGCCCACCGGTCGCACCAGGTCGGCGGCGAGCACGCGCGTGCGGAATGCGCTCTTCTCCAGGCGCCGGCCGAGGACGATTTCGTAGGTGCGCTGCAGCTCCGTGAGGGTGAACTCCCGCGGCAGGACGAAGGCGGGGAGCGAGGTGTACTCCACCTTGTTGCGAAGGCGCGTGACGGCGGCGGCGAGGATCTCGACGTGGTCGAAGGCGAGGGGCGCGGGCACGGAGTCGATCGGGAACCAGCGCGCATCGGGCGCGTTGCCGCCGGGCCTGAGACCGGGCTCGCGCGGCACGAGCGCGAACCAGGCGTGGGTAGCGGACCAGCCGCGCGGGTCGCGCTTCGCGCCGCCCCAGCTCCCGAGCTGCTCGAGGTAGGGACTGGCGACGCCGGTCTTTTCCTCGAGCTTCCTTAGCGCGCAGCTCTCCAGGTCCGCGTCGCGCTCTACGTCCACGAAGCCCCCGGGGAGCGCCCAGAGGCCGGGGAAGGGCTCGTCCGGTTCCTTCGGGCGCTGCACGAGGAGCACCTGGAGGGACTCGTCCGCGACCGTGAAGATCGCCACGTCCACCGTGGTGAGCGGTCGCTCGATGCCGGCAAGTGCCTGTTTTCCCATGGTTCCGAGACCCTCCGGGGCGTGGGCTTGAAGTCTAGCCCTCTTAGTGGTACTGTGCAACTAACTTAGTGTGGTTGTAGCACTAAGTAACGCAAGGAGACCACCATGCTAGGCATCCGCTTCTTCAAGACCCTCCCCACCACCTACGTCATGCAGTACCGCGCCGGAAGAGTCGTGCGCGAAGGCGCAGGCCTGTCCTTCGTCTACTTCGCGCCCGCGAGCTCGCTCGTGGCGGTCCCGGTCGGCAGCAAGGACCAGGGCTTCATCTTCGAGCAGGTGACCGCCGACTTCCAGACCGTCACCGTGCAGGGCCAAGTCGCGTACCGCGTCGCCGAGCCGAGGAAACTGGCTGCGATGCTCAACTACGCGCTCAAGGCCGACGCGCGCGGCTACGAATCCGACGACCCCGAGAAGCTCGCGCAGCGCGTGGTGAACGCCGTGGAGGTGCTGTCCAAGCAGATCGTGAAGGACCTGCCGCTGAAAGACGTCCTGCGCGCCGCCGACCGCACCGCGGAGCGCGTGACCGCCGCACTCAAGGCCCACCCCGAGATCGTGTCGCTGGGCCTCGAAGTCCTCGGTGTAGCGATCCTCGCCATCAAGCCCACGCCCGAGACGGCGCGCGCGCTTGAAGCCGAGGCGCGCGAAGCGCTCCTCAAGGCCGCCGACGACGCGGTGTACATGCGCCGCAACGCGGCGGTGGAGAACGAGCGCGCGATCCGCGAGAGCGAGCTCGACACCGAGATCGCCGTGGGGCAGAAGCGCAACCAGTTCCGCGACGAGGAGATGGCAGCGAACGTCGCCCTGGAAGAAAAGCGCAAGGAGTTCGTAGCGAGGAACGCGGAGAACACGCGCACGCTGGCGGAAGCCGAAGCCCACCGGCTGGGCGCGGTCATGAAGTCGCTGGAGAGCGCCGATCCACGCATCGTGCAGGCGCTCGCCGCGGCCGGCATGCAGCCCAACCAGCTCATCGCGCAGGCCTTCGGCGGCATCGCCGAAAGAGCCGACAAGATCGGGCAGCTCAACGTCTCGCCGGAGCTCCTGCAGTCGCTCCTCGGCACCTCGCACCCGAGCCCGGCGCGCAAGGGGTGAGCGGGGGAGCCGCGATGGGCACGGGCCTGGAGAGGAAGGTCGTGCTGGTGACGCGCAAGACGCGGCTCGAAGAGCTGCTCGCGCGCCACCATACCGCCGCGCAGGCGAAGTTCTACGTGGAGCACCTGGGCGCCGACTTCGGCGACTACGAGCGCGAGCACGAGGCCTACCTCGCGGCGAGGCGCACCACGGTGGAGGTGCTCGAAGCGCACGGGCGCTACCAGGTCATCGAAAGAGGGTTTTTGCCCAACTTCCTCTTCGCGCCGCAGGACGTGGTGCTCGCGCTCGGGCAAGACGGGGTGGTCGCGAACACCATGAAGTACCTCGACGGCCAGCCGCTCGTGGGCCTCAACCCAGACCCCGCGCGCTACGACGGGATCCTGCTACCCTTCCGGCCGCGCGAGCTGCCGGTGCTGCTCCCGGACCTGCTCGCCGACCGCCGCCCGTTCAAGGAAGTGACGATGGCGAAGGCTGCGCTCACCGACCGCCAGGTCATCTACGCGGTGAACGACCTCTTCATCGGCCCGAAATCGCACACCTCGGCGCGCTACGAGATCCGCCACGGCAAGAAATCCGAGACCCAGTCCTCGAGCGGCGTCATCGTCTCCACGGGCCTGGGCTCCAGCGCGTGGATGCGCAGCATCGTCACCGGGTCCGCGGCGATCGCCGGCGCGCTGCTGCACCGCAAGGGCGACTTCGACTACCGGCCGCTTCCGTGGGACGCGGAGCGCCTGCAATTCGCGGTGCGCGAGCCTTTCCCCAGCAAGACTTCGCAAGTCGGCCTCGCTTTCGGCGAGATCGGGCCGAAGGAGGCGCTGACGCTGCGCTCGCTCATGCCTGAGAACGGCGTCATCTTCAGCGACGGCATCGAAGCGGACTACCTGGAGTTCAACTCGGGCACCGAGGCGAAGATCACCGTAGCGGAGCGGCGCGGCCGGCTCGTGGTCTGATCCGCGCATCTTCGGTCTGCGGGATAAGCCGCCCGCACGGCGGGCGCCTAGAATTTCCCTCCCGTCCGCGACGCAGTCTGAGGGGGGATCATGCGCAAATCCAAGTCGGGCGACGCCCTGACCGTCAAGGCAGTCGCGGGCACCCACGTCGTCCTGCTCGGCTGGAACGTAAAGCGGGCCTCCGCGAAGCGCGGCCTGCTCGGCTTCGCGATCCAGCGCGAGGACAAGACCGAGAACGAGCGCTACTGGCTGCGCGGGATGAAGACCTTCCCGTCGCAGTCCTCGCCGCAGGGCTACGGCGCGAGCTTCTCCAGCCGCGAGCAGCCGTTCCAGGGATTCCAGTGGGCCGACTACTCGGCCAAGCCGGACCACGAATACGCGTACACGGTGGTGCCGATGTACGGCGCGCCGGGAAGCCTGCGCGAGGGCGAAGGCGTGCGCGTCTCCATCGGCACGGAGACGGAGTGGGGCAAGCGCCACGCCGTGTTCTTCAACCGGGGCGCGGCCGCCTCGCAGGAATACGCGCGCAGGTTCCAGAACAGGCGCCCGGACCAGCTTACCGGCGCCGCGCAGCAGGCGGCCTACGCCTGGCTCTCCAGAGGCCTGGTGGAAGCGCTCATCGCGTTCATCGAGCAGGCCGAAGGAAAGCAGTTCGGCCTGTACGGTGCGATCTACGAGTTTCAGTGGCCTTCCGTCCTCGAGGCGCTGCGCGCGGCGGGCAACCGCGGCGCGCGCGTGGAGATCGTGTACGACGCGATACGGAACGCCCAGCGCAGCCCGGTCGCCGCGAACGACCTGGCGATCGCCGCCGCGAAGATCAAGTCGCTCTGCCATCCGCTGACGCAGGGCAAGATCATGCACAACAAGTTCCTCGTGCTGACGAAGAATGGCAAGCCGGCGGCGGTGTGGACCGGCTCCACGAACATCACCGCGAACGGCATCTTCGGCCACTCCAACGTGGGGCACGCCGTGCGCGACACGCGCGTCGCCGCCGTGTACTGGTCGTACTGGAAGGAGCTGAGGAAGAACCCCGCGATCGCCGATCTCAAGGACTGGGACGAGCAGAACACGGCGGTGCCGCCCCTGCCGCCGGCCGCGGGGACAACCGAAGTCCTGTCGCCGCGGCGCGGGCTGGCCGCGCTCAAGCGCTACGGCGAGATCGCCGGCAGCGCGAAGAAAGCGCTGTTCATGACCTTCGCCTTCGGCATGCACGAGGTGTTCAAGAGCGAGTACCGCAGGAACGACAGCGTCCTGCGCTTCGCGCTGATGGAGAAGGAGGGCAACGGCAGCGGCCTGGCGAAGGCGCGCGTGGAGATCGCCGCGCTGCGCAGGCGCCCCAACGTCATTGTGGCGATCGGCCACAACATCCGGACGAACAGCTTCGACCGCTGGCTCGGGGAATTGTCCTCCGCGGTGGCGCGCGCGAACGTGCGCTGGATCCACACCAAGTACATGCTGGTGGACCCGCTGGGCGGCAGCCCCATGGTGGTCACCGGCTCGGCGAATTTCAGCGAGGCGAGCACCACGACCAACCACGAGAACATGCTCGTGATCCGCGGCGACCGGCGCGTCGCCGACATCTACCTGGGCGAGTTCATGCGCTCCTACTCGCACCACGCCTTCCGCGAGTCGGTGCGGCGCAACCTCGCCGCGGGCAGGAACGTCGACGAATGGAAGCCGCAGTTCCTCGCGCCGGAGGATTCCTGGCTCGCGCCCTACTTCAGGCCGGGCTCGGCGCTGGAGTTGCGCCGCAGGTACTTCTCGGGCGGCTGATGGCGGCGGCCAGGACAAGCCGAAGGGTGAGAAGCTAGCCCGCGCCATGCGGGCGGTCGTGATCGGGGCTTCGGGCAACTTCGGCGCGCGCATCGGCGCGATGGCGCAATACCTTGCGGCGAAGCGGAGATAATGCCTCGCACGCAGATCGGGAGGAACGATGCCGCTGTCTGAGGAAACCGCCGAGCGCAAGCTCGCGCGCCAGAAGGCCTGGGCGACCGGGCTGGTCGTGCTGTGCGCGCTCATCCTGGTCGCCGCAAGGGCGCTGCAGGGACGCTACGCGGCGCTCGCCTGGCTCGCCGCCTTCGCCGAGGCCGCGATCATCGGCGCGCTCGCCGACTGGTACGCGGTGGTGGCGCTGTTTCGCCACCCGCTGGGCCTCAAGCTGCCGCACACCGCGATCATCCCGGCGAACCAGGCGAAGATCGCCGACGAGATCGGCGACTTCATCGCGCGCAACTTCCTCGCCGGCGAGCGCATCGCCGAGCGCATCCTGCAGCTCGACCCGGCGGGCCTCGCCGGCCGCTGGCTGTCGGTGCCGGCGAACCGCGAGCGCGCGGTCGCGCAGGCCGAGCGTGAGGCGCTGCGCGACGAGCTCGGCATCGTCGAGCGGGTCGGCACGCTGCT
>DATFEJ010000208.1:0-2525 GCA_035251235.1 Burkholderiales bacterium
AGGCGACCGAGCAGGTTGCCGAGGCGGCGGCGCCGGCCGCCGATCAGGCGGCGCCGGCGGCGGGCGCTTCAGGCGCGCTGAGCGCCGCCAAGCCGCCGGAGAAGGCCGAGTCGCCCGAGCACTGGCTGGAACGCATCGCCGGGCTGCGCGAGCAGGGACGCGACCGCGAAGCCGACGAGAGCCTCGCCGAGTTCCGCCGCCGCCATCCCGACTACCGCATTGCCGAGCCGATGCTGCGGCGCGTCGCCCCGCGCTAGGGGCGCCAGGCGAGCAGGTAGCGCTCGAACGGCGCGAGATCGTCGCCGTGCAGGGCGGGCGAGTGCTTGGCCCACAGGCGCATCGCTTCTTCCTTCTGGCCGCTCGCCTGTGCCCCGAGGACCGCGGTCAGCAGCAGATAGCGGGCCCAGTCGACGCTCTGGCGCTCGGGCATCTCGAGCTGCTCGCGGGCGCGCTCGAGCATGGCGCGCGCATCGCGCTCGGCAATGGCACGATAGATGGCGAAGCGCTGCTGCACCTGCGGCGCGGTGCGCGCGAGGGGGCAACCGATCCACTTGGGCTCGACCCACAGCTCGCGCCGGAACTTCGGCGCCAGGTGCGACAGCGTGTTGATCGCCGCGATATGCAGCTGCTCCAGCACGAAGCCCTCGACTTTCGTGCCGCACAGCACGCGCGGCGCGCGAAAGACGAGCACCGAGGCCGGCGGCAGCTGGTCGTCGCCTGGCGCCTTGCCTGCGACGAGCGCCTGGTGCAGCTCGAGCGCGCTCACCTGCTGCATGTACAGCCCCATCCCGGCGCGCGGCGCAGGCGCCGCAAGGAACGCGCGGCGCCCGTCGCCCAGCATCTCCAGGATGGGCAGCGGTGCGATCGCCAGCTGCACCAATCCATCGGCCGTCTGGCGCAGATAGCGCGCGCGCGGCGCCTCGAGCTGCACCAGGGGGTGGAAGTCGGAGTTGACCGACGGCGCGAGCGTCGCGATGAACGGGGCGAGTTCGCGCTTGCCGCCGATCCGGCGCACGAGCACATGCTCGCGACGCGTGATGCCGACCTGCTTGAGCATGCCGGCAAACGCCGGCTCGGCCGCCGGCAGTTCACCCGGCAGGGGCACGCGGCCCTGGCGCACGGCCATGACGATGAGGTCGCCCACGCTGGACTGGTAGACGTCGTAGTCGGGAAAGACCGAGTCCAGCGCCCCGAACATCGAGCCGAGCAGCCGGTCGTTCATTTCGTAGACTTGCAGCCACTGCACGAAGATGCCGTCCGGCGCGAGGTGGCGCGCGGCATGGCGGTAGAACTCCATCGTGAACAGGCTGGATACCCCGTTCACCCAGGGGTTGGAAGGCTCCGACACGATCACGTCGTAACGCTTGCCATGCCGCGCGAAGAAGCTCTTCGCGTCCTCGAAATGCATCGCCATGCGCCGGTCGCGGAACACGCGCGCCACGCGCGGGCTGAAGGCGTAGGCGCCGGCGGCCATGGCGGGCTCGATCTCGATGATGTCCAGCGCGCGCGGCCCGGAGTGCGACAGGATTGCTTCCGCCGTCATTCCGGACCCAACGCCGATGTTGGCGATCGTGCCTGTGCCCGGCTTGGCGAGCAACGGCAGCGCCCCGAGCAGGGTCATCGTGTACTCGTCCTCGCGGCGCGGCTTCGCCGGATCCATCTGGATGGCCGCGTCGGGCTTGCCGTTGGTGATGATGGAGCGCGAGCCATCCTTGCCGGCCAGCACGGCCACGGACGCGGTCTTGCCGTCGCGATAGAACAGCACGTCCTGGTGGTCTCGCTCGGCGACGCCGTAGCGGAACACGCCTGAGGCGAGGCGCGCGGGATCGAACACCGCGGCGCGGGCGGTGACCGCCGCGGCCAGCAGGCCGAGGATGAGCGCCGTAAACGCTTCTGCGCGCTGCAGGCGGACGCCCGACCAGCGCAACAGCCACGCCCCCAGCAGGATGTCCACGCTCGCGCCCACGACCAGCGTCACTTTCAACCCCGTGGCCGGGATGAGCACGTGGACCGCAAGCAGCACGCCGGCGATCGCGCCGAGCGTGTTGGCGGCATAGATCTGGCCGATGGCGCGCTCGCCGCGCCCGCCGCGCATGAGCACATGCGTGAACAGCGGCAGGGTCATGCCGGCGAGGAAGGTCGCCGGCAGCATCACGGCGAGCGCGATGCCGTGGCTGAACAGGTTGAACAGCGGATAGCCGGCCGCATTGCGCTGCAGCGCCGTCAGCGCCCAAGCCATCCAGTCGAAGCTCCAGTGGTAGACGAAGACGGTGCCGAGCGCGGCCAGTCCCATCAGCAGCTGCACCAGCCCGCAGAAGCGCACCGGGTTGGCGATGCGGTCGATGCGCTTGCGGATCCACAGGCCGCCGAGCGCCAGGCCGGCGATGAACGCCGAGAGCATGAGCTCGAAGGCGTGAAACGAGGAGCTCAGCACCAGCGACAGCATGCGGATCCAGGCCACTTCGTAGATGAAGGACGCGGCCCCGGTGACGCCCGCAGCGACGAGAAAGAGCACGACCAGCCCG
>DATFEJ010000372.1:0-3984 GCA_035251235.1 Burkholderiales bacterium
CCCCGCAGCGGCCGCAGCGCCGGCGCAGGCCGGGGCGCAGCCTGCCGCCACCGTGCGCGAGGCCCTGGCGAGCCGCGGCTTCTGGCTCATCAACGCCACCTTCTTCGTTTGCGGCTTGCACGTGTTCTTCCTGGTCACGCACCTGCCCGGCGTGATCGAGGTCTGCGGCCTGCCGGCGAGCGTCTCGGGCGTTGCGCTCGCGCTGCTCGGCCTCTTTAACATCGCCGGCAGCATCGGCGCCGGATTCGTCATCCAGCGCTACTCGATGAAGGCGACGCTCTCGATCCTGTTCGCCGCCCGCGCGCTCGGCATCGCGGCCTTCCTCGCCGCGCCGAAGACCGAGCTCGTGGTGCTCGTCTTCTCGATGTGGATGGGACTCACCTACATGGCGGTGCTGCCGCCGACGGCGGGCCTGATCGGCAAGCTCTACGGCACGCAGCGCCTGGCGACGCTGCTCGGCCTCACCTTCCTGCTGCACCAGGTGGGCGCCTTCCTCGGCTCGTGGCTGGGCGGCGTGGCGCTCGAGCTGACCGGCAGCTACGACGCCATGTGGCAGCTCGACGTGCTGCTCGCGGTCCTCGCCGCGGTGGTCAGCCTCACGATTCCCGAGCAGCGCGGCGCGCCGCGCGCCCGGCCCATCGCTCCCGCAGCGCTTCCACCCACATCGCCAGCGCGGGCGTAAGCAGCATCTGCATCACCGTGCCGAGCAGCACGCCGACGCCGATCGACACGGCGAGCGGAATGAGGAACTGCGCCTGGATGCTCTTCTCGATGATGAGCGGGAAGATGCCCAGGAAGGTGGTGACCGCCGTGAGCAGGATCGGCCGGAAGCGGCCCTTGCACGCGTCGCGGATCGCCTGCGCGGGCGGCTTGCCGCGCTCGCGCTCCTCGTTGATGAAATCGATCAGCACCAGCGAGCCGTTGACGATGATGCCGGCGAGGCCGACGACGCCGAACAGGCTCGTCAGGCCCATGGACAGGCCCATCACCAGGTGGCCGACCACCGCGCCCACCAGGCCGAACGGGATGGAGGCGAGCACGATCAGCGGCTGGAGGTAGGAGCGGAAGGCGAGCGCGAGCAGCGCGTACATGCCGAACAGCGCCAGCACGAAGTTGCGCGCCAGCGACGGCAGCGTGCGCCCCTGCTCGCGCTGCTCGCCGCCCATGGCGTAGGTGAGGCCGGGGATTTCGGCCTGCAGCGCGGGGATCACCTCGCCGGTGAGGCGCGCGTTGACCTGCTGCCCGGTGATCACGCGGCTGTCCACCTCGGCGAGCACCGTCGAGACGCGCCGGCCGTCGCGGCGCACGATGGTCGAGGGCCCGTAGCCGAGCGTGAGCTCGGCCACCTCGTGCAGCGGCACGAAGCCGCCCGCGGGCGTGCGGATGCGGTAGCGCGAGAGGTCGGTGAGCGACGAGCGCTCGCTGCGCGGCAGGCGCACATAGACGCGCACCTCGTCGCGCCCGCGCTGCACGCGCAGCGCTTCCGCCCCGAAGAACGCGGCGCGCACCTGCAGCGCCAGAGACTCGAGCGTCAGGCCGAGCGCGCGCGCCGAGGGTTTCAACTGGAACTGCACTTCCTGCTTGCCGGGGTCGCGGTCGTCGCGGATGTCGAACACCCCGTCGATGCGGCGCAGCTCGTCCTGCAGCGCCTGCGCCGCCTGCGCCAGGCCCTGGGGCGTGCGCGCCGAGAGCTCCACCTGCACCGGCGAGCCGAGCTGGATCACGTTCGAGGCGAACGTGAGCTTGCGCACGCGCGGCGGCGTGCCGGCCAGCTCGCGCCAGCGCCGCTCGAACTCGCCCGAAGTGACGCTGCGCAGCTCCGGGTCGAGCAGCTCGAAGACGATGGAGGCCTTGTTGCCCTGCAGCAGGTCGAGCGCGCCGGCCGCGCCCGGTCCGGTCGCTTCCTGCTGGCCAATGGTGACGTACACGGCGTTCACCAGGTCGCGCCCGCTCGGGTCGGGGAGGGCGGCCGCCGCCTCGCGGCCCGCGCGCTCCAGGGCGAGCGCCGCGGCGAGCGTGGTTTGGGCGGTGGCGCCGGGCCGCAGCTCGAGCGACGCGGTCACGTAGCGCCCCTCGACCTGCGGGAAGAAGACGAACTTCAGGTGCCCGGCGGTGATGGTGCCGAGCGTGAGCAGGAAGATGGAAACGGCCGAGGCGATGACCACGCCGTAGTGCGCGGTGCACAAGCGCAACGCCGCGTCGAGCGGGCCCTCGACGAAGCGCCGCAGGCCCCGGTCGGTCGCGTGGCGCAGGTCGGCCAGACGCGCGCCGATCCAGGTGCGCGGCCGGAAGCCGGCGATGCGCAGGTGGGCGAGGTGGTGCGGCAGGATGAGCATCGCCTCGAGCACCGAGATGACGAGCACGATGATCACCACCGCCGGGATCTGGTAGAGGAACTTGCCGAGCGTGCCCGGCGCGAACAGCAGCGGCACGAACGCGGCCACGGTGGTGGACACGGCGAGCGCCACCGGCAGGGCGACGCGCTGGCTGCCCTGCACCGCGGCCTCGACCTCCGGCGTGCCGCGCTCGTTCTCGGCGTAGATGTTCTCGCCGGTGACGATGGCGTCGTCGACGACGATGCCGATCGCCAGGATGAAGCCGAACAGCGACATCATGTTGATCGACAGGCCGACGAACGGCATCACGGCGAAGGCGCCGACGAAGGCGACGAAGATGCCGGCCGACACCCACAGGGCGAGCCGCAGGTCGAGGAACAGGGCGAGCGCCGCCAGGACCAGCGCGAGGCCCATGGCGCCGTTCTTCGCCAGCAGCTCCATGCGGCTGCGGAACTCCACCGAGTCGTCGCGCCACACGACCACCTCGATGCCGGGCGGCAGCACGGGCCGCAGGCTGCGCGCCAGGTAGCGGTCGACCTCGCGCACGACGTCGAGCACCTTGTCCTCGCCCACGCGGAACACCTGCACGAAGGCGGCCGGCTTGCCGTTGAAGCGCATGATGAGGTCGTCGTCGCGAAAGCCGTCGTCGATGCGCGCGAGGTCGGCCAGGCGCACGCGCGCGCCGCTCGCCGCCGAGACCACCACCACGCGCTCGAAGTCGGCGCGGTTGTAGTTGCGGCCGCGCGCGCGCAGCAGGATCGACTCGCCGCCGGCCTTCAGGTCGCCGCTCGGCAGGTCGAGGCTGGAACGCTGGAGCGTCGCCGCGATGTCCTGCAGCGTCAGGCCGTAGGCGCGCAGCGCGTTGTTCGGCACCTCGACCGAGATCTCGTAGTCGCGCACGCGCGCCACCTGCACGAGCGAGATGCCGGGCCGGCCGGTGAGGTCGTCCTTGATGCGGTAGGCCATCTCGCGCAGCGTGGCCTCGCTCGCGTCGCCGTACACCGCGAGCTCGATCACGCGCTGGCGCGAGACCAGCTCCTTGATGATCGGCCGCTCGGCCTCCGCCGGGAAGGTGGTGATGCGGTCGACCGCCGCCTTCACCTCGTCGAGCTTGGCCGCGGCGTGCACGCCGCGCGCCAGCTCGATGCGCACCACGCCGGCGCCCTCGGCGGCGATCGAGGTGACGCGGTCGATGCCGTCCAGGCCCTCGATCTGCTCCTCGATCTTCTGCGCGATCGCCTCTTCCACCTCGTCGGGCGCGGCGCCCGGGTAGACCACCCGCACCTCGAGCACGTCGAGCTCGACCAGCGGAAACACCTCCTGCTTCATGGTGAGCGCGCTCGACGCCCCGGCGACGAGGATGAACAGCATCAGCAGGTTGGCGGCCACCGGGTGGCGCGCCATCCAGGCCATCAGTCCCCTCACGGCGCGGGGCGCCCGGCGGCCGCGATCTCGCGCACGGCCAGGCCCTCGGTGACCACCTTGAGGTCGCTCACCACCACGCGCGCCCCCTCGGGCAGTCCGTCGGCCGAGACGGCCACGCGCTCGCCCGACTCCTGCAGCACGCGCACCGGGCGGATGGCGATGCGGCCGCCGTCGCCGAGCAGCCACAGCACGTCGCCATCGCGCAGCGCGCGGCGCGGCACGA
>DATFEJ010000085.1:0-6615 GCA_035251235.1 Burkholderiales bacterium
GCATACGTGCTGTTTATCATAGCCCCGATCACCTGAAATTGCTGTCAACCTTCCCTGCATTCAACGCGTTACGGATATGTATAAATACCCAGTAATCGCGAAAGGCCGCAGGAAATGGGACAAGCGCCTGAAAGTCCAAAGGTATCTTTTGGGGCGATAGCACAGCCCCGGCTTCGCGATCGGGTGTGGGCCGAGATCCGCAAGCGCGGCTACAGCCGCCGTACCGCGAAGTCGTACTGGTTCTGGATCCGGCAGTTCATCTTGCGCAATGGCAGACGACACCCGGTGGAGCTGGGGGTTCAGCAGGTCGAGGGCTTCCTGAGCTGGCTCGCGGCGGAGCGCAATGTCGCGGCGGCGACGCAGAATCAGGCGCTGGCGGCGCTGCTGTTCCTGTACAAGAACGTGCTCGGGCGGGATCTGCCCTGGTTCGAGGGCATGGTGCGCTCCAAGCGCCCGGTACGGGTGCCGGTGGTGTTGACGCAGGCCGAGGTGAGCCGGCTGCTGGAGCACATGCACGGCGTGAAGTGGCTGATGGGGAGCCTGCTGTATGGCGCGGGTCTGCGGCAGATCGAGTGCCTGTCGCTGCGAGTGAAGGACGTTGACTTCGCATACCGCCAGATCACGGTGCGTGACGGCAAGGGCGGCAAGGACCGCGTGACGATGCTGCCCGAGCAGGCCGTGCAGCCGCTGCAGGAGCACCTTGGGCGGGTGAGGACGCTGCACCTGCGCGACCTCGCGGCGGGGCACGGTGAGGTGTCGCTGCCCAATGCGCTCGCGCGCAAGTACGCGCGCGCCGGTCGGGACTGGGCCTGGCAGTTCGTATTTCCTTCGAAGAATCTGTCCGCCGACCCGGATTCGGGTGTGATCCGTCGCCATCACGTGTTTCCAGACACGCTCGGGCGCGCGGTGAAGGCAGCGGCGAAGGCGGCGCGCATCGTGAAGCCGGTGAGCTGCCACACGTTGCGGCACTCGTTCGCGACACATCTGCTGGAGTCGGGCCACGACATACGCACGGTGCAGGAGTTGCTCGGCCATTCGGACGTGTCGACGACGATGATCTATACGCACGTGCTCAACAAGGGCGGGCGAGGGGTGAAGAGCCCTCTCGACCGGCTCGAGCAGCCATTGGGCGCGTATGCAGCCCCGTGACGCCGCAGCGCAGCGCATTCTTGATTTGCGGGGGATGCGTGTCATCCTCGATTCGGATCTAGCGCGGCTCTACGGCGTGACCCCGAAGCGATTCAATGAACAAGTCCGGCGGAACGCGAAACGGTTCCCGCCGGGCTTCGTGTTTAGGCTTACAAATCAGGAGCTTGCAATCTTGAGGTCGCAATTTGCGACCTCAAGTTGGGGCGGAAGGCGCTATCCGCCCTTGGCGTTTACGGAGCACGGGGCGGTCATGGCGGCCACGATTCTGAATTCACCAGCCGCGATCGAGGCGTCGGTGTTCGTCGTCCGCGCCTTCGTGCAGTTGCGCGAGGATCTGAAGGCGCACGAGGAGATTGCGAGGCGCTTGGCCCAGCTCGAGCGCAAGGTGGGTTCGCACGATCGCGCAATCCTGGAAATCCTCCAGGCACTGCGCGCGCTCACGCAGCCGGCGGAGGCGCCGAGGCGCCGCCGGATCGGATTCGTGCAGGACTAGCGATATCCTCGGCTCGTCAGCACGTTACCGCTTTGAGATCACAATCTGTGATCTCAAACGCCCGTCAGCTGAACGCCGGTATCCCCGTGATCGCCCTTCCCAGGATCAGCGCGTGGATGTCGTGCGTGCCCTCGTAGGTGTTCACCACCTCGAGGTTCACCACGTGGCGGATGACGCCGAACTCGTCCGAAATCCCGTTGCCGCCCAGCATGTCGCGCGCGGCGCGCGCGATGTCGAGCGCCTTGCCGCAGGAGTTCCTCTTCAGGATGGAGGTGATCTCGGGCGAGGCGCTGCCTTCGTCCTTCATCCTTCCCAGGCGCAGGCAGGCCTGCAGGCCGAGGGCGATCTCGGTCTGCATGTCGGCGAGCTTCTTCTGGATGAGCTGGTTGGCGGCCAGGGGCCGGTTGAACTGCTTTCTGTCGAGCACGTACTGGCGCGCGCGGTGGAAGCAATCCTCGGCCGCGCCGAGCGCGCCCCAGGCGATGCCGTACCTCGCGGAGTTGAGGCAGGTGAAGGGGCCCTTCAGGCCTCTCACCTCGGGGAAGGCGTTCTCCTCGGGGCAGAAGACGTTGTCCATCACGATCTCGCCGGTGACCGAGGTCCTCAAGCCCACCTTGCCGTGGATCTTGGGCGCGCTGAGGCCCTTGGCGCCCTTGTCGAGGATGAAGCCGCGGATCTCGCCCACGTTGCCCTTGTCGTCCACTTCCTTCGCCCACACGACGAACACGTCGGCGAGCGGGGAGTTGGAGATCCACATCTTGCTGCCGGTGAGGCTGTAGCCGCCCTTCACCTTCTTGGCGCGCGTCGCCATGGAGCCGGGATCGGAGCCGTGGTTCGGTTCGGTGAGGCCGAAGCAGCCGATCCACTCGCCCGTGGCGAGCTTGGGGAGGTACTTCTTCTTCTGCGCCTCGTTGGCGAACTCGAAGATCGGCAGCATGACGAGCGAGCTCTGCACGCTCATCGTGGAGCGGTAGCCCGAGTCGATGCGCTCGACTTCGCGCGCGATGAGGCCGTAGGAGACGTAGTTGAGGCCCGGGCCGCCGTACTCGGTGGGGATGGTGGGGCCGAGCAGCCCGAGCTCGCCCATCTCGCGGAACACCGCGAGGTCGGCCTTTTCCTCGCGGAAGGCCTCGAGCACGCGCGGCGCGAGCTTGTCGCGGCAGTAGGCGGCCGCGGCGTCCTTCACCATGCGCTCGTCTTCGGTGAGCTGCGCGTCGAGGAGGAGGGGGTCCTCCCAGGAGAACTGGGCCTTGGGCTTGCTCTTCAGGGGCGCGTTCATGATTTCACCCTTTCAAGAATTACTGCGAGACCCTGTCCCACGCCGATGCACAGCGACACCGCGGCGTAGTCGCGGCCCGACTGCTGCAGCTCCCGCGCCACGGTGAGCGCGAGGCGCGCCCCCGAGCAGCCCAGGGGGTGCCCGATGGCGATCGCGCCGCCGTTGGGGTTGACGCGCGTGTCCTTGAAGTCGACGTTCATGAGCCTGAGGCACGCTAGCACCTGGCTGGCGAAGGCTTCGTTGATCTCGATTAAGTCCATGTCCTTGAGCGTCTTCCCGGCGCGCTCGAGGGCCTTCGGGATGGCGTAGGCAGGGCCTACGCCCATGATGCGCGGCTCGACGGCCGCCGAGGCCGCCGAGAGGATCCTGGCGATGGGCTTCCTGCCGTTCTTCTCGCCCCACTTGCGGCTGGCGACGACGAGCGCCGCGGCGCCGTCGTTCACGCCCGAGGCGTTGCCCGCGGTGACCACGCCGCCCTCGAACAGGGGCTTGAGCTTCGCCAGCGACTCCATGGTGCTGTCGCGCCGCGGGTGCTCGTCGGCATCCACCAGCGCGGGCGGGGCGTCCTTCTTCTTCGAAGGTAGCGCGATCGGCATGATCTCGCCCTTGTAGAAGCCCTCGGCTTCCGCCTTGGCGTATTTTTTCTGGCTGGCGAGCGCGAACTCGTCCGCCTGCTCGCGCGTGACGTTGAAGTCCTTGGCGACGTTGTCGCCCGTTTCGGGCATCTGGTGGTCGCCGTAGAGCTTCCTGAACTTCGGGTTGGTGAAGCGGCTGCCGATCGTCGTGTCGTAGAGCTTCACGTCGCGGCCGTACGGCGTCTCGCTCTTGGCGAAGACGTAGGGCGCGCGCGACATGCTCTCCACGCCGCCCGCGATGTAGAGCTCGCCTTCGCCCGCGGTGATGGCGCGCGCTGCGTCGGTGACGGCTTGCAGGCCGCTCGCGCACAGGCGGTTCACGGTCACCGCGGGGGTGGTGGGCGGCAGGCCCGCCATGAGCGCGGCGAAGCGCGCGACGTTGCGGCAGTCCTCGCCCGCCTGCGTCACGCAGCCGAGGATCACGTCCGAGATGTCCTCGGGCTTCACGCCGTTCCTCTTCACCACTTCGGCAATCACTTCGCCGGCGAGATCGTCGGGCCGGACCGGCGCGAGCTTGCCGGCGTGGCGGCCGATGGGGGAGCGGATTCCGTCGTAGAGATAGGCATCGAGCATGGGTTACTCCGGGGTAAGGAGGGACAAGCCGAGCCGCGCCCGGCGCACGAGCCAGGGGCTCGGCCGGTAGCGCGGTTCCTTGTAGAAGTCGTGCATGCCTTCGAGCACGGCGAGGATCCTCGCCGGGCCGGCGGCGTCGCCCATCGCCAGGGGGCCCTTCGGGTAGCCCAGGCCGAGCATCACCGCGCGATCCAGATCCTCGGGTGTCGCGATCCTCTGCTGGGCGATGTCGCAGCCGACGTTGACGATGTGCGCCACCACGCGCTGCGCGACGAAGCCGGCGGAATCGCGGATCACGGACACGGGCGTGCCGTCCGAGGCGAGCAGCGCGTGCGCCGCGTCGCGCGCTTCCTTCGTCGTCACCGGCGTGGTCATCAGGGTGCGGCGCTTGGCGAAGCCGAAGAGCGGGTCGACCGCGACCGTGCGCCGCGGGTCGAGCCCGAGCGCGAGCGCCGTGGTGCTCGCATCGGTGCCGAGCGGCGCGACCAGGCACAGCGCGTCGGGCGAGGGCTTCGCCTGCGGGTTCGCGCCGAGCTTGGCCACCAGCTCCTTCAGCTCGGGCGCCGCCCACACCGGGCCCGGCTGGGCGGCGGGCACGGGCAGCTCGGGAATTTTCCCGGGATTGTTGTCCTTGTCGTAGCGGTACCAGCCGCGCCCGGTCTTCCGGCCGAGCAGCCCCGCGGCGACGCGCGTCTCGGCGATGTAGGCGGGCTGGTACTTGGGCTCGCCGTAGTACTGCTGGTGCATGGACTTCATCACCGCGTGGGCGACGTCCAGGCCGACGAGGTCCATCAGGCTGAACGGGCCCATCCTGAAGCCCGCCGCGTCCACCAGGATGCGGTCGATGGTGGCGAAGTCCGCCACGCCCTCCTGCAGCACGCGCAGCGACTCGGGCACGAAGCCGCGGCCCGCGTGGTTGACCACGAAGCCCGGCGTGTCCTTGCAGCGCACTGGCGTGTGGCCGTAGCGCCGGGCGAGCGCCGCGAGCGCTTCGCCCACCCAGGGCTCGGTCAGCTCGCCGTCCACCACCTCGACGATCTTCATGAGCGGCACGGGGTTGAAGAAGTGGTAGCCGGCCACGCGCCCGGGGCGCCGGCAGGCCGCGGCCATCGCGGTCACCGAGAGCGACGAGGTGTTCGAGGCGAGGATGCAATCCCCGGACACGATCCCCTCCAGCTCGCGGAGCAGTTTCTGTTTCGCGCCGAGCTCCTCTACGATGGCCTCCACGACGAGGTGGCAGTCCTGGAAGGCGGCGGTCGAGTCCGCGAGCTCGATGCGGCCGAGCGCGGCGTCGGCGTCGGCCTGCGCCATGCGGCCCTTGGCCACCTGTCCGGCGAGCGCCTTGGCGATCGCGTCCTTCGCCTTCGCCGCGGCGCCCGCCTGGGCGTCGAACACGCGCACGCGCGCGCCGCACTGGGCGAGCACCTGCACGATGCCGCGCCCCATGGTGCCGCTGCCGGCCACGCCGGCCGTGAGGTCGCTGCGGGAAGGATCGAGCATGGGCGAGGGGGGAAGAATCCGGATTCTATCCGCCCGGGGCGGCGGCTATAATCCCCCGCAGAAAAACAATACCGATCACCGAAGCAAGGAGGCGGCCATGAAATACCGCAAGATCCTGCTCGCATACAACGGTTCGGCGGAGGGGAAACGCGCGCTGGTGGAATGCGCGGAGCTGGCCAACTTCCTCGGGGCGGAGACGCACCTGCTGGCGGTGGCGAGCATGCCGCCCAGCCTGTTCCTCACCGAGGGGTTCGTCCCCGAGGAGCTGCTGGAGGAGGAGAAGAAGCGCACGCAGACGGTGCTCGACGAGGGCATCGCCAGCCTGAAGGAGAAGGGCTTCAAGGCCGAGGGGCACCTCGCGGTGGGCGAGCCGGTGGAGGAGATCTGCCGGCTGGCCAAGGAGCTGTCCGTGGACCTGATCGTGGTCGGCCACAACCAGAATACGTCGTTCGCGGCACGCTGGTGGAAGGGCTCGGTGGGGGCGTCGATCCTCGACTACGCGCCCTGCAGCCTGCTGGTCGCGCTGTCTCGCCACTAACGCGGAAGTCACTCCATGGAGAAGTTCGGACACCAGGGGCGCCTGGAGGATGAGCGCATGCTCAAAGGCGCCGGGCGCTACGTCGGCGACTGGGCGCTGCCCAACCAGGCCTGGGGCCATTTCGTGCGCTCCGACCATCCGCACGCGGAAATCGTCGCCATCGATGCCGGCGGCGCGCTCGCCATGCCTGGCGTCATCGCGGTGCTCACCGGCGAGGAGCTCTCGCGCGCGGGCCTGAAGCCGATCCCGGCGGCCGCGCCCTTCAAGTGGAGCGACGGCTCGGAGCAGCGGCAGGCGCTCCGGCCCTCGCTCGCGCACGGCCGCGTGCGCCACGTCGGCGAGCCGGTGGCGCTGGTGGTCGCCGGGACGGCCGCGCAGGCGCAGGACGCCGCCGAGGCGGTCCTGGTCACTTGATTTTCTTTTCCTTCATGTGGGCGCCGAGCTTCTG
>DATFEJ010000067.1:0-7190 GCA_035251235.1 Burkholderiales bacterium
CGTCGCCGAGCTGCTGGCCGAGGAGCTCGGCGCGGCCTTCGACGCGGGCCGGTCGCTGCGAGCGTTCGCCGCGCTGGCTGCGCGCTACGCGTCCGTCCCGCACTAAAATAGCGCGGTGAAGTACGTCCTCGCGCTCGACCAGGGCACCACCAGCTCGCGCGCCATCGTGTTCGACGAGCGCGGCGCGCCGGTGGCGTCGGCGCAGCGCGAGTTCCGCCAGGTCTACCCGCAGCCCGGCTGGGTGGAGCACGATCCGCGCGAGATCCTCGCCACGCAGCGCGAGACGGCGCGCGCCGCGGTGGCGCAGTCGGGCGTGGCGCCCGCGGACCTGCTCGCCCTCGGCATCACCAACCAGCGCGAGACCACGCTCGTCTGGGACCGCCAGACCGGCGAGCCGATCGCCAACGCCATCGTCTGGCAGGACCGGCGCACGGCCGAGGAATGCCGCGTGCTGAAGGAGGCAGGCGCCGAGGGACTGGTGCGCGAGCGCACGGGTCTGGTGATCGATCCGTACTTCAGCGCCACCAAGATCAGCTGGCTGCTCGACCAGGTGCCCGGTGCGCGCGCGCGCGCCGAGCGCGGCGAGCTCGCCTTCGGCACGGTCGACACCTGGCTGGTCTGGCACCTGACGGGCAACCGCACGCACGTCACCGATGTCACCAACGCGGCGCGCACCATGCTGTACAACGTGCACGCGCACGACTGGGACGAGGAGCTTCTGCGCCTGCTGCGCGTGCCGCGCGCGCTGCTGCCCGACGTGCACCCGTCGGCGCACGCCTTCGGCATGGTGCCGAAATCCCTGTTCGGCGAGCCGCTGGTCATCGGCGGCGTGGCCGGCGACCAGCAGGCGGCCCTGTTCGGCCAGGCCTGCCACGCTCCCGGCATGGCGAAGAACACCTACGGCACGGGCTGCTTCATGCTGCTGCACACCGGTGGCCGGATGGTGCAGTCCTCGCACGGCCTGGTGTCCACGCCCTGCGCGCACCTGAAGGACAAGGAGTTCGCGCTGGAAGGCAGCGTGTTCGTCGGCGGCGCGGTCGTGCAGTGGCTGCGCGACGAGCTCGGCTTTTTCCAGTCCTCCGCCGAGATCGAGGCTCTGGCGAACAGCGTGCTCGATTCGGGCGGCGTGGCCATCGTGCCGGCGTTTACCGGCCTGGGAGCGCCGCACTGGGACCCCGAGGCGCGCGGCGCGATCTTCGGGCTGACGCGCGGGACGTCGCGGGCGCATATCGCGCGCGCGGCGCTCGAATCCATTGCTTTCCAAAGCGCCGAGGTGCTCGAGGCCATGCAGAAGGATTCGGGCATGGCGCTCAAGGAGCTGCGCGTGGACGGCGGGGCGACGGCGAATGACCTGTTGATGCAGTTCCAGGCCGACCTGCTCGGCGTGCCGGTGGTGCGGCCGAAGGTGCTGGAGACGACTGCGCTGGGTGCTGCCTATCTCGCGGGCCTGACGGTGGACCTGTGGAAGTCGCGCGACGAAATCGCGGCGCAGTGGCAGGCCGAGCGGCGCTTCGAGCCGCGCATGGATGCTGGCAGGCGGGAGGAGCTGATGGCGCGGTGGCGGGAGGCGGTGGGGCGTTCGCTGAGCACGGCCAGGAGGCCTTAGTTGATGGGCGGCAAGGGGTGGGACTTCGACGTCGCCGTGGTGGGCGGCGGGCCTGGCGGGTCCAGCGCCGCCACGGCGCTCGCGCGGCGCGGCAGGCGGGTCGTTCTGCTGGAGCGTGACCGGTTTCCGCGCTTCCACATTGGCGAGTCGCAGCTGCCGTGGAGCAACGAGGTGTTCGGCGCCCTCGGCGTGGGCGAGGCGGTCAGGGCGGCCGGATTCGTGCAGAAGTGGGGCGCCAGCTTCCGTCGGCCCGGAGCCGACGCGGAGCAGTACGCGGACTTCGCGGCCGCGGCCGAGACGCCGGCGCCGCAGACCTTCCAGGTGCTGCGCGAGCGATTCGACGAGGTGCTGCTGCGCCACGCGGAGCGTTGCGGCGTCGCCGTGCGCGAGGAGCACCAGCTCCTCGATGCGGCGTTCGACGCCGAAGGCGTCGCGCTGCGCTTCGCGGACGCGCAGGGGACGGAGCGCAGCGCACGGGTGGGCGTGGTGGTCGACGCTTCGGGGCGGACGGCGGTGCTGGCCAAGCGCTTCGGCCAGCACGAATACGACCGGCTCCTGCGCAACGTCGCCTTTCACGCGCAGTACGAGGGCGTGCCGCGCGCCGACGGTCGCCGCGCAGGCGACATCCGCATGTTCACGCGCCCCGACATGGGCTGGCTGTGGTTCATTCCGCTGTCGGACACGCTGATGAGCGTGGGCGCCGTCATCCCGACGGCGACCCACCGGCACGCCGCGCAGGCGAGCGCCGAGGACAACCTCGCCCGCTATCTCGAGGCCACGCCGGCCGCCGCCGCGCTGCTCGAGCGTGCGCGGCGGGTGACGCCGGCGCGCGTGGATGCCGACTACTCCTACCTGGCCACCCGGATCGCCGGGGACCGCTGGGTGGCGGTGGGCGACGCGGCCGCGTTCCTCGATCCCATCTTCTCTACCGGCGTGCTGCTCGCCATGCAGGGCGGACTGGACGCCGCCGAGGCGATCGACGCCGGGCTGCGCACGGGCAGGCTGTCGGCGCGGGCCTTCGCGCGCTACGAGCGCCTGGTGCGGCAGCGCTATCACCACTTCCGGCGGTTCGCGACCGGGTTCTACGACCCGGCGTTCCGCGACCTGTGGTTCACGCCGCGCAAGGATTCGAGCATCTACGGCGCCATCGTGTCGGTGCTCGCCGGAAACTGGCGCCCGTCGCTCGGCACGCGGCTGCGGATCGAGGCGTTCTTCGCCCTGGTCGCGCTGCGGCGGCTCGGACTCCGGTTGCGCGGCACCGGAGGATCGTGACTGCGCGCCCGGGCCCCGGTCAGCCCCACAGGCGGCGCGCGAATTCCGGGTAGCTCTCCGCGATCACCTGCGCCACCGGTCCGCGCAGCAATTGCAGGTCGGCGGCCGCGGGCTCCTGGGTCACCGGCACCTGCGCCGGCACGTCGTAGTCAAAGCCGGTATTGGCGCGCACCTCTTCGGCGCTGCCGCCGGGATGCACGCTCTCCAGCAGGAACTTGCGCTTGTCCTTCTGCCAGCGGAAGAGCGCCTTGCCCGTGAGCAGCGCCGCCGGCCCGCCGCGCCGTTGCACTTCCGGCGGGCTCCAGCCGGGCGCCGAGACGAAATCCACCTTCTTCACCAGCACGCGCGGCGAATGCTCGTCGCGAAACAGGATCGTCATGCCCGCGCTGAAGTACATGAAGGCGGAGCCGAAGGAACCGGGAAAGCGCCTGCCTTCGGCCTGCACCAGGTTGATGTTCGCCTCGCCGTCGATCTGCGCCCCGCCGAGGAAGAAGACGTCGATCCTTCCCTGCCCCGCCAGGTCGAACAGCTCCCTGGAGCCTTCGGTGAACGGATTGCCGCTGCGCTTGGCGAGCAGCGAGATCCGCAACGACGGATTCTTCTGCTTGAGGAGGAATGCGCCGGTCGCCGGAATCGGCGAAGCCGCCCCGACGGCCACGTGCCGCGCGTCGCCGATCAGGCGCGCGATGACGCAGGCGAGGAGCTCTTCCGGCCGGAAGGCTGCCACACGAACTCCTCGAGATACTCCGTGAACCCCGCCTCGGTCCTCGCCATCTGCGCGTACTTCAAGAGATGCGCGTCGTCGATGCCGTAGACGAGCGGCACGCCGAGCGGCCAGGCGCCGCGCGGCGCCGGCGCCACCGCGCTCACGTACACCGACGAGATGCAGCCCGGCGCGAGCAGCTCGTCCTCCAGCATGTCGCCCTTCTTCAGCTCTTCGTAAGTGACGTAGCAGGCCTTGGAGGCATGCGCGATGGTGGCCAGCTCCTTGCGCCTGCCTACCCAGACGTTGCCCGCCTCGTCCGCCCAGCGCGCGTGCAAGAGCGCCACGTCGGGCATGATGGCTTTCGCCAGCAGCAGCGGATCGCCCGCGGCGAACGGATTGTCGATGGTCTTCCAGTCCGGATGGCGCGCGACGAGGTCCGAGCCGAGCACGCCGCGCATCGGCATGAACGGCACGCCCTTTTCCGTCGCCTGCAGTCCCGAATGCACCATCGGGCAGGTGGCGTCGACGATCTTCAGCGAATTCTTCTCGGCGGCCGCGGTAAAGCGCGGCGCGAGGCCCGCCTCGCCGAGCGTCACGGCGCTCGTTTCGATTTCCTTCACGCACCCCGCGCCAATCAGGATGTCGGCGCACAGCCCGAGCTGCGGCACGCCGATCAGCTTCAGGTCCTTCGCTTTCCTGCGAACGAGCGCACGCACCACTGCCATGGCCACGAGCGAATAATCCGGCGGCAGGCCGATGGAGGATCCGTCCCGGATCTCAGCGGCGACGGCATCCGCATCGGAGAGAAACCGGGTCGTGTTCGACGCGAGCGCGCTCATCCCGTCCCGCCCACGGTCAGGCCGTCGATCCTGAGCGTCGGCTGCCCGACGCCCACCGGCACGCTCTGCCCCTCCTTGCCGCAGGTGCCCACGCCGCTGTCCATCTTCATGTCGTTGCCGATCATCTTCACGCGCGTGAGCGCATCGGGCCCGTTGCCGATCAGCGTCGCGCCCTTCACCGGATGCGTGACGCGCCCGTCCTCGATCAGGTAGGACTCGGACGCGGAGAAGACGAACTTGCCGTTGGTGATGTCGACCTGGCCGCCGCCGAAGTTCACCGCGTACAGGCCCTTCTTCACGCTGCGGATGATCTCCTTCGGGTCGTGGTTGCCGCCGAGCATGATCGTGTTGGTCATGCGCGGCAGCGTGAGGTGCGCGTAGGACTCGCGCCGGCCGTTGCCGGTGAGCGGCATCTTCATGAGGCGCGCGTTCAGGCTGTCCTGCATCAGGCCGCGCAGCACCCCGTCCTCGATCAGCACGGTGCGCCGCGTCGGGTTGCCCTCGTCGTCCACGGTGAGCGAGCCGCGCCGCCCCGGCAGCGTGCCGTCGTCGACCACGGTGACCCCGGGCGCCGCCACGCGCTCGCCCATGCGCCCGGCGAAGGCCGACGAGCCCTTGCGGTTGAAGTCGCCCTCCAGCCCGTGGCCGATCGCCTCGTGCAGGAGGATCCCGGGCCAGCCGGGCCCCAGCACCACGGTCATGGTGCCCGCCGGCGCGGGACGCGCCTCCAGGTTGACGAGCGCCTGGTCGACCGCCTGGCGCGCGTAGGTGTCGAGCAGCTCGTCGGTGAACATGGCGTAGTCGGTGCGTCCGCCGCCGCCGCTCGAGCCGGACTCGCGGCGGCCGTCCTGCTCCGCGATCACCTGCACCGACAGGCGCACCAGCGGCCGCACGTCCGCGGCGAGCACGCCGTCGGCGCGCGCGACGAGCACCACCTCGTATTCGCCGGCGAGGCCGGCCATCACCTGGATGACGCGCGGGTCGCGCGCGCGGCACAGGCGCTCGAGCTTTTCCAGCAGCGCCACCTTCGCTTCCGCCGGCCGCGAGGCGAGCGGGTCGAGGGGCTCGTAGCGCATCGGTACAGGGGAAAGACGCCTCCCCCTACCCCCCGTTCGCACCTTTCGGGACTGCCCTGCGCGCGCAATCGCGCGCGTCGCGCGCGCGGCGTCCTGCAGCGCGTCGAAGCTGATCTCGTCCGAGTAGGCAAAGGCGGTGCGCTCGCCCGAGAGCGCGCGCACGCCGACGCCCTGCTCGATGGCGAAGCTGCCGGACTTGACGATGCCTTCCTCGAGGCTCCATCCCTCGGAGCGCGTGTACTGGAAGTACAGGTCCGCCTGGTCCAGCCGCCGGCCGGCGAGCGCGCCGAACACGGCCTCGAGCCGGCGCGGCTCGAGATCGAAGGGCGCCAGCAGGCAGGCGTCGGCGGTGGCGATCAGGCGGTCGGCGTCCATGGGGCGATTCAATCTCCTATGATCGTTTTCGGCGACTCGGCGACCGGGGGCCGGACCGGAACCACCGTCGGGTTGGCCCAGTCGCCGGTGATGTCGTACTGGTAGGCGAACATCTGTCCCAGCGGGTTCCTGAGCAGCTTCTGCGCGATCAGCGCGGCGATGCCGATCGGCGGGCTCACCATCACGCCGGTGACGGTCGAGGCCGTGCCGTCCAGCCCCGGCACCACGCGCACGCGCAGCTTCTGGGTTTCGCGCGCCAGGTCGAGCGTGCCCTGCATCTGCACCTCGGCTGCGCTGCCCTGCATGCGGAAGTCTCGCGTTTCCAGCACGCCACGCGCAATGCTTGCCGTCGCGTCGATGCTATCCCACTGAAACCCGTTGTAGAACACGTCGCCAAAGTCGAGCACCATGCGGCGCGGCAGATTCTGCAGGCTCATGAGCGACACCAGCTTGCCGATACCCGGCTCGATCTGCAAAAACCGCCCCGATTCCGCGTGCAGCGTGACGGTGCCGGCGAGGCTCCCCAGATCCACCGCCATCGGCTCGCCGTCCCAGGTGAGCTTGGCCGAGGCCTTGGCGCTGCCGCCCTGCACCAGGTTGGGGCGGCCCAGGCGCTCCAGGAAGCGGCCGGCGTCGGCGGCCTCGAGCTCGAGGGCGAGCGACGTGCCGCCGGCCGCGCTGGTGCGCCACAGCCCGCTGCCCGCCAGCTTGCCGTCCGGGTTGGCGATCGACAGCCGCTCGATGCGCCAGTCCGGCAACTGGTGGCGGGCGACGATCTCTACGCGGCCCAGGTGCATGTCCGCGTAGTTGAACTCTTCCGCCACCAGGTCGAGGTCGGGCAGCTCGCCCGCGGGCTCGCGCCGTTTCGCTTGCGGCGACTCGGGCGGCACGACGAAGCGCGCCATGCGCGCCTGCAGCGCGCGACGCTCGCCCGCGCTGAACACGACGTCGCCCGCGATGTCCCTGGAGGTCACGTTCGCCGACCAGCCGCCGCCCTGCATGCGCGCCTTGACCGACACGTCCTGCAGGCGCCGGCCGAAGGCATCGAGCACGCCGAAGCTCATCTCCGCGACGGTCAACGCTTCTTCGGCGCCGGCGGACTCGCCCGTGCCGAGCAGCGCGAGCCACTGGTCCAGGTCGAGATGCGGCAGGGAGCCGTAGATCAGCGTGCGCACCGGCCGCTCCGCAAGGCGCAGCGCCTTCCCGGGCAGCGGATGGAAAGCAATGGCCGCGCGCTCGAGCGAGCGCTCCGCGCCGTCGCGCTGCCGCAGGAACTCCGCGCGCATCAGCCGGCCGAGCGAGACGCTGATGCGATC
>DATFEJ010000194.1:0-3936 GCA_035251235.1 Burkholderiales bacterium
CCGATCGCCGCGGCGCCGAGCAGCGCCGCGCGCCAGTCAAAGGCCGTGGCCATGGCGATACCGTAAGCGGGCGCCGCGGCGAAACCGAGATAGCCGGCGATGCCGTGCCAGCTGAAGGCGTAGCCGAGGCGGTGCTTCGCCACGCGCGCGTTGAGGATGGTGAAGTCGACAGGGTGAAAGACGCTGTTGCCGATGCCGCCGACCACCGCGGCGGCGAGCAGCATGGCGTAGTTCTGCGCCAGGCTCGCCAGCGCGGCGCCGGCGATGGCCATGCCGAGGCCGGCGAACAGCACGCGGCGCGCGCCGAAGCGGTCCACGGCGAACCCGGCGAGCGTCTGGCAGATGGCCGACACCGTGTAGTACAGGCCCACGGTCGCGCCGAGCGCCGCGTAGGACACGCCCAGGTCATCCTTGATGAGCGGAAAGAGCACCGCGGTGGCGATCTGAAAGAAGTGCGACAGCCCGTGCGCCGCACCCACCAGGCCGATGACCTTCACGTCGTGGCGCAGGGGGTCAGCCGTGCGCATGCACGAACTCCTCGAGCGCCGCGAGCGTGCGCTGCGGCTGGTCGCGAAACGGCGCGTGCCCGCAGGCAGGAAGCTTGAGCAGCGTGCAGGGCCCGCGCACGCCGCGGCGCACGCGCTCGAGCTGCTCCATCGTGCCGTAGGCGTCGTCCTCGCCCTGGATGGCGAGCACCGGGCAGGAGATGCCGCCGAGATATTCTTCGATGTTCCACTGCGGGAAGGCCGGGTCGAGCCACGCGTCCGCCCACAGGTGGAACGTCCTCGACGCGTCGCGGTGGTACTTCGCCAGGCGCTGCGCCAGCTCGCCCCCGGCGAAGGCCGCCTTCGCTTCCCGGATGCTCGTCAGGCACACCGGCTCGACGAACACGTGCGGCGCCATCAGCGCGAGCGCGCGCACCGGGTGCCCGGCGCCCGCGTGGATGAGCGCGATCGAGGCGCCGTCCGAATGGCCGACGAGCACGGGACGCTCCACGCCGAGCGCCTTGAGCAGCGCCGGCAGCGCCTCGAGCGCCTCGCGGTGCATGAAGTCGACGCCCGCCTTGCCCTCGCGCAGCACGTCCGACTGGCCGTAGCCGTAGCGGCTGTAGACGAGCGCGCGACGCCCGGTGGCCCGCGCCACCTGCGCCGGAAAGTCGCGCCATTGCCGGATCGAGCCCAGGCCCTCGTGCAGGAACACGAGCGCCGGCGCCTGCGCCCCGGCTTCCCCGACCCACTCGACCTCGAGCGAGTGGCCTGCGCAGTCGACGAACGGCATCGGTGCGGGTTATAGCACGCAGGCGATAATCGCCGCCTATGCGTTTCACCGCGTGGCTCGTCCTGCTGGCGACGCTCGTGCTCTGGTCGGGCAACTGGATCGTGGCGCGCGCGGTGCGCGACGACATCTCGCCCGCCGTCGCCACGGCCGGGCGCCTGCTGATCGTCGTGCTCGCGCTCGCGCCCTTCGCCTGGCAGGGGCTCGCCGCGAAGCTGCCGCGCTTCTCGGCGCGCGACTGGCGCATCATGGCGCTGCTCGGCTTCACCGGCGGCGGCCTGCACCTGTCGCTGCAATGGCTGGGGCTGCACTACACGACGGCCACCAGCGCCACGTTGTATCTTTCCACCGCGCCGATCTTCATCCTGCTGCTGGCCGCGCCGGTGCTCGGCGAGCGCATCGTCGCGCGCCAGTGGGCGGGCGTCGCGCTGTCCTTCGCCGGCGTGGCGCTGATCGGCATGCAGGGCCGCTTCGTCAACCCGAGCTTCAACTTCGGCGACCTGTGCGCGCTCGCCTCGATGGCCCTGTGGGGCGGCTACACCGTGTTCCTGCGCCTGCGGCGCGACGCGCTCGGCATGGTGGAGTTCCTGACGCTCGTCTGCCTGCTGGGGATGGCATTCATGGCGCCCTGGGTGCTCGCCGAGCTCGCGCTCGGCGCCACGCTGCAGCTGAGCGGCGCGGGCGTGGCGGCGGTGCTCTACTCCGCGTTCGGCTCGCTGCTGCTCGCCTACGCGGGCTGGAGCTACGTCGTGACGCGCCTCGGCGCCGCGCGCGCCGGGATCACCATGCACCTCATGCCCGCGATCTCGGTCGTGCTCGCCGCGGTGTTCCTCGGCGAGCGTCCCTACTGGTACCACTTCGCCGGCGTGGCGCTCGTCCTCGCCGGCGTGGCGCTCGCCTCGATGCGCGCTCGCGCCGCCGCATGACTCCCGTCCCCTTCGACCAGGGGCTGCGCGCGCGATTGGCCGCCAACCTCGCGCGCCTGGCGCACGCGCCGCTCGCCGCCGGCGAGCTGAAGCGCGCCGCGGTGTGCGTCATCATCACCGATGACGGCCGCGGCGAAGCATCGCTGCTGCTCACGCGGCGCGCGCAGCGGCTGAGCGCGCATCCGGGCCAGTACGCCCTGCCCGGGGGCCGGATGGACGAGGGCGAGTCGCCGCTCGAAGCGGCGCGCCGCGAGGCGCGCGAGGAGATCGGCCTGGAGATGGCCGAGCAGGCTTTCCTCGGCCGGCTGGACGACTACCCTACGCGCTCCGGGTATCTCATCACGCCGCTGGTGGCCTGGGTGGCGGCCGGCGCGGCGATCGCCCCCAATCCCGCCGAGGTCGAGCAGGTCTACCGCGTGCCGCTCGCCGAGCTCGGCCGCGAGGGCTCGCCGCAATTCGTCTCCATCGCCGAGAGCGACCGGCCCGTGGTGCGCTATCCCCTGCTCGGCTCGCTCATCCACGCGCCTACGGCCGCCGTGCTTTACCAGTTCATGGAGGTGGCGGTCTTCGGCCGGCAGACGCGCGTGGCGCACCTGGAGCAGCCGGTCTGGGCGTGGCGGTAGGCTAGCCGGGCGCTTCGGGGAGGCGTATAAGCCTGCTGCAAAGGAGGGAGGTCCCATGATCGCGTTCAACGTCGTGCGTTTTCGCGTCAAGCCCGGCTTCGAGGAGCAGTTCGTCGCGCGCCATCGCGACATCGGCGAGATGATGCCCGGGATGCGCCAGCTGGCGCTGGTGAAGACCGGCGACTCGAGCTACTGCCTGGTCGGCGAGTGGCACTCGATGAACCACATCGCCGCCGCGCGCCCGCAGATGATCGGCATCCTGGACAGCATGCGCCACATGCTCGAGGACCTCGGCGCCGGCCTCGGGGTCACCGACCCGGTGTCCGGCGAAGCGGTGGTCACGCAAAAGGCGGCGGCGCCGAAGAAGAAGAAAGCCAAGGCGAAACCCAAGGCGAAGGCCAGGCCGAAAAAGAAGGCCGGCGCGAAGAAAAAGAAGAAGTAGCTACAGCCGCAGCGGCTCCCCGTAGCCGGTCAGCTCCAGGTAGCCGCGCCCGACTTCCCTGCCGGCGCGCTTCGCGCGCACCGCGCCTTCCCAGTACAAATTGCCGGTGCTCGCGCGCGCGTCTAGCTCCTGGTCGTCCATCAGCGGCTCGAGCTCGTACTGCGCGCCCCCGGCAATCACGCGCATCGCCACCGGGTAGGTCACGCCGGTGCGCGGTGAGCGCCAGGTGCGCAGCGGCGTGAAGGCGACGCCCGGCGGCGCGTAGTACACGCCGCCCGCCTTGGCGCGAATGCGAAACGCCATCAGCGCCTGGCCGTCGTCCAGGTTGAGCCCGCACCAGTCCCAGCCGGAAGCCTCCGGCGCGAGGTACTGGCTCGACCACTCGTGGTCGAGCCACGCCGTGCCGCGCACCGGCGCGCCGTCTAGCGTGCCGGAGGCCGCGAGGTGCGGCCGGCTATAGTAGTAGCTCGCCTGCCCGGCCTGCGGCCCCTTGCGGCTGTAGCCGTTCTCGCCCTGCGGCAGCGGCGCGCCGGGCGCTTCGAGCGCGAGCTGCAGGTCGAAATCGCGCGCCGCGATGCGCGCGCGGTACACGCGCCCCTCCAGCCGCAGCCGCCAGTCGTCGATCCAGGCGTCGGTCGTGGCGGTCGCCGCGCCGGCGAGGCCGAGCGCG
>DATFEJ010000099.1:0-7223 GCA_035251235.1 Burkholderiales bacterium
GGCGCTCGCGGCGGTGGCCGGCATCGTCATGGCGCCGATCTGGGGCGTGCGCCCGCACATGGGCGTGGACGCCGTGGTGCCGGCGTTCCTCATCATCGTGCTGGGCGGCGTCGGCAGCTTCTGGGGCGCCGTGATCGCCGGCATCCTGGTCGGCATCGTGGTGGGCCTCACCGGCGCCTACGCCTCGGAGTGGTCGCTGCTCTCGATGTACCTGCTGCTCATCGCGCTGGTAACCTTCAGGGCCCGGGGCCTCTTCGGCAAGAAGACCGCGCTTGAAAACTAGCCGATCGCAAGAAATGCTGACGGGCAGGACGGCTGTCGTCACCGGCGCGGCGGGCACCATGGGCCGCGCCGTGGTCAAGGCGCTCGCCGCCGACGGGCTGAAGGTCATCGGCATCGACGTGAAGCCGCACAGGGGCGGCATCGTCTGCGACATCTCCGACCCGCAGGCTGTGGCGAAGGCCATGCGCGGCATCGGCCGCGTGGATGTCCTTGTCAACAACGCCGGCATCCTCTCCAACAACAAGTCGGAGGCGACCACGCCCGAGGAATGGCGCCGGGTGCTGGCCGCAAATCTCGACGGCGCGTTCTACCTCTCGCGCGCCGTGATCCCGGGCATGAAGAAGCGCCGCTGGGGCCGCATCGTCAAC
Source organism: Burkholderiales bacterium (assembly GCA_035251235.1). Lineage (GTDB taxonomy): Bacteria > Pseudomonadota > Gammaproteobacteria > Burkholderiales > SG8-39 > JAABQT01. The sequence continues at coordinate 651 of DATFEJ010000099.1, forward strand.
ACCTGCTCGCTCGCGGCGAAAACGGGCGGCCTCACCGCGGGCACTGCCTACTCCACCTCCAAGGGCGCGCTCACCTCGCTCACCTTCTCGCTAGCGCGCGAGCTCGCGTCCTTCGGCGTCACGGTCAATGGCATCTCGCCCGCCTACGTAAGGACGCCGATGGTCACCCGGCAGCTCACTGCCGCGCAACGCAAGGCGGTGCTGGCACAGATCCCGGTGGGGCGCTTCTGCGAGCCCGAGGAGTTCGCGCACGTCGTCCGCTTCCTCGTGCACCCGCTCGCCGGCTTCATCACCGGGGAGATCGTGGATCTCAACGGCGGCGTGATCATGGACTGAGATGGAGCTCTTCTCGCTCAAGGGAAAGACCGCTTTCGTGCCCGGCGGCTACGGCGCGATCGGCGCGGCCATCTGCCGAGGTCTTGCCCGCGCCGGCGCACGCGTCATCCCCGCAGGGCGCGACGGGAAGAAGGCCGCGGCATTCGCCAGGACGCTTGGCCGCCGCGCACGCGGCGTCGAGCTCGACGTCGAGGATGTTGGCGCCATCCGGCGCGTGGTGGCGTCGCTCGGACGCATCGACATCCTGGTCAACTGCGTCGGCATGCAGCGCGAGCAGCTGCTCGAGGACGTGACCGAAGAGGCGTTCGATGCGATCTACCGCACCAACCTGCGCGCCGCGATGTTCCTCGCCCAGGCGGTGGCGCAGCGCCAGAAGCGTGGCGGCAAGCAGGTGCATCTGCTCTCGGTGCGCGCGCAGCTCGGCCTGCGCGGCCGCGGCTACTCGGCCTACTGCTCGACCAAGGGCGGGCTGGCGATGCTCATCCGCCAGCACGCCTCCGAGCTCGGCCGGCGCGGCATCTGCGTGAACGGCATCGCCCCCACCGTGGTGCGCACGCGCATGGGCGCGCACTGGCTGAAGAACCCGAAGACGCGTGCCTGGCTAAAGGAGCGCATTCCCCTCGGGCGCGTCGCCGAGCCCGCGGACTGCGTCGGCGCGGCGTTGTTCTTCTGTGCTCCGGCCTCCGACTACGTCACCGGGCAGATCCTGTACCTCGACGGCGGCATCACGGCCTCGCAGTAGGCGCGGACGCACCGCGCCGTTTGATCCATGTCAAGATGCGCTCCCGCGCTCCGGCCGATGCTCCCTTCGCACAGGAGAGGACACCCATGAAAAAGCTGCTCGCCGCAATCATCGTACTGTCCGCATTCGGACCGGCCCAGGCGCAGGACCCCGCGTTGCTGGAGCGCGCGCGGGCCGAGGGCAAGGCCTCGTTTTACGCCAACATCACGGCCGTCGAGCCGATCCTCAAGGCGTTCACCGCCGATACCGGGGTGAAAGCCGAGTACACCAGGATCTCGACGGCCAAGTTCGTCGCCACGGCGATCACCGAGTTCGAGGCCGGCAAGCTGATGGCCGACGTGGTGCAGGCGCCGTTGCCAGTGCTCGAGCTGCTGAAGGAGAAAGGCGTGCTGGCCTCGTACCGCTCGCCCGCCGCCGCGGGCTATGCGGATTGGACGCGCAAGGACGACCGCATCCAGCTGTTCGGCATCGAGTACGTGGGCCTGATCTACAACAAGGAGCGCGTGAAGCAGGCGGACGCCCCCCGGCGCTACGAGGACCTGACCCTGCCGAGGTGGAAGAATCAGATCGTCATGGCCAACCCGGCCAACCATGCGACGACGATTTCCTGGCTGATCGGGCTGAAGGAGAACGTCTTCAAGTCCGAGGCCGAGTGGATGACGTTCGTGCGCGGCCTGGCCGCCAACAAGCCCATGTTCGTGGCCTCTTTCGGGCCCACGCCCGCGCCCATCGAGAGCGGCGAGAAGCTGATCGGCATCTCGATGCCCAAGTACATCGTCACCAAGGCGCCGGCGCCGCTCGACTGGGCGCGGCTTTCGCAGCCGCTCCTCGGCACGCCGCGCGCGATTGCGGTGACGTCCAAGGCCCCTCACCCCGCCGCCGCGCGCGCCTTCGTCGACTACTGGCTGTCCAGGAAATCCATGCAGATGCTGGCGAAGGACGTGGGCGAGTACGTGCTCGCGCCCGGCGTGTATCCGCCCATCGAGGGCATGGACCAGGCCAAGGTCATCGCCATCCGCGAGCTGTCGGACGACGAAATCCAGAAGTGGGGCGCGGAGTTCAAGAAGATCTTCGATGTGAAGTAGCGGCCGCGGACAGCATGGAAATCCGCATCCGGGGCGTCAGCAGGCACTACTACTCCGAGGGCAAGACCATCAAGGCGCTGGATGGCGTGGATCTGACGATCCCCGCCAACCAGATCTTCACGCTGCTCGGCCCAAGCGGCTGCGGCAAGACCACGCTCCTGCGCTGCATCGTCGGCCTGGAGATGCCCGACGCGGGCGAGATCGAGATCGGCGGCGAAGTCGTCTGGTCAAAGGCGCGCGGTATCGCCGTGCCGCCGGAGAAGCGCGGCCTGGGCATGGTGTTCCAGACCTACGCCATCTGGCCGCACATGAACGTCTTCGACAACGTCGCCTACCCGCTGCAGGTGCGCGGCGTGCCCAGAGACGCCATCCGGCAAAGCGTCGAGAAGACGCTGCGCTTCGTGCAGCTCGAGGGCTACGAGAAGCGCCCGGCGACCAAGCTCTCCGGCGGGCAGCAGCAGCGCGTCGCGCTGGCGCGCGCGCTCGTGGCCGAGCCCAAGGTGATCCTTTTTGACGAGCCGCTCAGCAACCTCGACGCCAAGCTGCGCGAGGAAACCCGCAAGGAACTGCGCGCCTTCCTCGCCGCGCTGCAGATCACCGCCGTGTATGTGACGCACGACCGCGTCGAGGCGCTGGCGCTCTCGGACACCATCGCCGTCATGCGCGCGGGGCAGATCGTCGAAATCGGCACGCCGCAGAAGATCTACTTCGACGCCGATCACCGTTTCGTCGCGGACTTCATCGGCCGCGCCAACCTCGTGCAGGCCACCGTGCGTGCCGAGGAAGGTGGCCACACGATCGTCGATTCGGGTCTGGGAAGGATCGCCTGCCAGCACCGCGACATCCCGGCCGGCGCCGCGGCGACGCTGTGCATTCGCCCGGAGTTCATCCGCATCGCCGGCGGCGATCGGCCGGCCGGCGCCAACAGGGTCAACGGCCGCATCGAGTCCCTGGTGTTCGTCGGCGAAGCCTACGAAGCCGAGATCCGCGCCGGCAGCGAACGGCTGCTGGCGAAGATCGACCCCGATGCGCGGCTCAGGCTGGGCGACGCCGTCAGCTTCACGCTGGACCCCGCGCACTGCCTGCTGGTCGCCCGCTGACGGCGGCCCGCCATGCGCGACGCACGCTCGCGGCTCACTTACCTGCTGATCGCGATCGTCGGCGCGCTTACCGTGTGCCCGGTGCTGATGCTCGCGCTCGGCAGCTTCTCCGAGGGCCTGACCGCGTTCGGCAAGTTCACCGTCCACAAGTACGTCGAGGCCTACACGGATCCGGCGTTCTTCGAGGTGATGGTCAACACCACCCTGTTCGTGCTGGGGTCTTCGACGCTGTCCACGGTGCTGGCCATCTTTCTCGCCTATCTCAACACGCGCACCGACATCCCCTTCAAGTTCCTCTTCGGCATCCTCTCCATCATCCCGATGATGATTCCGCACCTGCTGTTCTCGGTGAGCTGGGCGCTGCTGCTCAACCCGTCGAACGGCCTGCTCAATCTCGGGCTGATGCAGGCGTTCTCGCTGGAGAGCGCGCCGTTCAACATCTACTCGCTGTGGGGCATGATCCTGGTGGAGGGGCTGCTCGACCTGCCGATCGCCTACCTGATCATCGCGCCGGCGATGGCCTCGTTCGACGTGACGCTGGAGGAGTCTTCGCGCGTCGCCGGCGCCAGCGGCTGGCGCACGCTGTTCCGGGTGACGTTGCCGGTCCTGCGGCCGGCGATCCTCGCGGCCATCATCCTGGGGGTGGTGCGCAGCCTCGCGTCCTTCGCCGTCCCGCAGGTGATCGGCATGCCGGGCCGCGTGCACGTGCTCGCCACGCACCTGTACGAGATGATCGCCACGGGGTTCGCCACGGACTACGGCAAGGCCGCGGCGGTCGGCATGAGCGTGCTGGTCGCGTCGGTAACGCTGATCGTCGTCTATCGCGCGCTGACCGCAGAGAGCGAGAAGTTCGTGACCATCTCCGGCCGCGGCTTCCGGCCAACCGTGGTGCAGCTCGGCGCGGCACGCGCCCCGCTGTTCCTGGTGGTGGCGCTCCTCTCGTTGGCGCTGATCGTGCTGCCGGTGGCCGTGCTGCTCTACACGTCGTTCGTGCCGTATACGATGGTGCCCAGCGCGCGCGCCTTCTCCATGATGAGCCTGCGGCACTGGGCGAGCGTGCTCGGCGACCCGATCTCGCTGCTCGCGCTGAAGAACAGTCTGTTCCTCGCGGTCGTCGGGGCCACGCTGGGCGTCGTGCTGTCGGTGTTCGTGGCCTACGTCATCGTCAAAGTGAAGTCGCGCGCCTCCGGGGTGCTCGAGTCTCTGAGCTACCTTTCGTTTTCCTTTCCCGGCATCGTGATCGGCATCGGCTTCATGTGGTTCTTCGTGCAAACGCCGCTGTACGCGACCATCTGGGCGTTGCTGCTCGGCTACATCGCCACCTACCTGCCCTACGGCATCCGGCCGCTGTCGAGCGCCTTCATCCAGATCCACAGCCATCTCGAGGAGTCCTCGCTCGTCTGCGGGGCGAGCCCGATGACCACCATGCGCCGCATCATCGTGCCGCTGCTCATCCCGGGCATCGTGTCGGGCTGGATCCTGATGGCCGCCATGTTCGTGCGGGAGCTGACGCTGTCCGTCGTCCTGTCGCGGCCAGGCACCGAGGTGCTCGCCGTGCAGATCCTGCGCTTCGCCGAGGACGGGCTGTGGGGCAGGCTCTCGGCACTGGGTATCGTCATGATCCTCATCTCGACGGCGCTGGTGCTGGCCGCCACGCTGGTCGGCGCGAGGTTCAGGTACGACGCCGGCACCTAGCATCCGCCGGCACATTCCACCACCGGGAGGCACCGTCATGGAAGAACCCCTGAAGGCCATCGACCAGGTCAGCAGCACCGCCATCGATCTCGCCATGCGCTTCGGACCGCGGGCGCTCGTCGCGATCCTGATCCTCGCCGCCGGCTTCTACGCCGGCCGCTGGGCGGGCCGCGCGACGCTGCGCGCGCTCGAGCGCCTGCAGCTCGACCCGCCGGTGAGGAACCTGCTCGAGCGCATCGTGCGCATCTTCGTGCTCGCGCTGTTCGGCGTCGTGGCGCTGCAGAATCTCGGCGTAGAGCTGCTGCCGCTGATCGCCGGCCTGAGCATCGCCGGCGCGGGCATCGCGCTCGCCATGCAGGGCGTGCTGGGCAACGTCGTCGCCGGCCTGACCATCATCTTCACGCGGCCCTACCGCGTCGGCGACTTCATCTCCATCCAGAACGAGGAAGGCGAGGTGCTCGACGTGAGCCTGTTCAGCACCGTGCTCGGCCACCCGGACCTGTCGCGCATCGTGATCCCGAACCGCAAGATCGTCGGCGAGATCCTGCACAACTTCGGCAAGCTGCGCCAGCTCGATGTCGAGGTCGGCGTTGCCTACGACGCCGACGTGAGCACGGCGCTGCGCGTGGTCGAAGAAACGCTGCGCGCCAACGCGCGCGTGCTGCAGGACCCCAAACCCGTGATCGGCGTGGCGAAGCTTGACGAGTCGAAAGTGTCGATCGCGGTGAAGCCGTGGGTCCACGTGCCGGACTACGCGCCCGCCGGCGCCGAGCTGCGGCAGGCGATCCTGCAGGCCTTCCGCAGCCGCAACATCGTCATCCCCTTCCCGCAGCGCGAAGTGCGCATGCGCACGGCGTGACGCCGCAAGCCCTCGTTCCCGCCCGTCTCGCGTTCGGCGCGGACGGTACGCCGCTCTCGCCCGAGTTCGACGACCTCTACCACAGCGCGCAGGGCGGCATCGCGCAGGCGCATCACGTGTTCCTGCGCGGCAACGGGCTGCCGGAGCGCTGGGCGGACGCACCCCGCTTCACGATCCTCGAGACGGGATTCGGCTTCGGCCTGTCGTTCCTCGCCACCTGGCACGCCTGGCAGGAGGACGCGCGGCGCTGCGCCCGCCTGCACTTCGTGTCGGTCGAGAAGCACCCGTTCAGTGCACAAGACCTCGCCGTCCTGCACGCGCCGCACGCCGAGCTCGCGCCGCTGGCGAGCGAATTGCGCGACGCCTGGCCGATGCTGGTTCCGGGACTGCACCGGCTGGAGTTCGAGCAGGGGCGCGTCGTGCTGACGCTCGCCTTCGGCGACGCAGCGGGACTGCTGCCGCAGCTGCGGCTGGCGGCCGATGCGGTGTTTCTCGATGGCTTCGCGCCGGCGAAGAACCCCGAGATGTGGTCGCCGGAAATGATGAAGGCGGTGGCGCGGTTGTGCGCGCCGGGCGCGACGGCCGCCACCTGGAGCGTGGCGGCCGCCGTGCGCGAGAGCCTGCGCGCGGCCGGCTTCGCCGCGGAAAAGCGCAGGGGCTTCGCGAGAAAAAGCGAGATGCTGGTCGCGCAATTCGTTCCGCCCCGACCACTGCGGCCGCCGCTGCCGCGCCCCGCGGAGCGCTCGGCCGCAGTGA